>CADAQS010000202.1 GCA_902790115.1 uncultured Eubacteriales bacterium | reverse complement strand
TGCGAAAAAAGTGAAAACCGGAAGAGAACCGCCGGATTTCCGTTGCGCGGCGGGGGAAAATGCGGTACAATACATTCAGAAACCCCAAAGGAGGCATCACCATGGAGAAAGCATTGCAGTTTTTGAAGGACAGCGGCGTGTTCTATATCGCGACGATCGACGGCGACCAGCCGCGC
Organism: uncultured Eubacteriales bacterium; assembly: GCA_902790115.1. GTDB lineage: Bacteria > Bacillota > Clostridia > Christensenellales > CAG-138 > UBA3792. The sequence continues at coordinate 2,858 of CADAQS010000202.1, read as the reverse complement.
GTCCGCCCGTTCGGCGCGGCCTGCGAATTTGAAGGCAGGCTTTATATCACGACGAACAACCAAAAGCCGGTCTATCGTCAGATCGAGAAGAACCCGAAGGTCGAGATCTCGTCGATGACGAAGGACGGACGCTGGATCCGCCTGTCGGCTTCGCTCGTGCGCGACGACCGCTATGAGGCGCGTCACGCGATGTTCGAGGCGAACCCGAGCCTGCGCCGCATGTACGATGAGAACGACGGCAAGTTCGAGGTTCTGTATCTCAAGGACGCGGAAGCGGTGATCTGCTCGTTTACCGCAGCGCCGGAAACATTCCGGTTCTGAAAAGAAAGAGGATTGAAAATCTGAAAAAGGCGCTCGAAAGGAGCGCCTTTTTGCTTTCCTGCATTTATTCAAACAGGTCTTTGATCTCCTGCATCTTCTCACTGATCGGAATATGCTGCGGGCAGACCTTTTCGCACTGCCGGCAGGCGATGCAGTCACAAGCGCGGCAGCCTTCGGGGATTGCGCGATAGGCTTCTTCGGCCTCGGTCCTGTGTCCGCTGCCGAGCGTGCGGTTCACCGCCGCAAAGACGTCCGGGATCGGGATGTGCTTCGGACAGCCTTCGGTGCAGTAGCGGCAGGCGGTGCAGGGGATCGTTTTGGAATTGCCCATGATGCGCATCGCTTCGTGCAGCACGCGCTGCTCGGCGTCAGAAAGCGGCTGAAAGTTCTGCATATAGGAGAGGTTGTCACGCATCTGCTCGAGGTTCGACATGCCAGAAAGAACGGTCAGCACGCCGTCGAGCGAGGCGCAGAACCGGATCGCCCACGACGCAAACGAGCGGTCGGGCGCAGCGCTTTTAAACAGCTCCTGCACCTCTTTGGGCGGATTTGCGAGCGTGCCGCCTTTGACCGGCTCCATGATCACGATGCGCTTGCCGTGTTTTCGCGCGACCTCATAGTTGGCGCGCGACTGCACCGACGGGTTCTCCCAGTCGGCATAGTTGATCTGCAGCTGCACGAATTCCGCGTCTGGATGCTCAGTCAACAGTTCGTCCAACAGCTCCGGTCCCGCATGGAACGAGAACCCGTAATGACGGATCGTGCCGTTTGCCTTCTGCTCCCGCACAAAGTCCCACAGGTGGAACCGGTCGTAGAGCTTATAGTTGTTGTTCATCAGCGAGTGCAGCAGATAATAGTCGATATAGCCCGCGCCGGTGCGCCGAAGGCTCGTGGACAGCTCCTGCTTGGCGGCCTTTTCGGTCGGGCGCATGCCGGCGTGCAGTTTGGTCGCAAGCGTATACCTGTCGCGCGGATAACGTTCGACAAGCGCCTTTTTGGTTGCCTCCTCCGAACCCGGATACACAAACGCCGTGTCAAAGTAGGTGCAGCCCGCCCCGAGGAACAGGTCAACCATCTGTTTGTACTGCTCGACGTCCGTCAGGATGCCCTTGCGGGGCAGGCGCATCAGCCCGAAGCCGAGCTTTTTCGGTTCTTCCGTTATCGGCATACACAATCCTCCTGTTAAAATATATTTTAGCGCATCCGTATAGAGTGCGTCAAGGCCAACGGCAAAGCCGGCGGTCGCTTTTCCGGACGAAAGCACTGGAAAACCGGGCAAAGCTCTTGCAAAACGGACGATTTTCCGATACACTAAACCCGTTAGACAACGTTCGTTCGGAACGGATGGGAGAGAACATGAAACGACTGCTGCGATACCTGTCGCCGTACACGAAAGAGTGTATCTTAGGGCCGCTTTTCAAGCTGCTTGAGGCGACGTTTGAACTGTTCGTGCCGCTTGTGATCGCTTCGCTGATCGACCGCGGCATTGCAAACGCCGACACGCCGTACATTTGGAAGATGTGCGGCCTTTTGGTGCTGCTCGCCCTGATCGGCCTTGTCAGCGCGATCACAGCGCAGTACTTTGCCGCGAAGGCAGCCGTCGGCTTCTCGGCAAGCCTGAAGCATGCGATCCTCGAGCACATCCAGTCGCTGTCGTTTACGGCGCGGGATCAGCTCGGCACCTCGACGATGATCACACGGCTCACCAGCGACGTCAATCAGGTGCAATCGGGCGTGAATCTGACGCTGCGGCTTTTCCTGCGCTCGCCGTTTATCGTATTCGGCGCGATGATCATGGCGTTTTACGTCGATGTGCGCTCGGCATGGATCTTCGCCGTGGCGATTCCGCTTCTGTCGGTCGTCGTGTTCGGCATCATGCTGTGGACGATGCCGCTGTATAAGCGCACGCAGTCGCAGCTTGACGGCGTGCTCGGGATCCTGCGCGAGAATCTGACCGGCGTCCGCGTGATCCGAGCGTTTAGGCAGGAGGACGACGAGGTGCGCCGCTTCGATCGGAGCAACGACCGTCTGACCGGGCTGCAGCTGTTCGTCGGACGCATCTCGGCGGCGATGAATCCGGTCACATATCTGATCCTGAACGCGGCGCTGATCGTGCTGCTGCACACCGGCGCGGTGCGCGTCGATACCGGACACATTACGCAGGGCGAGGTCGTCGCGCTCGTCAACTATATGTCGCAGATCTTAGTCGAGCTGATCAAGCTCGCAAATCTGATCATCACAATGACCAAGGGCCTTGCCTGTGCGGACCGCATCGCAAACGTGCTTGAGATCGCGCCCGGCATGGAGAGCGGAACAAAAACCCCTGAAAAGGCGGAGGATGCGCTTGTTTCGTTTGAACATGTGTCGGTGACCTACGCGGGTGCGGGCGGCGAATCGCTCAGCGACGTCAGTTTTACAGCGGCACGCGGCGAAACCGTCGGCATCATCGGTCCGACCGGCTGCGGCAAGAGCACGCTGGTCAACCTGATTCCGCGCTTTTATGACGCGACGCAGGGCAGCGTTGCGGTCGACGGGCT
>CADAQS010000201.1:1394-3284 GCA_902790115.1 uncultured Eubacteriales bacterium | reverse complement strand
GATTTAGGAGGTAAAACCAATGAGTGAACGTTACGGAGAACAGGAAATCAAAAAACTGTGCGAAATTCTCTACGATAAAAAAGCCGAGGACATCGTCGCGATCCATGTCGGCGACCGCACAATCGTTGCCGACTGGTTTCTGATTGCGAGCGGCCGTTCCGTGCCGCACGTCAAGGCGCTTTGCGATGAGCTGGAAGATCAGGCCGCCGCCGTTGGATATACGGTCAAGCGGAAGGAAGGCTATGATCAGGGACGTTGGATCGTCCTCGATTTCGGATTTGCGCTGGTGCATCTGTTCCATCCCGAAGAGCGCGCATACTATAACATGGAGCGCCTTTGGGACGAGGACGGCAGCGTAATCCGCTATACCAAAGAAGAAGCATAATCGGAGGGAAATTATGGATCGGAAAGCACTTGCAAAGTATATCGATCATACGCTGTTGAAGCCCGATGCGACCGAAGCCGCAATCGTCAAAGTCTGTGAAGAGGCCAAAAAATACGACACTGCGAGCGTTTGCGTCAACTCGTCCCGAATTCCGGTCGTGGTGCGCGAACTGAAGGGCACCGACGTCAAGGCATGCTGCGTCGTCGGGTTTCCGCTCGGCGCGATGCTTCCCGCCGCCAAAGCCGCGGAAGCAGCCTTTGCAATCGAAGCCGGAGCACAGGAGATCGATATGGTCATCAACATCGGCAAGGCCAAGGACGGCGACTGGGACTATGTCGAGCAGGATATCGCCGCGGTCAAGGCGGTCTGCAAGGATCGCGCGCTTTTGAAGGTGATCATTGAGACCTGTCTCTTGAGCGACGAAGAAAAAGTCCTCGCCTGCCGCGCAGCGGTCAATGCCGACGCCGACTTTGTCAAGACCAGCACCGGTTTCTCGACGGGCGGCGCAACCGTGGAAGACATCCGGCTTATGCGCAAAACCGTCGGTCCGGATATGGGCGTTAAAGCAAGCGGCGGCGTTCGTACCCGTGAAGCAGCCGAAGCGATGATCGAAGCCGGCGCAACCCGCATCGGAGCCAGTTCGTCCAAGTCCATTCTCGAAGGCTGAAAGGATGCATTGATGGAAACCAGAGATCTCGCCTGTACCGAAGATCTGCTTCGGTTTATTGATGCCTGCCCCGTCTCTTTTGTCGCAGTCAACGAAATCGTCAACCGTCTGGAATCGTCCGGCTACCGCCGCTATTCCTTTTCCGACGGCGCGCCGATCCCCGGCGGGAAGTATTATCTGACGCGGAACGGTTCCTCCGTTTTGGCGTTCCGCCTGCCTGAAAAAACGGTGACCGGATTTATGATCTCCGCGGCACACTGCGATTCGCCGAGTTTTCAGATCAAGAACAATTATGCGGTCAAAGCGTGTGACCGCTATCTGAAGCTCGATACCGAAGTGTACGGCGGCGGAATCTATGCAAGCTGGTTTGACCGTCCCCTGTCCGTGGCAGGCCGTGCCGTCGTCCGCACCGGTGATGAGCTTACGGTGCGACCGTTCGCATTGCGCAAAGATCTCTGTCTGATTCCGAACGTCTGCATCCATTTCAACCGTGACATCAACAGCGGATATAAGTTTAATCCTGCAGTTGATACGCTTCCGCTGTTTTCCGACTGGACGGATGAAAACGTTCTGTACCGGCTGATTGCCGAACAGCTCGGCGTTGAAGCGGATGCGATCGTTTCCACAGATCTGTATCTGTATAACCGGATGAAGGGCACGGTATACGGTGCGGGAGACGAATTCTTTGCCGCACCGCGCATCGACGATCTCCAATGCGCGTATGCGACGCTGACTGCATTCCTGGAGAGCAAAAGCGCAGAAACCGTTGTTCCGGTCTGCGCGATCTTCGACAACGAGGAAGTCGGAAGCTCCACCAAGCAGGGCGCTGCCGGCGATC
>CADAQS010000201.1:0-1372 GCA_902790115.1 uncultured Eubacteriales bacterium | reverse complement strand
GCAAATCGCAGCCGTTTACGGACGAACGCTTTCCGAACTGCTTTCTGCTTCCCTGCTGCTCTCCTGTGACAATGCGCATGCGATGCATCCGAATCATCCGGAGCTGACGGATTCGCATAACTCCGCACACATGAACGCCGGAATCGTAATAAAGCATAACGCGAACCAGAAATACACGACCGACGCCGTTTCACAGGCACTCTTTACCGAGATCTGCAAGAAAGCGGATGTTCCCGTGCAGCACTATGCAAACCGCAGCGACATCGCCGGCGGCTCAACGCTCGGGCGGATCGCCGCTACGCGCGTTTCGATGAATGCCATCGACATCGGTCTTGCACAGCTTGCGATGCATTCCTCCTATGAAACAGCCGGCACAAAAGATACTGCGTATCTGATTGATGCAGCAAAGGCGTTCTTTGCCGCCAAAATCGCATGCAGCGGCGACAAAACCTACCGGATCATCTGGTAACCGAATCAAAACGCAAGAGGACACGGCAGCGTGTCCTTTTTGTTTACAAATTATTCGTGATATTCCGATAGTTCGACATATTTTGTCCATTGTTTTTGGGCTGAAATCGTTGGAAAATAATGGTATCAGATCTTCGGAGGTCATCTATGCGGACTTTTGTACTATGCTCCTCTGATCCGCTTCTGTCAGAACGGATTCTTAATCGTGCCGATTCATACGGCTATTCCTTCTTCGGTATTTCGGATGCGGACCGGCTTATGGAACTGCTGTTCCGGTTTCCTGCAGATGCGGTTTTACTCGATGCAAACGGATCTGTATGCGACGTAGTCGAGCAGGTGCACCGGATTACTTCCCTGCCGGTCGAACGGCCGCCGCATCTGTTTCTGATCGGGGACATGCGGGAACCCTGCTTCTTACCGAAAGAAGTCGTTTATGTGTTCTCACGCTCTGCTTCGGCAGATGATATCTTTTCCCGGATACAGTTGCTAGCGCCCGATCCGCCCGAGCGTCGGCTCGATTCCTCTCTGCAAGACCGGATCTGCTCCGAATACCTGCTTCGACTCGGCATCTCGCCGCATCTGCAGGGTTTTGACATGCTGCGGGGAGGAATCCAGTATCTGCTGAACGCCGGGTTTCCTTCTGATGTTAAAATCATGTACGACCTTTACCCTTTGCTCGCGGCAGAGACCGGAACCAACGTTTCCATCGTAGAGCACGCGATGCGGCACGCCGTCGAAGCTGCCTGGATGCGCGCCGATCTGGAGGATCTGGAAGCATTATTCGGTTATACGACCCGGGAAAGCAAACCGACGCCATCCAACTCCGCCTTTCTTTATACTTTGGCGGAACGCATTCGCATGCGCTTATCCGGCAGTCCGGAACTGTCAGCCATTTCCAGGGAAA
>CADAQS010000200.1 GCA_902790115.1 uncultured Eubacteriales bacterium | reverse complement strand
GGGATCATCACCCCCATCATCGTCCGTGCCGCAAGCAAAGGAACTGGGTATGAGATCATCGCCGGCCACAACCGCGTCGAAGCCTGCCGCCGCATCGGCATGGAGACCATCCCGGCCATTGTCCGCGAGGTGGATACCGATACCGCCATCCTTATGATGGTCGACTCGAACCAGCAGCGCGAGCATCTGCTCCCCAGCGAAAAGGCGTTTGCCTATAAGATGAAACTGGAAGCTATGAAGCGTCAGGTCAAGAAGAACGGCGCCCGTACCCAAGTTGGGTACAGGCCCGGTGAACGCTCTGCCGACCTGCTCGGAAAGGAGATAGGGGAGAGCCGGAACCAGATCCAGCGCTATATCCGACTGACCTCTCTGATCCCTCAGCTTCTGGATCTTGTCGACAAAGGGAAGCTTGCCATGAATCCCGCCGTCGAACTGTCGTACCTGTCTTCACAGCAGCAGGAACATGTGTTGACCGCCATGCAATCCGAACAGAGTTCTCCGTCCCTGGCCCAGGCCAGACAGCTGAAAGAACGAGCTTCGACCGATGCGTTCACCGAGGATACCCCGCTTGAGATTATGATCTCCGGCAAAGGAAAACGCAAGGAAGTGTTCGGCATCCCGATGGAAAAGATCGCACCGTTCTTTCCTCCTGATGCAACGCCGAGTCAGATGGAAACCGTGATCGTTAAGCTCATCGAAGCATGGAGCCGGAAACAGGAAAAGAAGAAGGCTCGTGATGATGGAGCACGATGATCGACTTTCTTGCGAACGCGTCGGGATCGGTTTACGATACGGTAAACGTTCCCCGACCGAAGCAGCAGCGGAAAGGAGCACGGCATGCCAGCAAAACGGAATGATAATCGCTATAAGCGCACAGTGACCGTCGGCAGAAATCCCGACGGTTCCGCGAAGCGCAAATGCGTGTACGGGAAAACGATCAAAGAGGTCGATCGCAAGGTTGCCGATATTCAGACGGCCTTACGAAACGGCACCCTGTCGAGCGATGAGCGCGTGTTGTTCAAGGACATCGCGTTTCGGTGGATCGACGAATGTCATCCTGCTATCAGCGTCCGGACCAGGCGCTGGTATACCGGCATCGTCAGGACGAATCTGGCGCCTCTGCACAAAATGGAATTGCGGAAACTCAAGCCCATGCATCTGCAGGCCATCATCGCGCAGAAGGTCGCTGAAGGCGTAGCTGACAAAACGCTCTGCAATATCAAGATCATAGCCGCCGCGATCCTCGATTATGCCATGGACAACGACCTTGTATTCCGGAATGTTTTCCGCAAGGTAAAAGTCCCGAAGAGAGGGTCCGCCAAACGTCAGCCGATTACAGAAGATCAGAAAGCGCTGATCCTGCGCACCTGGCGCGGCCATAGGATGGGCGTCCCAGCGCTGATCCTGCTGTTTACCGGTATGCGCCGCGGCGAATTGATCGCTCTGACATGGAACGATGTCGATCTCAAGAACCGTGTGATCTCCGTAACGAAAGCCGCCGCTTTCAACGGCAATCAGCCGGAGATCAAAGCGCCGAAGTCCAATGCCGGCATTCGCACCATACCGATCCCGGAGCAACTGGTCCCGATCCTGCGGGAAACAAAAAGCTCCGGTAAATCACTGTATGTCTGTCCGGACGCCGGCGGCGGGATCATGTCCGATCGCGGCTGGCTCACATCCTGGAATTCGTATCAGCATTACCTGAATATCCAGGCAGGCGGCAAAGACGCGAGCCGGAGCAATCCGAAGATCGTTGCGGTAGAACCGTTCACCGCGCATCAGCTGCGGCACACCTATGCGACGATGCTGTATGATGCGGGCATGGATGTGAAAACCGCGCAGGAGCTGCTGGGCCATGCCGATCCGTCCGTGACCATGAACATCTACACGCATCTGTCCACCCAGAAGAAAGACGCTGCTCTGCAGGCACTAAGTGCGCATTTTGCGCAATTGCTGCCGCAGGCATTGTAAGAACCATATCGGCGGCCGCCCGGATTTCCGGGCGGCATTTTTATTATGTAAAGGAGAAA
>CADAQS010000199.1 GCA_902790115.1 uncultured Eubacteriales bacterium | reverse complement strand
GACAAGATCATGCAGATCAAAAACGACTATAAACTGGAATGGCGCAAGCGCGAACGCAACGGCTCCTTCCAGGATGGCCTCGGCGTCTTCAACGGAGACCTCGGCACGCTGGTCGAGCTGGATTTGAACGCTCGCACCGGAACCGTCGTGTTCGACGACGGCAGAATTTGCACTTATGATTTTCTGAAGTTTGATGAGTTGGAACTTGCCTACTGTATCACGATCCACAAGAGTCAGGGAAGCGAGTTTCAGACGGTGCTGCTTCCGCTTGCCGGAGGGCCGCCGATGCTGCTGACGCGCAATCTGCTTTATACCGCAATCACGCGCGCCAGGAAACTGGTATACTGTATCGGAAGATCGGACACGATCGCCCGCATGGTGCACACCGCACAGCGAAACGATCGCCATACATCCTTACAGGAAAGGCTTGTTGAGTATGCAGATCTATTCCGAAATGCATAACATCGTGCACAAAACGCTCGATGCGTTTTCTCCGGGACCGTATCGCTGCCTGATCTGTCAAAACGAGGATCTGATCGGCGAAGACGGTCTCTGCGACGCGTGCAGACAGGATCTGCGTTACTGTCCCGCTCCGAATTATCTATCCCCTTTGGAGGGACTGAACATCGGGCTGCAATACACCGATGCGGTGCGCAAGGCGGTTCTTTCGCTGAAAAAGGGCAGATCGTTTGTATATGCTCCGTTTCTGGCACAATTTATGACCGTTCCGAACAACTGGCAAGCCGATCTGCTTGTACCGGTTCCGATCCATCCGGTCAGCGAACTGCTGCGAGGGTTCAATCAAAGCGCCCTGCTTGCGGAGTATCTCAGCTCGAAGTATTCGATCCCGTATTCTACGGAAATTCTCTTAAAAAAGCGGTTCACAATGCCGCAAAAAGGTCTCGGTGCAGACTCCCGCCGCCGCAATATCCGAAACAGCTTCTATGCGGAACCGGAATGCAAAAACCTGCGGATCGTGTTGATCGACGACGTGTTTACGACCGGCGCGACGGTCTATGAGTGCGCCAAAACACTGAAGAAAGCCGGTGCATCCCGGGTTTATGCCTGCTGTGCCGCCTCCCCTGCGCTCTGACGCTTTGCGGCGTATTTATCATGCGTCGCCTGTCCGCCGCGAATATGACGCTCCGCTTTGTTGACGTTCAGAATCTTCCGCACCTGTCCGGCAAGGCCCGGGTGGATTTGCCTTAAGCGCGTGGTGACATCTTTATGCACCGTGCTTTTTCCGGTATGCATCACCTTCGCCGTCTCGCGGACGGTCGCATGATGCTCGAGAATATAATTTGCTTCCGCAAAGATTCGTTCTTCTGAATACAGCAAACCGTTTATCCCCCATTCCTTTCGGCATGAGAAAGCTCCCATACACTGTGCTACAGTATATGGGAGCCGATTTGCGTCTATGACGGATTCAATACAGTTCGATATTGATTTTCTGCACGTTTTCCGCGCGGATGGCATCCAGATACGTATTGGCGAGCTTTTGAAACTCCACATCCGTATCGCTGACGAAGTAGGATACGCGATTCTCTTCCGCGCTCCCGGACATGGGAAAAACGTTCGGAAGCGTCTTAGCAAGCACGGTGCCAATATTGATCAGATGCACATTCGGAAGCAGCTCGCCGATCGCCTGTTTCAAAAACGGATAATGGGTGCAGCCGAGGATCAGAGTATCGATGTCGGTTTCACGGATTCTGCCGAGATAGCGCTCCAACGTCAGCTTTGTGATCGGATCCTCTCCGAAAAAGCCGTTTTCGATCAGAGGCACAAACAGCGGACAGGCAATCCCCGTGATGCGGCAATCCGGAGCAACCTTCCGAATCTGATCCGTATAGGCGTTGCTGTTGATCGTCGCATTTGTCCCAAGCACACCGATGTGACGGGTCTTGGAAATTCTTGCAGCCTCGGACGCAGCCGGTTCGATTACGCCGACGATCGGAATCCGGTACCGGTTTCGCAGCCTGTTCAGGCATGTTGCGCTGACGGTGCCGCAGGCGATCACGATCGCTTCCACGCCGCAGGAAAGTA
>CADAQS010000198.1 GCA_902790115.1 uncultured Eubacteriales bacterium | reverse complement strand
GTCATTGACAACTCAAGCTGCTGGCGGATGAATGAACGAGTACCGCTCGTGGTGCCGGAAGTGAATCCCGAAGCCGCAAAGCAGCATCCGCTCGGCATCATCGCCAATCCGAACTGTTCGACGATTCAGGCGATGCTCCCGCTGAAAGCATTGGACGATGCGTTCGGCATCGAGCGCGTCGTGTATTCCACGTATCAGGCGGTTTCCGGCGCGGGACAGAAAGGGTATCAGGATCTGGAGGACGGCCTTTGCGGCGCGCTGCCGAAAAAGTTTCCGCATCCGATCGCCGGAAACTGTATTCCGCACATCGACGTTTTTCTTCCGAACGGAAACACAAAGGAAGAGCAGAAGATGATCGACGAGTCCCGGAAGATTCTGGGCCGTCCCGATCTTCGCGTCAGCGCAACCTGCGTGCGCGTCCCGGTGTTTCACGGTCACAGCGAAAGCATCAATGCGGAACTGAAACGTCCGTTTACGCGCGAATCGGTCCTGGAAGCCTTTTCCAGAATGAAAAACCTCGTTGTCGTAGATGATCCGGAGCGGTTTGCATACCCGATGCCGCTCGATGCAGCGGGTTCGGATCTTGTATATGTCGGACGAATCCGCCGGGATGAATCCGTAGAAAACGGTCTGAATTTCTGGTGTGTAGCCGATAACGTTCGGAAAGGCGCCGCAACAAACGCTGTACAGATTATGCTTTCACTTCTCGGAAAGGAGTTCTGATTATGAGTATTTTCACCGGTTCTGCCGTCGCATTGATTACACCGTTCCATAACGGCGCGATCGATTATAAGGCGCTCGGCACCATCATCGAACTGCAGATCGCTGCCGGATCCGATGCGATTGTCGCGCTCGGCACGACGGCGGAAGCATCGACTCTGTCCAACGAGGAAAGGGAAGAACTGACGCGTTTTATTGTTGAACGTGTTTCCAACCGGATTCCGGTTATTGTCGGCACCGGCGGAAATAATACGGAAGAGGTCATTGAGCGCAGTCGCTTTGCGGAAGCGGTCGGCGCGGACGGACTTCTGATTGTTACGCCGTATTACAACAAGACGACGCAGGACGGCCTTGTGGCGCACTACTGCGCGATCGCGGAGCAGGTTCGCTCGCCGATTCTGGTCTATAACGTGCCTTCACGCACTGGGCTGAACATTCTTCCCGAGACGATGAAAAAGCTCATGGACAACTGCGACAACATCGTCGGCATCAAGGAAGCCAGCGGAAATATCGAGCAGATTGTCAAGCTTGCAGCGCTTTGTCCGAACTGCGATCTGTATTCAGGAAACGATGACCATGTCGTTCCGATCCTCTCGATCGGCGGCAAGGGCGTGATTTCCACGGTTGCGAACATCATTCCCGAGGTGATGCATCTGATGTGTAAGGCATTCTTTGACGGGGACGTCGCGGAAGCAAGGCGTTTGCAGCTTGCGCTGCTGCCGCTGCAGCAGGCGGCGTTCTGCGAGGTAAATCCGATCCCGATCAAGACGATGATGGGCTTGCTGAAACTCTGCGATCCCGAGGTCCGTCTGCCTCTTGTCAAGCCGTCGTTGGAACACTATGCCTATATGGAAGAAGTTCTGCGCGACGCAGAGATGCTTTGATGCCATGCTGAAATTACTGATCAACGGAATCAACGGACAGATGGGAAAAGCGATGCTGCGGACCGCACCGAAGTGGAGCGACGCAGCAGAGATTGTTTGCGGCGTTGATGCGGACACCGCACCTTGCGGCTGTCCGGTCTATGCGAACTGCGAAGAAATCCGCACCGACTTTGACGTCGCGGTAGATTTTTCGGTTCCTAAAGCGACGATGTCGATTCTCAATTACTGTGTAAAAAACCGCAAGCCGATCGTGATCTGCACGACCGGGCTGAACGAAGAACAGGTCGCTGCGATCGATACGGCAAGCAAAGAGATCCCGGTATTCCGTTCCGGAAACATGTCGGTCGGCATCAATCTTTTGCGTGCGCTTGCGCGGCAGGCAAAGCTGACGCTTGGTGACGGATTCGATGTGGAGATTGTTGAGATGCATCACAACCGCAAGGTCGACGCGCCCAGCGGAACGGCAAAAATGCTTGCCGATTCGATCGCGTCGGCATCGAAAGAAGAGCCGGAGTATGTCTACGGGAGACATGACCGGAATCGTCGAAGGACCGCAAACGAGATC
>CADAQS010000197.1 GCA_902790115.1 uncultured Eubacteriales bacterium | reverse complement strand
CGAGTCGCAGATGACGCTTCTCCGCACACTGCGCACCGGCACCTACACGGCGGCGATCCTGTCCGCGATCGCTGCGCTCCCGCTGACCTATCTTTGCTTCAAAGACGTCGCCGGCGCTTCCTGGCTCGGCATCTACATTGCGATCCTGTGCGGTCTTGTCGCAGGCTGCCTGATCGGCTTCTTTACCGAATACTTCACTTCCGAATCCTACCGTCCGACGCGTGACCTCGCCGCGACCTCGCAGACCGGCTACGCCACGATCGTCATCGGCGGCATCTCGCTCGGCATGGAATCCGCTCTGACGTCGATCCTGATCGTCTGCGCGGCGGTTCTGGTCAGCTACTACATGGCCGGCGGCACGAACGCGATCGTTGACGGCAACGGACACTTTCTCCAGTCGTTCAACCGCGGTCTGTACGGCATCGGCATCGCGGGCGTCGGCATGCTGTCCACGCTCGGCATTACGCTGGCGACCGACGCATACGGTCCGGTCGCGGACAACGCGGGCGGCATCGCGCAGATGGCGGGCATGGATCCCGAGGTCCGCGAACGCACCGACGCGCTCGACTCGCTCGGCAACACAACCGCAGCAACCGGCAAGGGCTTTGCGATCGGCTCCGCTTCGCTGACCTCGCTCGCGCTGCTCGTTTCCTATGTCAACATCATTCAGGCCAAGACCGACGTCGTTCTGAACTTCTCGATCATCAACCCGACCGTTCTGATCGGCATGTTCATCGGCGCAATGCTTGTGTTCGTGTTCTCCGCCGTCACGATGAACGGCGTCGAGCGTGCGGCGCAGTCGGTCGTCATCGAGGTACGCCGTCAGTTCCGGGAGATCCCGGGCATCCTCGAAGGCACCGCAACGCCCGAATACGCCAAGTGCGTTTCGATCTGCACCAGGGGCGCGCTGAAGGAAATGGTCGTTCCGGCGATCATGGCCGTCGTCGTGCCGATCGTTTCGGGTCTGATCCTCGGACCGACCGGCGTCGTCGGACTGCTCGCAGGCGTTTCCGTCGCGGGCTTTGCGGTTTCGGTCTTCATGTCGAACGCGGGCGGCGCATGGGACAACGCCAAGAAGTACATCGAGGAAGGACACTTCGGCGGCAAAGGTTCCAAGCCGCATAAGGCGTCCGTCGTCGGCGACACAATCGGCGATCCGTTCAAGGATACGTCCGGTCCGTCGCTGAACATCCTGATCAAGCTCTGCGCGACCGTTTCGATCGTCTTCTCCGGTCTGATCGCGCTGGTGCATCTGCTGTAATTCCGGCTGCTCCCCTTTCGGGGGCGCCGATAACCGCTTCCTTCCTCCCTTCCTCCGGACAGAGACCGCTTTTCCAAACGGGCGGTCTCTGTCATTTTTTGGAGTTTCGGGAAAAGATTTGTCAAGCGGCAAACTCTATGGTATAATATCCGGTATGAAACAGATCCGGAACATTTTCATCCTGTCGCTTGCGCTCTGCCTGCCGCTTGCCTGCAGCGTACTGCCGCAAAAAGCCGAAGCGCCCGCAACGCCTGCCGCTTCGCCGGATTCGGTCACCCTCGAGGTCGAAGCGCCGCCGAAAACCGTGACGTTCACGTTCGCGCCGGCCTTCAGAAGCGACGCGCCCGAAACGTCTCCGTTCACGGTCAGGTCTCCGCCGTTCTTCGGATTGACAAGATACATATCACCGGTTCCGCCGGAGGACTTGTCCGTATTGGATACGGTCAGGTCATTCTCTGCCGACAGGTAAAGCTTGCCGTTTGCTGTATCAGCCTGCGTGTTCAGGCTGCCCGCCGCGTCAAGATGGATGTCATCCTGCGCGTCGATCACAAGGACCGCATCCGGGTCGGTATCCGTATTCAGGATCTCAACCGTGATCGGTGTCTCGACGGCTTCCTGACCGTCAGCGGCTTCTGCCGCGTCGCCGACCTTGTTTGCCGTGATGGAGCCGCCGTCGCGTGCGGTAATGTTCACATCGCCGGCTTCCTTCTGATCATCAGTCCTCTCATCCGTTATGTCACCCAGGACAACATTTCCGTTCTCATCGGTTACAGGATTGCCATCCTCGTCGATGACCGGGCCGGCCGCGATATCAACCTTTCCGTTCGGAGCGCTGATGACGCCGACTCCCATGCTGCCGGAAACTTCCGTGATCTCGATGTCACCGTCCGCCGCTGTCGCATTGATGCCGGTGGCTTCGTT
>CADAQS010000196.1 GCA_902790115.1 uncultured Eubacteriales bacterium | reverse complement strand
AAGGAAGAGCTGCGTCCGGGGGATCTGGTGTTTCGCTGCAACGACAAAGGCCGTGCTTACCATGTCGGTTACGTGATTGATGACGGCAAACATGTCATCGAAGCGCAGGGGCGCGACGTCGGCGTGCGGGAAAACGAGCTGAAGGGCTGGAATCGGTTCGGACGGCCGAATTTCTTCGAGGAAAAGAAAAGTCGGCTTTTGAAATATAAAAAACCGATGATGCGGGGAGAAGATGTCACGGAACTTCAAAAAGCGCTTGACGCACACGGGTTTTCCCCGGGTAAAATCGACGGGATCTTCGGTCGAAAGACCGAACGCGCCGTGAAACGCTTTCAGAAGTCCGTCGGTCTGAAAACGGACGGAATCGCGGGACCGGATACATTTGGCACGCTTGGTCTGTCGTATTACGGCTGATCGTTCGGCGCGCAGGAAAGTAGGCCGCGCTTCGGAGCGGGCGTGTTTGCCGGATCGAAAGCGGGCGAAGCAGTCGGAACCACTGTCGGCAAAAGCGTCGGGACAGGCGTCGGTCGTTCGATCTCTTCGCAGCGGATCGGTGCGGAAAAATAGGGGATGCCGTTGATGCGGATCGTTGCCGTTCCTGCGACGGCTCCGATGGCAGGCGCCTTATCATCCCAACTGTATTCAACATATTCCGAGGGAAACGGATCGGAAAAGAATTCCTTTTCAAACAGATACAACGGAGCCGAATAGGAATCCGAGCCGTTCCATTCGATGCGGTAGTATGCCGATAGGATTCCATCGCTGTCCGCATCATAGAATCGGACAACCGAGTCGGGAAGGCAGCAGGAAAGAAGCTCCTGCACCGTAACGGTTCGGATATCCTGCTCGAACGCATACTCCAAAAGTGTACGCGCATCGTAATAACGGCGTACGGAATAGGGATCTTTTTCTTTCGGTGTCAGATGATCCGGAGGCATCTCACCATGCAGCAGCACGGCAATATATTCGGTTTCCCTGCGCTTTGCTGCGGCGATCAGACATTTTCCGGCGGCATTGGTCTCGCCGGTTTTGATTCCGATCGCTTCCGGATACAGAACGGATTCCGGCTCAAAGGCGGTCGAGAGATAATCACGCAAAAAGCGATTGGAGGAACGCAGCTTGATCTTTCGGCCGCTGTCGGATTCGATGGTACGCTGCGCAGTTCCGACAATCTCCCGGAAGGTTTTGTTCTGCATGGCATAGCAGGAGAGAATCGCAAGATCCCGCGCCGTTGAATAATGGTCATCGTCATGAAGACCGTTCGGCGTGACAAAGTGCGAGTGCAGCATGCCGATCTCGATCGCTTTCCCGTTCATTCGGTCGGCAAAGGCTTCGACACTGCCGTATAAGCCGACCGCGATGGCGATCGCGGCATCGTTGCCGCTCGGAAGCATCAGACCGTACAGGAGATCTTCGAGCGTATAGACTTCTTTTTTGTGAATCCCCATCACGGAACCGCTGACACGGTCTGAATCGGCAGAGGAGGGGACTTTGATCTTTTTGGACAGTTTCGCTTCTTCGAGAGCGATGATGCAGGTCAGCACCTTGGTCGTGCTTGCGGGATAGCACCGTTCGTCCGCATTGCGTTCGAGACCGAGTACGGCTGTTTCGGGATGCTCCGGTGAAACGACAATAAAATAATCCTCTGCGATCACTTCCGGATCGAATCCTGTCGAATCTTCGGACATTGTGAAAGAACCGAAGAGAAAGGGGATCAGCAGAAGCAGGCAGAGGATTTTTCGTTTCATATACTTAATACCGCTGAGATTGTTTTGCGCGCTGTTTTGCACGTTTGCGCGCCGCCCGGCGTTCCCGCTTGATACGTTCCGCACGAAGGTACAGGGCAAACATGATCAGACAGACGATTAAGAGCAGCAGGATAATCGGAAGCAGAATCCAAAGAATCAGCTGCTTACCGCTCAACTGCAGATTGCCGCAGCCCACCGTGGATTCCGGTTCTTCGCTGACCGCATTGGGACGGTTGACGTCTCCGATCAGCCCGCCGGAAATCGCCTGCGGGGCATCGGTCGTCATATTGACCTGCGCCATGCCTTCCTTGACGCTGCGCGTGGCAAGCAGATCGGCGGAGAACAGTGTTTCCCCATTGTAAACATATGATACGCGTCCGACGACCGAACCGTCGGCAATCGGCGCATAGCTGTTCGTGATAGACGTCTCCGCGA
>CADAQS010000195.1 GCA_902790115.1 uncultured Eubacteriales bacterium | reverse complement strand
AGAGGGGCAAGCAACTTTTTCACAGGAAAAACGAAGAAAAACCGTATCAAATTCTGCAATTTTTTTGTTTCGCCGGAAAATTTGCCGATCGTATATCTTTTTGCGGGAAAGTATGGTACAATCCGATCATCGACCGAAATACGGAAAGGAGATTTTTCAGGATGGAACAAATCGGAACCGAGCTGATGGAGCGCATGGAAGCCGCGTTTGACGCGTCCAAAACCGCGCAGGTCATGATGAACGCGGTTGTGCGGCAGGGCGTCAATGCCTGCGCCGTGGACTACCGCGCCGAGCGCAGAGATCTGCACGAGTTTTCCGTGCGGCTCGAGCAGGGCGAGATCACGAATCAGAAGCGGAGCGGCCGCTGCTGGATGTTTGCGGCGCTGAATACGATGCGCGTCCGCGTCATGCAGAAGCTGAACCTTGAAACGTTCGAGCTGTCGCAGGCATACACACTGTTTTATGACAAGCTGGAAAAGTCGAATTATTTCCTCGAGAGCATTCTGAAGACGCTCGACGTACCGACCGGGGAGCGGCTGATCGCACACCTATTAAGCGCACCGCTCGGCGACGGCGGGCAGTGGGATATGCTGTGCAGTCTTGTAAACAAGTACGGCCTTGTGCCCAAGACCGCATACCCGGAGAGCGTTTCTTCGTCCGCGACCGCCGAAATGACCGCGTACATGACCGAGAAACTGCGCGAGGACGCCTGCATCCTGCGCACTGCGCATCAAAACGGTGAGAGCCTCGACTCGCTCCGTCTTCGCAAGGACGATATGCTCGCGGAAATCTACCGCATGCTGTGCATCTCGCTTGGGAAGCCGCCGAAAGTGTTCACGTTTGAGTACCGCGACAAGGACGACGAATTCCACCGCGACGCAGACCTCACGCCCAAAGCGTTCTACGACAAGTATATCGGCATGGATCTGTCGCAGTACGTCAGCCTCATCAACGCGCCCACCGCCGACAAGCCGTACTACCGCAGCTACACGGTGCAGTTCCTCGGCAATGTCATCGAAGGCCGCACGGTCAAGTATGTGAACCTGCCCTCGGATGAACTCAAAAAGGCGGCGATCGCGCAGCTCAAAGCCGGCGAGCCGGTATGGTTCGGCTGTGACGTCGGCAAGCGTTCGCACCGCGACACGGGCATTATGGATCCGGATCTCTACGACCTCGAAGGCGTTTTCGGCACGCGCTTCGGTATGACCAAGGCGCAGCGGCTCGATTACGGGCACAGCCTCATGACCCACGCGATGGTCTTTCAGGGCGTGAACCTCGATGAAACCGGCAAGCCGAACCGCTGGTGCGTCGAAAACTCGTGGGGCGAGGAGCCCGGCAAGAAGGGCTATTATGTCATGACCGACCGCTGGTTCGACGAATACAATTATCAGGTTGTCGTCAACCGCAAATACCTGACCGACGAAATCTTAAAAGCATACGATTCCGAGCCGATCGAGCTCAAGCCGTGGGATCCGTGCGGCTCGCTCGCGCTGTAAGAGGGGAATCACGGAGTCAAACGAAGCCGGGTGTTTCCGGCTTCCTTGCATTTGAAGCGGAGGACGGAACCGTCGTCTTTCTGCAATCGATGGCATCTTTTTAACGCAGACGGTAAAAACGACCGGTATTTGTGTCGTTTCCGCCCGAAAGAGGGGGCTTTTTCCTGTTTACAAACGGACCTTCATTTGCTACAATAGTATACAGGATAAAATCACATCTTATCGGATCGCACGGGCGGTCCGGCACATTTTGAACAAGGGGGTCAAAGACAGTGAGGGACACGTTTCGCGGCGGTGTACACCCGAAAGGCCATAAAGAGCTGAGCCGGGAAGCGCCGCTGCGCAGATTCGATGCGAAGGGAGAGATGGTTTTCCCGCTTGCGCAGCATATCGGAAAGCCTGCCAAGCCGATCGTCAAGAAAAACGATCCGGTTCTGGTCGGGCAGCGCATTGCGGAAGCGGACGGCTTTGTTTCGGCCAACATTATCTGCTCCTGTTCCGGCAAGGTCAAGGCGATCGAAAAGCGCCGCACCATCGCCGGCGCAATGCAGGAATGCATTGTCGTGGAAAACGACGGACTCTATACGGCGGCGGAAGGCTTCGGCACGCGGGAGGACATCTCCGACATTTCCAATGAGGAGATCCTGCGCCGCGTTGCAGACGCCGGCATCATCGGCCTCGGCGGCGCC
>CADAQS010000194.1 GCA_902790115.1 uncultured Eubacteriales bacterium | reverse complement strand
ACATCGCAGGTCAGAAAGCCGTCACCACCAAGGCGAAGAAGTCCGTCGCGAACTTCAAAGTACGTGAGGGCATGAACATCGGTGCAAAGGTCACGCTCCGCGGCGACCGGATGTACTACTTTGCCGACAAGCTGATGAACATCGTTCTTCCGCGCGTCCGCGACTTCCGCGGTGTTTCCGACAAGTCCTTTGACGGCAGAGGAAACTATGCGATGGGTGTCAGAGAACAGCTGATCTTCCCGGAAATCAATTATGATGACGTGGATAAGACCCGCGGTATGAACATCGTGTTCGTCACCAGCGCACAGACCGACGAAGAAGCAAAAGAGCTTCTCGCACTGCTCGGCATGCCGTTCGTTCAGGACTAAAAAGGAGGAACCACTATGGCAAAGACATCTTTGAAGTTGAAGCAGCAGAGAGAGCCGAAGTACTCGACCCGCGCTTACACCCGTTGCCGTATCTGCGGTCGTCCGCATGCGGTTCTCCGCAAGTACGGCATCTGCCGCGTCTGCTTCCGTGAAGAAGCGTACAACGGCAACATTCCCGGCGTGCGCAAGGCAAGCTGGTAATTCAGGAGGATTCAAACCATGACAGATACGATTGCAGATATGCTCACCAGAATCCGCAATGCTCTGATCGCAAAGCATGAGACCGTCGATGTCCCCGCTTCCGCGATCAAGAAAGCGATTGTGGAGATCCTCTTGGAGGAAGGTTACATCAAGGGTTATGAGATCCTGGAAGACGGCATCGTCAAGACGATCCGCATCCAGCTCAAGTACGGCCCCAACAAGCAGCGCGTTATCGTTGGCATCAAGCGCATCTCCCGCCCGGGTCTGCGCGTGTATGCACGCAAGGATGAGATCCCCAAAGTCCTCGGCGGCATGGGTATCGCGATCCTGTCCACCTCCCGCGGCGTTATGACCGATCGGGAAGCAAGAAAGCTCGGCGTCGGCGGCGAAGTGCTCGCTTACGTCTGGTAAAATAACTGGAGGAAATAAGAATGTCTCGAATCGGAAAACTTCCGGTCAAGGTTCTGGCCGGAGTGACAATCACGGTTGACGATCATAATTGCGTGACCGTGAAAGGCCCCAAGGGTGAGCTGAAGCAAACGGTCTCGCCTGAGATGATCCTCGAACAGAAAGACGGCGTTCTGACCGTCAATCGTCCGAGTGACGACAAGCGTCATCGTGCGCTGCACGGACTGACCAGAACGCTGATCAACAACATGGTGGTCGGCGTAACGTCCGGCTTTGAGAAGAAGCTGGAGATCGTCGGTACCGGTTACAGAGCACAGATGGACGGCAAAGACCTCGTTCTGAACGTCGGTTATTCGCATCCGGTCCGTTTCGCCAAGATGGACGGCATCGAGTTCGAAACGCCCGCTCCGACCAAGATCACGGTCAAGGGCATCGACAAGCAGAAGGTCGGCCAGGTTGCAGCAGACATCCGCGCAACGCGTGAGCCGGAACCCTACAAGGGCAAGGGCATCCGCTATGAAGGCGAATTCGTCCGCCGCAAAGAAGGCAAGACCGGTAAATAAGGTAGAAAGGAGTAACATAGAATGTTTTCTAAGATCGATAAGAACGCTGTTCGCAAGGTTCGCCATCATCGCCAGCGCAGAGATCTGAACGGAACGTGCGAGCGTCCGAGACTGAATGTCTATCGCAGCACGAACCACATCTACGCGCAGGTCATCGACGATACCACCGGTAACACTCTGGTTGCTGCTTCTACGCTGGATGCAGAGATCAAAGGAGAACTCAACGATAAGACCAAGACCGAAGCAAGCAAGCTCGTCGGAAAACTCGTCGGTCAGCGTGCTCTCGAAAAGGGCGTTAAGAAGGTCGTTTTCGATCGCGGCGGTTACCTCTACACCGGTCGTGTAGCAGCAGTGGCCGAAGGCGCAAGAGAAGCCGGCTTGGACTTCTAAGGAGGAAACGAAATGAGAAACGACAGAGAGAGAAAGTTCGAGAGAGAAGTTCCCGAATACAAAGAGAAGCTCGTTGCGATCAACCGTGTTGCGAAGGTTGTCAAGGGCGGTAAGAATTTCCGCTTCACCGCGCTGATGGTCGTCGGTAACGAAAACGGCAAGGTTGGCGTCGGCCTCGGCAAGGCGGTCGAGATCCCCGAAGCGGTCCGCAAGGGCGTCGAGGATGCAAAGCGCCACATGATCGAAGTCCCGATCGTCGGCACG
>CADAQS010000193.1 GCA_902790115.1 uncultured Eubacteriales bacterium | reverse complement strand
GCCGGAGACGATCTTTGTGCTCGAAGAACAGACGCGCTTGGTGTCCGTCACGGCAGGAGAGCAGGCGATGAAGATCGTACTGCTCGGTCTGTACGGCGAAGGGACGCTGCCCGATCCGTTCCATGCGTGGGAGGAGACGCCGGATCATCTCGATTACCTTTTGATCTCCACGCATCCTGACGACGATGTGCTGTATCTCGGATCGGTCGTGCCGATCTACGGCGCAGAGCGCGGCTATGTCGGATCGATCGCTTATGTGACCGCGCGCACGCGCGAGCGCATGACCGAGGCGGAAAACGGCGCGTGGGCGATGGGACTTAGGTACCGCCCGCTGTTTATGGGCTTTCCGGACATTGCGCGGAACGAATCCGATGCGCGCAAGGCGCTGTTCGATTATGACGAGCTGCTGCTGGCAACGGTTCGCCTGTACCGCACCTACCATCCGGTGATCGTGTTCGCACAGGACGTCAACGGCGAGTACGGTCATTTTCAGCATCGGATGACGTCCAGGGCTTCGAGAGAGGCCGTTGCATTGGCTGCCGATCCGTTGTTCGATCCGGAATCCGCCGCGACGCTCGGAACGTGGCAGGTGCAGAAATGCTACCTGCATCTGTATACGGAAAACCCGCTGACGCTTGACGCCAACGCGCCGCTCGAAGCGTTCGGCGGCAAGGACGCGTATCAGGTCGCCCGGGAAGCGTTTCTGAAACATAAGACGCAGCAGGGCATGGGCTTTGCCGTGGAGCGGAACAAGAGTAAGTTTGCGTTCAACCGGTTCGGCATGGCGGCAGGCGTCGTCGAAGCCGGCGGGGACGCGTTCGACAACATCGACGAAACGCTGCTGTCCTTCTATATTCCGCCGACACCGGAACCGACCGAAGTGCCGACGCCTTCGCCCGATCCGACCGAGGCTCCGACCGATACGCCTGCGCCGACCGATGCTCCGATCCCTTCCGAAGCGCCGACGGCGCCGGCAAACGAAGCGCCGAAGCAGGTGCCGGAAACGGTCGAAAGCCGGTTGAAGACGATGTGGATCATCATTGCCGTGCTTGCGGCAGGCAGCGTCGCCGTCGGCGTATGGCGCAGCCGCAAGAGCAAGGAAACGGAATGAACGTTTCCGGGAAAATGGAGAAAGGAACGATAGGGGCATGCAAAGATTTAACGTGCGCGCCGCATTTTTGCTGCTGCTGTGTTTGATTCTGCTGGCGCCGGCTGCGGTCCCCGCAGACGAGGCGGCGGTGCAGGAGCTGACGGACGCGTGCCGGTTTGAATTGAGCGGAAAGCACCCCGGCGCAATCGGGATGCTGAAGAATAAATATCTGGATGCTTCGGTTGCGTTCGACGCCGGAGAGTGGGTTCGCCTGTCGTGGACCGATCAGGTCGCGCCGCGGGCGGTCTGCGTCCAATGGGTGCCGATGCCGGAGGGGATCACGTTTGTCCAGTTCGATTCCGAAGGGCGGGAACTGTCCTCCGAGCCGGTCCCGCAGTATTACGATACGGCGCTGACCGTGCAGGACGGTGCTGCCGCGGTTGAGCTTCGAGCCGGGGGCGCTGGCATGGAGATCGGACGGCTGCGCGTGTTCGGCGGGGGCAGGCTGCCGGAGCCGTTCCACGCATGGGAGCCGCTGCCGGAGCGGCTGGACTATCTGGTGATTGCGACGCATCCGGACGACGATGTGCTGTTCATGGGTGCGGTTATTCCGATCTACGGCATGGAGCGCGGTTACCGCGGAACCGTGGCGTATGTGACTGCGAGCAGCCGCAAGCGCATCAGCGAGGCAGGAAGCGGCGCATGGACGATGGGCGCGCGGTATTATCCGCCGTTTTTGGGCTATGACGATATTCCAATGAACTACCGCGACCGCTACGAAAAGAATTTTCAGCTGAAGGACGTGACGCTCGGCATCGTCCGGCTGCTGCGCAGGTGCCGCCCGCTGGTCGTGTTTTCGCACGATACGCGCGGTGAGTACGGTCACTGGCAGCACCGGCGCGTGTCCGCAAGCGTCAGCGAGGCGGTCAGACTCTGTGCGGACCCGACGTACGATCCGGAATCCGCCGCGCAGTACGGCACGTGGACCGTGCAGAAATGCTATCTGCACCTGTATGCCGAAACTGCTGCTGGACATCAATTCGCCGCTCGAATCGTTCGGCGGCAAGACCGCGCTGCAGGTCGCGCGCGAGGCGTTCGAGAAGCATCAGTCGCAGCAGACCGGCCGCCACTGGGTGCAGAGCGACAAGGACGATAACCCGATCAGCCGCTTCGGCATGGTCTACGGAACCGTCGAAGCCGGTGCGGACGCGTTCGACAACATCGACGAAACGCTGTTTTCGTTCTATGTGCCGCCGACGCCTTCGCCTTCGCCGGTGCCGACGCCGACCCCGACCCCCTCGCCGACCCCGACGCCGAGTCCGTCGCCGACCGCCGAGCCGACGATGACGCCGAGCCCGTCTCCGACCGCCGGGATCGACGCTCAGATGCTCGCACCCGAACTGACCGCGGCCCCGCAGGCGGAGGAAACGATCGAAGAGCCGGCGGAGACGCCCGCGAAAACCGTTTTGCCGTGGATCGGCATGGGCACGGGACTGGCGGCCGCCGTTGCGCTTTTGTGCATTCTGTTGAAAAAAAGACGGTAACGCAACAGGCGTTGCCCGTACCGAAAGAAAGGTTTTTCGCATGAGATTCCGAAGATTGCTTTTCCTGCTGCTGGACATCAATTCGCCGCTCGAATCGTTCGGCGGCAAGACCGCGCTGCAGGTCGCGCGCGAGGCGTTCGAGAAGCATCAGTCGCAGCAGACC
>CADAQS010000192.1 GCA_902790115.1 uncultured Eubacteriales bacterium | reverse complement strand
TTCTTGACTATGCCGACGAGCGTTGCGGCAAGACCGCCAAGCTGCTTGTGACCGAAAGAATCGACCTTTGCATCCTCTGCGCCGTATTCCGCGATCAGTTTGCCGGTTGCATCATGGATGCCTTCGGAAACAGCGACGATCACCTTACCGGTCTCCTTGTACAGACGCTCAACGTCGTTCAGGAACGTATCGACGTCGAAATCGGTTTCGGGCAGGTAGATGAGGTCGGGACCGCATCCCATGTACGTGGCAGCCGCTGCACTGCCTGCGAGCCAACCCGCGTGACGGCCCATGATCTCGATGATGCAGACCATCGGCGTGTCATAAACGCGCGCGTCCTGATAGATTTCCATGCAGGATGTCGCAACATAGCGCGCTGCGGACGGGAATCCGGGACAATGGTCGGTGCCGTAGAGGTCGTTGTCGATCGTCTTCGGAACGCCGATGACGCGGCATTCGTAACCGACGCGCTGCATGTACTTCGAGATCTTGTTGCAGGTATCCATCGAATCGTTGCCGCCGTTGTAGAAGAAGTAGCGGACATCGTACTTTTTGAAGATCTCAAGAATGCGCTTGTAATCCGTATCGTCCACATCGGGATCCTTCAGCTTGTAGCGGCAGGAACCGAGTGCGGAGGACGGCGTGTTCAGCAGCAGGGAGAGTTCGTACGCATCTTCTTCGCCCATGTCATACAGAACATCGTCGAGGACGCCGCGGATGCCGTGTGCGGCACCGTAGACTTTGGTGATGTTCGGGTTGTCGAGCGCTGTGCGGATGACGCCGTACGCGCTGGCGTTGATGACGGAAGTCGGACCACCGGACTGGCCGATGACAGCGGAACCAATCAGTTGTTTCATAATAATTGCTCCATTTCTTTCAAATTGCTTTTCTATTATACATAGTTCCGGTATCGATTGCAAGAGATTCCGGAAATCTTATGCACAAGGCGCGGTTTTTTTCAGGAAATCGGTCAGACGCTTTTCATATTCTTCGCCAGCGACCCACGCTGCCGCGCAATGACCGCACCCGGGGAGAATCCAGAGCTCCTTTTCGGAGGCACAAGCTTGGTATGCTTTCAAACCGGATGCGAGCGGAACCATATCGTCCGCGTCCCCGTGAATAAAGAGACAGGGAATCGTCGTATGCTGCAGCGATTTTACCGCAGAATACTTGTAGGGCGACATGCGGATCACGAGCTTGCAGTACAGCGCGATGAACCATACGCCCGGATAGACCGGGAAATGGAAGTTCGAACGGTAGATATACTTCATCTCGCTGATTGGAGAATCGAATCCGCTGTCATCAATGATGCCGCGGATGTTGGCATACAGGGGCATATCGGAAACCATCATGCATGTAGCAGCCCCCATCGATTGTCCGTGCAGCCAGATCGGGAAATCCCTTCCGAACAGCTGTACACAGTCCGCAATCCAGTCCCGAAGATCAAACCGTTCCTGCGCACCGTACGCTGCATACTTTCCTTCACTTTCCATGTGAGAACGCTGATCGACGAGCAGAACATGGTATCCGTTCTGGATATAGTAATAATAGAGGGAAGCAAAGTCCTTTTCCGCGCGGGAATGAAACCCGTGCACGCAGATGATAAGTCCCTTTGCGCGATTAACACGGTAGAGGGAAGCATGCAGTTTCAATCCGTCGTAGGAAGTCAGATAGCGATCTTCGTGCGGAAGTTCACAGACGGATTTTGCAATCTTTTCGATCCGTTCGCGAAAAGGGTGCCGGGCGGAAGTTCCGTTTTCCGAAAAATAAGCTGTATCATTGCTCCGCACAAAACCATAGTGGATGCCGAGACCGGCAAAGACGATGGAAACGATCAGATAAAGACAGACAACTGCACAGAGAATGATCCAGAGCATAGAAAACGTCCTTTCGAGGGTATTAAAATCAGTTTTGCACTTTTGGCTTCACGAGGTTCGGATGCTTGATCAAAAACAGCTGCAGTAGCGTACCGAGCACGCCGCAGCAAATTGCTTCACCGAGAAATACCGACAGCATCAAAAGCGGGATTCCGTCCGGCAGTTGATATGCATAGGTCAGCACGAACGGAATGATCAGCGTGTTGAAGAAGATCGGCGGCAGAGAAGCGGTATATTTGTATTTCCGGAGCAGATAGGTTCCGATTGCGCCGAGCAGCGTAGCCAGCGTGCCGAACACGACATCCCAAATGACGGAGCCGGTCAGAAGGTTGGCAAGCAGACAGCCGATCGTAAGTCCGGGGACAGCAGCGACCGTAAAGT
>CADAQS010000191.1 GCA_902790115.1 uncultured Eubacteriales bacterium | reverse complement strand
TGATGCGTTCCTTTTTGAAATACGAAGGCGGGTTCAGCACTTCCTGTAAATGCTTGTTCAGTGCAATTACGCCGAGCGGTCCGGATTTCATCGGCACCAGCACCTGTACGTCCATCAGAGGCTCGGTCGTCTGCAAACGATCCTTTTGATCCTTGACAAGCGCGGCGATGCGATGCAGAATCCGGTCAACGGACGTCATTTCCTCAAACAGGAAATCGGAGTTTTCCGAAACCAGAACCGGCATCTTTCCCGCATTGACCAGATGGGCGTTTTGGACGATTCGGCTTTGCTGCGCCTGCCGGAAGATTTCCGTCAGACGGCAGGTCGGGATCTGTTCGGAACGGAGCGCATCCAAAAACACGCTTCCGCATCCGACCGGAGGGAGCTGATCGCTGTCTCCGACCAGAATCAAGCGCGTTCCGGGCGCGATCGCTTTTAACAGCGAATACATCAGCGGCGCATCGACCATGGACATCTCATCGACGATAATCATGTCAAACAGAAGCGGGTTTTCCGCGTTTCGGAGAAAGCCTTCCCCGGGAATGTATTCGAGAAGACGGTGGATCGTGCTTGCCTCACTGCCGGTCGCTTCGTTCATGCGCTTTGCGGCGCGTCCGGTCGGCGCGGTCAGCGCAACCGAATAGCCTGCTTTCTCCATTGCATGCACGATAAACCGAATGATCGTGGTTTTTCCGGTGCCGGGCCCGCCGGTCAAAATCATGAGGCCGGCATCCAAAGCACTCTGCACGGCGTTTCGCTGTTCGTTCGATAATTCCAGATGCAGATCATGCTCAAGGGATCGCACGTCCCAAATCTCTTTTGGCGGGCGCTCGCGAAGATTCAAAAGCCGTTTTGCAATGTAATCCTCGATTTTGGAAAGATAGGGCAGAAAGATTGCGTCGGTTTCACCGACCGCAAGCGCAGCCAAGTCTCCGCCGTCGATCATCCAGTCGAGCGCATCCAGAAGCATATCTGGCGACGCGCCGAGCAGCTGAGCTGCGTCACGAAGAAGATCGCTGCGCGGCAGAAACATATCGCCGCGCTCGTCTCTGGCGCGTTCGAGCGCATAGCGAAGACCGGCCTGCAGCCGTGCGAGAGAGTCGGTTTCAAATCCGGCAACATTTTGTGCGATCCGATCTGCTGTTAAGAATCCGATTCCGTCAATATCATCGATCAGCTGATATGGGTTTTCCTGGACTTTGGCAAGGCATAGATCACCGTAAACCTGAACCATCCGATTCGCCTGATTGACCGTAATTCCGTACGGTTCCAATGCGAGCAGAATGTCCCGCATTTGGGCGTTTGTATGGAAGGACTCGCTGATCATCGCCGCTTTCTTTGCCCCGATGCCGGAGATTTCCAGCAGTGCTTCGGGCGTATGCTCCATGACATTCAGCGTATCGAGCCCGAAATGCGATACGATCGAATTGGCAAGCGCAGGACCGATCCCGCGGACGGCACCGCTGGACAGGTAGGCGATGATCGCCGTTTCGGTCGAGGGCGCGACCCGCGTATAGGAACTGACTGCAAACTGCGTTCCGAAGCGCGTGCTGTAAGTTGATTCGCCCTGCATGCAGACCGTATCGCCGACGTCAAGCAGCGGCATCTTTCCGACGGCTGTCATCGGCTGTTTGCCGGCTTCAGGCAGCACGGAAAGAACAGTATAACCGTTCGATGCATTCCGGAATATGATATTTTGTACTACGCCTGTCAGTTCCATACAAAGAACGCCTCCTGTCCGGAGGCGTAAGTGGGATCAGAAGTCCAGTCTGTTTTCAATATAGGTGCGCAGTTCCGTGATCGGGATGCGAACCTGCTCCATCGTGTCGCGATCGCGAACGGTCACGCAATGATCGTCCACCGATTCAAAGTCATAGGTGATGCAGAGCGGCGTGCCGATCTCATCTTCGCGGCGGTAGCGCTTGCCGATCGAACCGGTTTCATCATAGTCCACCATAAAGTATTTCGAAAGCGCATGATAGATCTCGGTCGCGCCTTCAGCAAGCTTCTTGGAAAGCGGAAGCACGGCGGCTTTGTAAGGCGCAAGCGCCGGATGCAGATGCAGAACGACACGCGAATCATTTTCGCCGAGGTCCTCTTCATCGTATGCGTCGCAGAGAAAGGCGAGCGCAACACGGTCTGCACCGAGAGACGGTTCAATGCAATAAGGAATGTACTTCTCGTTCGTAAACGGATCGAGATATTCAAAGCTCTCGCCGCTGCACTCCGCGTGCGCTTTCAGGTCGAAGTCCGTGCGATCCGCAACGCCCCAAAGTTCGCCCCATCCGAACGGGAACAGGAATTCGATGTCCGTCGTGCCGTT
>CADAQS010000190.1 GCA_902790115.1 uncultured Eubacteriales bacterium | reverse complement strand
GAAAAGATGCCCGTCTTGCACGGACAGACTTCCGATCGGGTAGAGAACGGAATCGTTTTCGCACAAACGTGTTTGCCAGATTTTCAGCGGCTGTCCGTCGAGCATCGCCGTTCCGGTCGGCCACGGATTCATCGCGCGAACGCGATTGTGAACCTGCTTTTTGGCTTGCGAAAAGTCCAGCATGCCGTCCTGCTTTTTCAGAACATGACAGATGGTCGCTTCGTTCGGATTCTGCGGAATCCGGACAAGCGTTCCTGCTTCCAACTGTCCCAGCGTTTTCAAAAGGAGCGCAGCGCCTACGTTTGCAAGCTTGTCGGAAAGCGTTTCATAGGTATCGTCCGCATCGATCGGAACCTCAGCCTTTAAAAGCATATCGCCGGTGTCCATACCGATATCGGTAAACATGGTCGTAACACCGGTAACGGCTTCTCCGTTCAGAATCGCCGCCTGAATCGGCGACGCACCGCGGTAGCGCGGAAGCAGGGAACCGTGTACGTTGATCGTTCCGAGCCGTGGAATCGCAAGGTTCTTTGCACTGAGAAGCTGTCCGAACGCGGCAGTGACCATCAGATCGGGGGAAAATGCTGTCAGAGCTTCGACACCGTCCTCGGAGCGGATCTTTTCAAACTGAAAGACCGGAATGTGGTGCGTCTGCGCGAGCACCTTGACCGGCGGAGGCGTCAGAACCGCTTTCCGACCGACCGGACGATCCGGCTGTGTAAAGATCGCCAACGTATCTCCGCGATCGATCAGCGCCTGCAAGGAGGGAAGCGCAAATTCCGGGGTACCTAAAAAAGCAATTCGCATCGTTTATTCCTCAAATCCTTCCGGCGGCTCGGTAACAAGACGGAGATAAACCTTTCCGTCCAGATGATCACATTCGTGGAAAACAGCGCGCGCAAACAGTTCTTCGCCTTCGTACTCATACAGATCGCCGTTGCGGTCATAGGCTTCCACTTTGACGTAATTCGGACGAACCACATATCCGCTTTTCCCGGGAAAACTGAGGCAGCCTTCCATGCCGCCCTGCTCGCCGGACGATTCCAATATCTTCGGGTTGACCATTTCAATCGGACCATCGCCGATATCGATGACAACGACGCGGCGAAGGACTCCGACCTGCGGAGCGGCAAGCCCGACCCCGTCGGCGTCGTGCATCGTTTCGATCATATCATCAATCAGCGTCGAAAGCCGTTTGTCGAATTTCTTGACTTCGCGGCAGGGAATATACAAACAGGGATCATTCTCCTTACGAATCGTTCTGAGCGCCATTGCTTCCTCCGATGTCGGTCATATAGACCAAAATATTTCTTTTATTATACTAAAACAGTTGAACTTTGTAAATAAAAACGCTAAAATATTAGTGATTCAACCACAGGTGTAGAGCGTGATTACACCACTCAACCGCTGCGGTTGTTTGATTCAACGGATGGGTAGTGTACTTATTTTCGTTTTGTTGATAGGATGAAGTCACCAAGACAAGGGAGGAACAAACAATGGAACAGACGATGACACTCGGAAAGAGAATCGCAATGCTTCGCAGAAACCAGGGATGGACACAGGAGCAGCTCGGGGAAAAGGTCGGCGTTTCGGCGCAGGCGGTCAGCAAGTGGGAAAACGACCAGACCTGTCCGGACATTACCACACTGCCGCTTCTTGCGGACCTGTTCGGAATCACGACGGATGAACTGCTCGGCATTAAGCCAATTGAGCCGCATGTCGTGATTTTAGATAAGGAACCGGAGGAGGATAAGGACAATAAGACCCGTTCCGTTGAGATCAATCTCAACAATATGGATCAGTGGACCGGAATCACAATGTGCATCATGGCAATTCTGATCTGCGTTATGCTGATTCTGCGGTCGACTACGCCGCTGTTTAACCGGGAAGGCGTGAATGTATGGAACTACATCTGGACGATCGCTGTGTTTTCTCTCGGCTTGATGCGCGTCCGCAAAAACATTGTATTCGGCATCACTGCGATGGCGATCGGCATTTATGAGTTCATTTGGTTCGGCTGGGGCGTTCCGTTTGAGATCAAGTGGTATGTGATCCTGCTCGTCTTTGCTGTTGCGTCGTTGCTCAAGATTTTGCTCGTTAAGATGGGTGTTCTGAAAGAAAAAACGCATCGCAACGATCATTCCGCAATCGTCAGCGGGGACAGACCGAATCGGGTCAACGAATACAGTGACGAAGGGTACTTTGTCAATGCGGAGCTGTCGTTCGGAAGCAATCGGATCGAGTATCCCTACGATACGCTGCGCGGCGCAAAAATCGAAACCAACTTCGGAGATCACTTGATTGATTTCCGCAATGTCCAGCATTTCGAAAACGATCCGGTGCTCGACGTGGAAGTCAATTTCGGCAACGTGGTCGTGTATCTTCCTGACAATGTTCAGATCCATAAGAATTCGGATACATCGTTCGGTGCGTTTCGCGTGAAGGGAGCTCCGTCGGAGCACGCCGATCAGGTCGCCTATTTCCGCGG
>CADAQS010000189.1 GCA_902790115.1 uncultured Eubacteriales bacterium | reverse complement strand
ACCGTGCTGCTGTGCGATCGCAAAAGATAAGAATCGTTTCGGATTACAATAACGATCCACCGGCTTAGCCGGTGGATCGTTATTCGGAGAGATATCCGTTTTACGAAAGCAAGGAAAAGCGGTTTGCGGGATCGGAAAGGACATTTGTCTTTTCAAATCATATGATATGTGGTAAACTGTGTGCGGTAAAACAGGGGAGGAGGGAGCTTCTTTGGAAAAGAACCGAAAACTGTTCGGCGGCGCGATGGCGTTCATCGTGCTGATGGGCATCGTAAGCCTGTTTTCGGATATGACGCACGAGGGAGCGCGAAGCATCCTCGGCGAATACCTGAACCTTGCCGGCGCGTCGGCGGCGACGATCGGGTTCGTTTCCGGCCTCGGCGATCTCTGCGGCTATTCGCTGCGCCTTCTTTCCGGAGTTCTGGCGGACAAAACCAAAAAATACTGGACGCTGGTGATCGTCGGATACGTTCTGCAGGTCGCAGCGATCCCGGCTCTTGCGCTGATCCCCGAAAACGGCTGGCTCGTTGCCTGTGTGCTCATTGTCCTGGAACGTGTGGGCAAGGCGATCAAAAAGCCGGCGAAGAATACGCTGGTGAGCTTTGCCGCGAGCGAGGTCGGCGTGGGCAAGGGCTTTGCCTATCAGGAGTTTCTGGATCAGCTCGGCGCGTTTCTGGGACCTGTGATCCTTTTTTCGGTCGCCGCGCTGCGGGGAACGGACGATCTGTTTTCCACCTATCGGATCTGTTTTGCGGTGCTCGGCATCCCGGCGTTGATCACCGTCGCGCTGGTCGTATTCTCAAAGATCAGATATCCCGATCCGGCACAGTTTGAGAAAGAGCCGGACACGAACGAACCGTTCCGCATCCGAAAGTCATTTCTGCTGTTCATGGCGGCGATCTGCCTCTTCGCATTCGGATTCGCGGATTTCACCCTGATCACGCTGCACGCAGCGAAAGTACATGCGTTCCCCGATTCGACGCTCAGCCTTCTGTACGCCGGCGCGATGGCGGCGGATGCGGTTTCCGCATTGTTCTTCGGCTGGTTGTTTGATAAAATCGGATTGAAGGCGCTGACGGTTTCTACCTTGTGCAGCGCGTTCTTTGCCTGCTTTGTCTTTTTGAGCGGAAATCCGCTGCTGATCGGTATCGGCATTCTGCTGTGGGGCGTCGGCATGGGCGCGCAGGAAAGTATCATGAAAGCGGCGGTGAGCAGGGTCGTTCCTCGGTCGATGCGAAGCAGCGGATTCGGCATTTTCGAAACAGGCTTCGGCATCGCATGGTTTTTGGGAAGCTGGCTTTTGGGCGCGCTGTACGACATCGACCCCAAATGGCTTGCTGTTGTTTCCGCTGCCGCGCAGATCCTTGCCGCTGTGTTCTATTTTCTGTGCATCCGGCAAAGGAATCAGGAGACCGCGTGCTGAAAGCGCCGTGCTTTCGAACGGCTTTGCCTTTTTTGCACTGCATTTTCCTTTGTCGCCGCAGTTCAGAATGCCGTGCCCGCCCACAGACCGTTTTTTTGTAAAACCGGGATCCCGGAACATCTTGAAATCTTCTGCCCGATACGCTATAATAGTAAAAGATGGCTAACCGCCTGCCATGCAGAGGGATCGCTGTGCGGCAGGCACTTCTTTTCCGACAATGGTTAGAGCTATCTAACAGAAGGATCGCAATGTTTTGGGATACAGCAGCCGGCGTATATGACGTTTTCGTCAACGTGACCATTATAACATATTTGTACATAATTTTCAAGTTTTGTGGTGAATAAAACAAAATTTTTAACATTTTGACAAAAAATATTGCAATTTTCCGGAAAAAATGTTATAATAATGTGACTTATAGTTTTCCGTTGCTTAGGCAATGACACTATTTACCGGCATATAAATGACATATCGCTTCACGCTCTCCTGTCAGAGACAGAGCGCCATGTTCTACCGTGGAACGTATTGAAAAAACTACCCCAAAAGGAGAACTGCCATGACTTACATTCTTGAAAAACGCTACCGTCTTCGCGGATGGAAGAACAGACTCGGAGGACTGTATGATTCCGAAGCCGGAAAAGTATTCTTCATAGACAAGGAACGTTATCTTCTGCTCATGAAGTGTGACGGCGCACATGACATTGATCCCGAAAGACTTACAGAGAAACAGCGCAGGGCTCTGGATGATGCTGTTAAGGAGGGAGTGATCAGAGAAGCAAAGTTCCTCGAATTTCTCTCCCCTGTGCAGGAATACAAAAGCTACCCCGCCGCGTACAAGCACTCCGTACACTGGTCGATAACCGGTGCGTGCAATCTCAAATGCCGTCACTGCTTTATGTCCGCACCGCACGCCAAGCACGGCGCTCCCACGCATGAACAGATCATAAAGATCGCGGACAGCATTGCCGAATGCGGTATATTCGATGTCGGCATAACCGGCGGAGAACCGCTGATACGCGATGACTTCCTCGATATCGTTTCGGCGCTGTCCGATCGCGGGATAAAGATCAGCACATTATACACGAACG
>CADAQS010000188.1 GCA_902790115.1 uncultured Eubacteriales bacterium | reverse complement strand
TGATGTTAAACTGCTTGGCATACGCCCAAAGAACCTGCTCCCAGCCTTCAATGCAGACAACGGCGATCGCGTCGATCTCCGGATGCTTTTCAAACGCTTCAAGGGTATAGATGATGACCGGACGCTCGTTGACAGAAATGAACTGTTTCGGAATGTCCTGATGCATTCTGTTTCCGGCTCCGCCGGCAATCAGCAAGGCAATGTTCATACGTGTCCCCTTTCTTACGGAATCAATTCACACTTCAATTCATGTTCCCGATCCTGACTGCTCGGCGGGGTCATATAATCCCCGTACCGCGTCGTCAGATACCGATCCGGATCGGTCGGCGCGTCAAACTCTCGATCCTCAAACCGAAGCCGTTTCGGTTCCGCGAACCACTCCTTGCGGTAGGTGATCGCGTTGCAAACC
The DNA here is from genome assembly GCA_902790115.1 of uncultured Eubacteriales bacterium. Lineage (GTDB taxonomy): Bacteria > Bacillota > Clostridia > Christensenellales > CAG-138 > UBA3792. Next base: position 2,224 of record CADAQS010000188.1, on the reverse strand, counting down.
GTGATATCCCGTCCGTAGTAGTCGGCGATCGAATCGCTTTCGCCGCGGTAATCGAGTTTGGCTTCGAGTCTGGCAATATCGCGTTCCCGGTTCTTTTTCGGATGGAATAACAGAATCAAGTTTGCAGCAAGCTTCATCAGCGTTCCGTGGTTCTTCGGCGCGCCGCCGACCAGCATCTTATAGACGTGTGAGCGCCATACTTGCAACGTCAGCGCGATCTGCGATTTCGGACAGTTGTAGAACGGATAAATATCCATCGCGACAAACATCTCTTCCGTCACTTTTCCGTCCTGCGTCTCCCGGCAGCGGTGCTCCCGATCCACGATCCGCATCGCAATACTCTTGTACGTCGGGTCGGTCCGAAAGCTTGTCACAAAGTAACGATCACCGAACTCCTCCTGATACTGCGGCAGCTTTTTCGCGTCCTGCACAGGCATCAAGACGTCCACGTCATGATCCCACGGAATGAAGCCCTGATGGCGCATCGCGCCGATGCAGGTTCCGTATGCCAGATAATACCGCAGCCCGTGCCGGTGACAGACCTCGTCCAGCCGGATCAGCATATTCATCTGCAATCTTTGAATCTCGTTCATATTTCTCCCCGATCTATTCTCTCAGTTTGTGCCGGTACGGCTGTACAGTCCGTCCGGGTTGCGGAACCAGATTGTCTGCATGCCAAGCGCTTCCGGTGCGATAAAATCCTTGTTCGGATTATCCCCGATATAAACCATACGCGAAAACGGAATACCAAAAAACTTCTGCATCCTTTCAAACGCTTCCGGGCACGGTTTTCGGTATTCCGCACCGCCGAGTGCGTCGGTGATAATCGTCTTGCAGCAAAGGCCAAGCGCTCTGCACTTTGCTTCCTGCCCCTCGGGACGACCGTCCGTGATGATGCCGATCTTTTTGGTTTTTCCGATCCGGTCAAGCATTTCGGTTACGCCGGGATACAGGTCGATCTCGGGCTCGTGCAAACGGTAGCGTTCCAGCGCTTCGGCCTTCCGATCCGTCTGTCCGTACCGGGCAAGCACCGTGTCGATCGCAGGCTTTCCATCGCAAAACGCGTTCCAAAGCTCGTCCGCTATATTCGGAATCTCCGGGAAAGACTTTGCCACCGCGTGAAAGCCGCTGCAAACATACTGCTTCTCGGAATACAGGGTATCGTCCAAGTCGAACAGAACGACATCGACACCGTCCAGATACCGTTCGACATCGAGGATCCGATCAACCGTAATCATCGATCCACCCGCACGCTCTGATCGAAACGGCAGTAGGTCGCTCCGTCCTCGGCAGCCCGATCCTGATAGTCCAGCTTTTCGCCGTTCAGAAGCCGCAGCATCGCCGCGGCGGAATCCGCGCCTGCTTTCATGCTCAAAGGAGCGCCGCCGCCGAATCGCGGGTTGATCTCGATATAATAGTCCTCCTGCGTATTCTTCTGCCGGATCAGCTGCACCGTGATCGCGCCACAGGGGCGATAGACTGCAAGCATCTGCTGCATCTCGCGAATGATGCGCTCATCCTGCACGATCTGCGTTTTCAGGACTTCGCCCGCGCGAACCGCCAAACGAATCCGCGGAGTGATGTAGATCGGATTGCCGAAGAAATCGCAGAAGATGTCGACGGTATACTCCGTTCCTTCGATGAATGGCTGAATAATGTAATCCGGTACCTGCTCCGCAAACGCGTGCAGCTCCGTTTCCGATTGGACGCGGTAGGCAAAGATGCTGGAGCTGCCGTCCTTCGGCTTGATAAACGCAGGATACCCTCCGCGGTATTCGGTCACATCGTCGACGGGTTTTGGCGAAAGCAGTCCTGTGCTTAAGAAAAAGTCCGCCGTATACCGCTTGTCCCGGCAGACAGCGATTTTTTCCGGTTCGCTGATTACAACCTGCGTCGAACCGAACGAGGCGCGGTTTTTGGCAAGCAGCAGCAAATCGGTATCGATCGTCGGAATCAGCGCGTCGATCTGCTCCTCTTCGCAAAGCTTCTGCAGCGTCGGGATATAGGCCGGATCCTTGATTCGCGGCACCAAAAACGTCCGGTCGCAGAACTGCAGCGCAGGCGCGGTCTCCGTGATATCGGTGCCGTAAATGGTGAGCGGAATGCCAAGACGCTCCGCCGCGGCGCGGAACATCTGAACGAGTTCCACACGTCTTCCGATGCTGGTAAACAACAGTTTCATTTTTCCGACCCCATAAATTCTTCCATCGTTGCGGAGGTAGCC
>CADAQS010000187.1 GCA_902790115.1 uncultured Eubacteriales bacterium | reverse complement strand
TGATCCCGATCCTGCTCGGCGCATATATCGGCGATACTGCGATGATTGTCGGTTTTGCCTGGATGCAGGTCGTAAAGATCATACTTGCCGCGCTGTTTACATGGCTGTTCCTAAACAAGCTGCATTTTTCACCGGAAATCTGCAGCGTGATGAGCCTGGTCTACGCGCTGAACGGCATCCTGATCCTGCGCGGCAACTGGCGTTTTCCGGCCGACGAATGTTTTCTGGCGATGATGTTCCTTTGGGCGCTGGAACGGTATTTTTGCGACAGGAACTGGCATTGGATCCCGCCGTGCATCTATTTGCTCGGCTGCTGCCTCGGCGCATACGGAATCTATCTCTATGCGCTTCTGACCGTGCTCTATCTTACGTTCCGCGCGGTGTTTGACCGCGACGGATTCAAGGCGTACTGCAAACGTCTTTTCGGCGTCGGGCTGTATGCAATGCTAGGCGTACTGCTGTGCGCGGTCATTCTGATCGGATTCAACTGGACGATGTTCCGGACGGCGCGGTTTGATTCCACCTCAAAGCTGCTCACCGCCGAGCGGTTTGAACTGGTCAATCCGTCGATCCTTGCGTTCGGCGCGCTGTCCTCGCTGAATATCAACCTCGGCGGCTGCTTCGATCTGTACAACGGACCGCTGAACTATCTCGAACGTCCGATCTTCTTTATCGGCATCGGCAGTCTGTTCCTGATCGTGCAGGGCTTCTGGAAGGGGGAAAAGAGAGCGCGCCGCATGATGCTGATCGGTTTCGGGCTGATCGCTCTGTACATGATCTTCCCGGGCGTGATGGACATCTTCGACGCGTTTATCCGGAATGAGGAGCTCGGTCTGCGCTCCTACCGGCTGTCAACGCTCTGGATTCTGCTGGTTCTGTTCGTTTCGGCAGTATACGGACTGCATACGGTCCGCGAAAAGGGCGCGAGCATGGTTGCGGCAGGGATCACCGGCGCAGGGCTCGGGCTGATGCTTGCGGGGTTTATCGCACTTGCTCCGCAGTACGGCATCACGACGGACCGGAAAACGCTTGTCTGGACGGGCGCCATGATTCTGCTGTGGACGGCGCTGTGCATGTTCCTGCTCAAAAAAGGCGCGTGGCGCAGCAAGACGGTAAAGCAGATCGCTTTTGCACTTACGGCGCTTCTGATGCTGACCGATATGGTCGGGAACGAGAAGCAGCTGGTCGATCGGAGCGAGACGGTCTCCTATATGGCGCATCAGCGGGTCGTGGAGAATGAAACGGGCTATTACAGCGGACTTGAGAACGCCCTGCAGGCGATTGCCGAAGAGGACGGCGATTTCTACCGCATCGCCGTGATCCGGACGAAAACGATCATCGCCTACTGTCATCCAATGTATTTCGATTATCATGACAGCAGCTATTACGCCAACATCGATCCCGGAACGTACGCTTTTTTGAACGCGGTGTATCCGGTTTCGTTCCGCAATGGACTCGGGATCAAGTATTCGCGCGGCGTCGGGCAGAATCCGGAGCTTTCGGAACTGACCGGATACCGGTATATGATCAAATCCGTGGATTCCGACTTCGATGTTCCGGACGATTATGTATTTTGGCAGACGGTCGGCGATCATCTGATTTATCGGAGAGCGGGGGAAACCTCGATCGGCAGAACGTTCGGGACGTGCATCACCCGTTCCGAATTTGAAAAACTTGAGATCGAAGAACGGCAAAGAGTCTTATTGACTTGTATCGTCGTTGATGATAAGATAAAGCCGATAGGGACAATTGTGTCTTCGGAAGAAGCAAAAGCGCGGTTGTCCGCTTCTGCGGAACCAGACCTGTTCCGTGTCACGACCTGGGAAAACGACCGGCTGGAAGGCATGGTCAGTGTAACAGGCGGTGCCGCGGAAAAGACACTGCTTCTGACCGTCCCGAATGTATACGGCTGGAAGCTCAAAGTCGACGGCCGACCGACGCAGCCTCAGACCGCGGATCTTGCCTTTATCGGCATTCCGCTGTCTCCCGGGACGCATACGGTGAAACTGGAATATGCGCCGGGGTTAATTCCAATTACATTTTGTCTTTCTTTTCTGGCACTTGCCGTTTTTATCGTTCTCGCTGTGTGGAAGCGTCGGAAAGGACAAAAAGATTGAATCTGTTTTTTTGAACAGGGAGTATGTGTATGCCAAAGTATTCAGTTGTTATTCCATGCTATAAATCCTCTAAAACCATCGGAAAGGTTGTGGCACTGACCGTTGAGGAGTTTGAGCGTATCGGGATCAGGAAGTATGAATTTGTTCTTGTAAATGATTGCTCGCCGGATAACGGGCAGACGCGTGCGGAACTTTTCAGACTTGCCGAACAGTTTTCCTTTGTGAAAATTGTCGATTTGGGAAACAATTCCGGACAGCATAACGCCACCATGGCGGGATTGTCTTTTGCAACCGGCGATTTCATCATTTCCATGGATGACGATATGCAGACCAGACCTTCGGAAATCATAAAGTTAAAGACAAAATGGACGAAGGGTATGATATCGTTTATGGGTATTATGAAAAAAAGAAAGAGTCCCTCTTCCGCAGGATGGGGAGTTTGCTGAATCATATAACGGTACATTTTTTGATCGGGAAACCCAAATGGTTAAAGACTTCAAGCTTTTGGATGATCAGAAAGTA
>CADAQS010000186.1 GCA_902790115.1 uncultured Eubacteriales bacterium | reverse complement strand
GCGCGACCGTTTTCGTGGTACATCGGCAACACGCGGACGCCGGAAAGATCGCACCAGTACAGGTGCAGCATCTCGCCGTTGTCCGGTTCGAATTCACAGGATAGCGTAACCTCAGTGCAGCAGGGAAGCGCGCCCTGAGGACGCCGATCATGGATGTCTCTGGAGTGATGTCTGATTCGCATATAGTCATTATACACATAATCACTTGTTTTGTCGAGAGATTAAGAAGATTTAAGAACTTTCCCGGCAAGATTCCTTTGACTGCAATAGGAAGGTATGTTATACTTCATACTATGGAGATGAATCGAAAAGAACAATTTATTAAAAACGTTCTGTACGCGGCGTGCATCGGCGCGATTGTATTTCTCGTTTTCAAATACTGCATCCCGCTGCTCGCACCGTTTTTGGTGGCATTCCTTGTAACGGCGCTGATTACGCCGTTGGTAAACCTTCTGTACCGAAGGCTGCATATCTCCAAAAAGATCAGCGCGGTCATCTTCGTAACGCTGGCCTATCTGATTCTTGCGGGGCTTCTGATGCTTGGCGGCAACGGCATCTACCACTGGATTTCAAACGCGAACGGCTGGTTTCAGACAACCTTCGTTCCGGATGTGTTCCACATCACATCACAGCTCGGCGAATGGCTCAGCGAGATCGATGAGGAGCTCGTTCCGTTTCTTGCTACGCTGCGCGACAGCCTGATCTCAACAATCGGCTCCAAGGTATCCTCGATCTCCGCGGACATCCTGTCCCGTGCGGCGACCGGACTTCCGGGGTTTGTGATCAAGGTGATCTTTGCAATCGTTTCCTCGTACTTCATGGCGACCGACGCCGACCGGCTGAAGCGTTATATTGCGACGCGGCAGACGGACGAGCAGTATGCCGCAACGACGGCGGCGTATCTCGGATTGAAGAACACGCTGATGAAGTATGTGCGCGCGTATTCGCTGATCTTTCTGATCACGTTTGCCGAGCTGACGGTCGGTTTCCTTTGCGCCGGCGTCAACAACTTTGTGTTGATCGCCCTGCTGGTCGCGATCTTCGACATTCTGCCGGTATTCGGCAGCAGCATGGTTCTTTTGCCTTGGTCGATTATTCTGTTCCTGACCGGCGATTATACGCGCGGCGCGATCATGTTTGCGGTATATGCCGTGGTTGTGGTCGTCCGCCAGTTCATTGAGCCGAAGATTGTCGGCGAGAACGTCGGCCTGCACCCGCTGATCACGCTGGTCGCGATGTACGTCGGCAGCAAGCTGTTCGGCGGCGCCGGGTTGTTCGGATTCCCGATCACCTGCGCGGTTTTGGTGCAGCTGCAGAATGCCGGCTTTTTGCGGATCCTGCCGCAGCGGCGCGAGCCGGTCGTCGAGCCGACGGAAAAACGTAAGTTTTTCCGGAAAAAACAAAAATCTGCCAAAAAATAACAAGGATGTTACAATTTGTCCGCATCTCTCTGTTATACTGAATCCGAAATAATGGAGCGGAGGGGAATCCGATGATTAAAATCCTCATAGTGGACGATGAAGAACCGATCGCCAATTTGATTCGCATGAATCTGACCCGGCAGGGATATGTCTGCACCTGCGCATACGACGGACAGCAGGCGGCCGATCTGCTGGAGAAGAATGCGTTCGATCTCGTACTGCTGGACATCATGCTGCCCAAGTACAACGGATATGACCTGCTCGCGTTCATTCGCCCAATGAATATTCCGGTTATTTTTCTGACCGCCAAAAGCGACGTTAACGACCGCGTCAAGGGCCTCAAGCTCGGCGCGGAGGACTATATTGTCAAGCCGTTCGAGCTCGTGGAGCTGCTTGCGCGCATCGAAGTCGTGCTGCGCCGCTACAACAAGAGCCAGGAGATGCTGAGCATCCTCGACATCGTGATCGATCTCGGCGCGCGTGACGTGTATCAGAACGGGCAGCGTGTCGATCTGACCCGCAAGGAGTACGATCTGCTCGTCATGCTGTGCCAGAATCCGAACACGGCGCTGTTCCGCGAGACACTGTTCGAGCACGTCTGGGAAACGGATTACATCGGCGAAACGCGTACGCTCGACAGCCATGTGCAGCGTCTGCGCCGCAAGCTCGGCTGGCAGGACCACATCAAAACCGTCCATAAGATCGGCTACCGTCTCGAGGTGCCGATCGAGAGCATCGAAAAATAATCCATGAAATTTGCCCTGAAAATCTGCCTCTGCACCGTTCTGATCGTCGCATTGCTGTTCGGCATCGCCGGTCAGATTTTGATTGCGCAGAGCTTTGAGGCAGCACTGAAATTCCGCGTCCGCATGTCGGTTGCGGAATTTTCTGCGCTTGCGTCGGCAATGGAGGCGGAGATTTACGGCATTCAGCTGTACCATACGGTCGTTTCCGAACAGATGTACGAGGAGATCCTTGCCCGTGCAAGCCGCAATCAGGGCACGGAGGCGCCGTGCGCGCTGTACGATACGGATCAGAACCTGATCGCTTCGGCGGGCGGCACGTTCCCGGAACAGCTCCCGTTTTCCGAACTGCGGCCGCGACGGTTTGCCTACACGCTGCTCAAGGACGGCGATTCGACGATGCTGAACACGGCCGGCAGCGTCGTGATCGGCGGCAACAACTACTTCCTGATGGTCCGCTACCACGCGGATGATCTGATGCAGCTGCGCCGTGAGC
>CADAQS010000185.1 GCA_902790115.1 uncultured Eubacteriales bacterium | reverse complement strand
CACTGCGGCGCTGTCCGGTTCCGGTACCCTGAATCAGCTGCATGTAGTCGATAATGACCAGATCGAGTCCCTGCTGTGCCTTCAGACGGCGGCACTTGGAGCGAATCCCCGCAACCGTCGCGCCTGGCGAGTCGTCGATATAGAATTTCGTGCTCTGCATGAAGGTTGCGGATTCCATCAATCTCTGCGTTTCGGCGTCGTCGAGCGTGCCGTCCTTGATCTTCTGCGAATCGACCGACGCCTCGGTGCAGAGGATGCGCATCATCAGCTGTTCCTTGCTCATTTCGAGACTGAACACCGCCACCGACCGGCTGTCGTGCAGGGCGGCGTACTGGCCGATGTTCATCGCAAACGCAGACTTCCCCATAGCGGGACGTGCCGCAAGGATAATCAGGTCGCTCTTCTGCAGGCCGTTTGTCAAGCGATCGAGCTTGGAGAATCCGGTTGCGATGCCGGTCAGCTTGCCCTTGCGCTGGATCAGCTCGCCGATCTGGTTCAATGTACTCGGCACGATGTCCTTCGCAGGCGCGAGCGAATCCTCGGTCTTACGCATCGTGATATCATAGATCCTGCGCTCGGCTTCGTTCAGGGAGTCCTCGACGTTTTTCTGGTCGTTCATGCCGTCGCGGATCATGTCGTTGCCCACCCGAATCAGCGCGCGCTGAATGCTGTGCTCCTCCACGATGGAAGCGTAATAGGACACGTTCGCCGCGGTCGGGACGAAGTTCATCAGCTCGGTCAGATAGACGATGCCGCCCGCCGCTTCAAGCTTGCCGCTGCGCTCGAGCGCGTTGTTCAGCGTAACAAGGTCGACCGCGCCGCCCGCCAGACGCGTGCTCCGCATCGCTTCGAAAATATAATTGTGCGCGGCAAGATAGAAGTCCTCGGGCCGCAGCTGCTCGATCATCGCATCGAGCGCTTCCGTTTCCAGAAGCATGGCGCCGAGCACCGAACGCTCCGCCTCAAGGCTGTTGGGCAGCGCCCGTTCGATTGCCTGTTGCTGTTGCTGTTCCATTCTTATTCCGTGACAATCACCGTGAACGTCGCAGAGACGTTCTCAAATAAACTGGCCTTTGCCGTGTATTCCCCGGTCGTCTTGATCGGATCGACCGTGATCTTTTTCTTATCGATCGTAATGCCCTGTTGCTCCGCAAGCGCCGCCGCAACTTCCTTGCCGGTGATCGCGCCGAACAGCTTGCCGTTTTCGCCGACGCGCGCCTTGATCGTAATGCGCTTGCCTTCGAGTGCGGAAGCACTCTCGCGCGCTTTGATGCCGGCCGTGAATTTCCGGTGCTGCGCCGCGCTCTTCTGAATGTTTGCCGCGTTGACCGCCGCCGCATCCGCAGGCGTCGCCATCTTGCGCGGAAGCAGGAAATTGCGCGCGTATCCGTCGGAAACTTCGACGATCTCGCCCTTCTTGCCGGTCCCCTTTACATCCTGTCCAAGCAATACCTTCATATCCGTATCCGTCCTTTCTCAAATGTCCGTATTTTCCTGTTCATAGCGCTCGATCAGCGGCATCAGCCGGTCCATGGCCTCCTGCCATGTGACGTTTCTGATCTGCGCGCCCGCCATCGTCAGATGTCCGCCGCCGCCGAGCTGTTCCAGAATGACCTGCACGTTGATCTCGCCGAAGCTGCGCCCGGAGATCGCGACCTGATCGTTCGTCTCGCCGAGTACGAACGCCGCGCGGATCCCGCGGATGCCGAGCAGTTCATCGGCCGCCTGCGCGGCGATCAGCTTGCTGTCGGGAATGCTCTTCTCGCAGTACGACACCGCGATGCCGCTTCTGCGGATCGTTGCCCGTTCCACAACGTTCGCGCAATGTACGAAGCTGTCATAATCGTTCTGATACATCGACTTGACCGAGGTCAGGTCCGCGCCGTTGCGGCGCAGGTATCCTGCCGCATCGAACGTGCGGGAACCGACGTTGAACGCAAACTGCTTCGTGTCGGTCGTGATGCCCGCCAAAAGCGCACTGCAGGTAAATGACGACGGCTTGACGTTGTCGGCAAAATACTGCATGACCTCCGTAACCATCTCGCTTGCGGAGGACGAGCGGGATTCCAGATAATGCAGCGTCGCATTGTCGATGTAATCCGCGTTTCTGCGGTGATGGTCGATCAGCACGATGCGCTCACCCATCTTCAGCAGCTCCGGTGCAACCGTATTCGACGCGCGCTGCGTATCGACGACAACGAGGATCGAATTCTGCGTGATCATCTCGGCGGCCTCGTCCGGTCCGATGATGAGTCCCGCTGCGGAACCGTCGCGCTCCATGCGGGACAGAGCGTCCTCGATCATCGTGTTCGGTCCGTCGATGATGATGTAGGCGTGACGCCCGACATGGTTTGCGCAGGTCATGATGCCGAGCGCGGAGCCGAAGCAGTCCATATCGGAGTTCTTGTGTCCCATGATGAACACGTCGCCGCTGTTTTCAAACAGCTGCAGAAGCGCCTTGGAGAACAGCCGCGCCTTGACGCGCGACTGGCGTGCATCCTGCTGGATCCGCCCGCCGAAGAACCGGTAATCCGCGCCGTCCTTGACGACGACCTGATCGCCGCCGCGGCCGAGCGCAAGCTCCATCGCCTGCCGTGCGTCCTGCTCGGACTGGTGCAGCCGCGGTGCGACGCCGAGCGCCATCGAAAGCGAAACGACCGCGCTCGTGCCGGT
>CADAQS010000184.1 GCA_902790115.1 uncultured Eubacteriales bacterium | reverse complement strand
CGCCGGGCACACAGATCCAGAAGGGCCGTCCGTTCGCGATCGACGGTCTGATTCATTCCGAAGCGCCTCTCGTGCGCGTCTGGGCGACCGTCACCGAGAAAGGCGGCGGCACCGTGATCGACACGGAGCAGGTGTTCAAAGCGTCGCAGAACGTGACCGAGTACGCGCTGCTCGACCGGACGTTCTCGCGAAGCATCGACTGCCTGTCCGAGAACATCAAGTTTCAGAACCTCGAACCCGGGAGCTACACGCTGCACCTTGGCGCGGAGGATTCGCTCGGCAACGCGCTGCCGCTCGCGGAGACCGGTTTTGCGGTCACGAACGAGCGCTGGCTCACGCTGGAGCCGAACAATCTGCGCGGCAACTACACGACCGCGCTCGCGTTCTTCGGCTCGCCGGAAAAGTTCCTGTTCCGCTACCGCACGCAGTCCGGTTCGACCCATATTACGGTCGATCCCGATTGGCGCGAAAAGTACGACGCCGAGGCGATCGGCGTCGGCGGCAAAAAGTGGCGCTGCCACATCGACGCCGTGCCGTACTTCGAGCAGGCCGCGCGCTACATTGACAACACCTACATCCATATTTCGGGCAAAAAGCTCGACACCGGCGCGGTGCGCCTTGCCGACCTCGTGACGTTCAACGGCACGATCGTCCGGCGGTTCACGAACTCGAACCTGTTCGTCAGCCACCATTCGTTCGGCACGGCCGTCGACATCAACGCCTACTATCCGAGCCACCGCGACGTGCTCGAAAACCGCGCCAAGATCTATAAGGAGGTTCATGAGAACCTGATCTACAACGGCATCACGACCGTGGACGGCAAACAGTGCTACGACTTCACCTACACCGGCACCGCCAAGGCCGGCCTCTGCAAGGTGCCCGAGCCGCTGATGAACTACCTGCTGTATGAGCTCGGGTTCTTCCGCGCCGGCTTCTCGTGGGGCGTCTACTACCCGCACACCTCGGACGCGATGCACTTCACGCTGACCGAGCTCTCCCCGTCCCTGTTCACCGACGGCGAGTACGCGATGCGAAAGGTCTTCACCTACCTCGAGGACGGCGCCGCCGAACCCACCGACGCGCCCGAACCCACCGAAACCACCGACGCACCAGAAACGCCCGAAGCGACCGAAACAGCCGAAGTCACCGAAACGCCCGAAGCAACCGACGCGCCGTAAGGCGGAAAAGCCCTTCGGATCCGCATTCGGGATTGGAACCGAAAAAAAACGACCGTACCGGAGTTCCGGTACGGTCGGTCGTTTTTTATTTTGCGCGCAGGTCGGGACCCGGATCGCCGAGCCGCCAGTGCTTGCGGCACAGGCCGATGTACTTGTCGTTTGCGCCGAGGACGACCTGTTCGCCCTCCTTGGTGATGCCGCCTTTGCCGTCGAGGCGCGCGTTGCAGGTCGCCTTCCGGCCGCACCAGCAGATCGTCTTGACCTCCTCGATCGTGTCCGCGCGGGCGAGCAGCCACTGGCTTCCCTCGAAGAAGTTTCCGGCAAAGTCGGTCTTGAGCCCGTAGCAGATGACCGGCACGTCGTATTCATCGACGACCTTGCAGAACATCTCGACCTCGTCCTTGGTCAGAAACTGCGCTTCGTCCACGATCAGGCAGTCGTATTCACCCGCTTTGACCTTTTCCAGATCGAGATCCTGCACCAGCTCGCAGGCGGCTTCGAGTCCGCAGCGCGACCAGATGCGGTTCTGCCCGTCGCGCACGTCGATCGCGGGCTTTAAGAGCAGCGCGTTTTTGCCGCGCTCCCAGTAGTTATAATGCACCATCAGCGCGTTGGCGGTCTTGCTCGACCCCATCGCGCCGTAACGGAAATACAGCTTTGCCATGTTCCACCTCCGGCGATTGTTTCCGGTACCATTATACAGGAACGGCGGCGCGCTGTCAAAAGATTCTCCCAAAAAAAGGGATTGACGAAAGCCGAAGTTGCGAGTATAATAACATTTGCGTCGAAAAAGACGAATGTTGTTCACAGAGGGGAGGGAGAAAGATGGAAATCAGAGTCGGCGAAAACGAATCCCTGGAAAGCGCACTGAAAAGATGGAAAAGAAAGTGCGCGCGTAGCGGCGTCCTGGCGGAGGTTCGCAAGCGTGAACATTATGAAAAGCCGAGCGTAAAGCGCAAGAAAAAGGCTGAAGCTGCAAGAAAACGCAAATATTGATCTATGGATCATCGAAGGGAGCTGTTCGGCTCCCTTTTTCCTTTGTTTTCCGGTGTTTTTGCGGAAAAATCCCTTGCACAACCTATACTTTTACGTTATACTATTATTTTAAGAGAGAGACTGATTCTCTCCGGTTTTGAGGGATATGGGCAACAAAGTCGTTAAACTGAAAGATCCGAAAAAGACGCTTGCGATGCGGCGCGAAACCCGTGCGGTTTGGCTGATGATTCTGCTGATCCTGCTGGAATCGGCTGCGATCGTTCTGTTCTACACGCCCGCGAACGTCGTTTCCGGCGGCGTGACGGGTCTCGGCATGCTGCTGGGCTACGCCACCCACGATCTGATCCCGACCTGGGTTGTCATCGTCGTCTTCAACGTGCCGCTGCTCGTGATCGCCTACCGCGTGCTGCACCGGCGCTTCGTGCTGTACACGGCGCTTTTGACGTTTCTGTTCACGGCGGGTCTTGCCTTGCTCCGGGAGCTCGTGCTCCGGTATGACATCCCGTCGCCGTTCGATACGAGCGATACGGCGTGGCGCTTCGTTTCCGCGATGTCCGGCGCGATCGTCATGGGCTTTTGC
>CADAQS010000183.1 GCA_902790115.1 uncultured Eubacteriales bacterium | reverse complement strand
GGTTTTTTCTGCTAGAACGAAAAGTCCGCTGCCGAAGGATCATACGGCGGAAACCTGACGGTTCGTTATGAAAAAGTGTGTGCAGAACGAGCGGAATATGATATAATATCCATGAAAGAACCCGAAGCAAAGCAGGGACATCCGAACGGAGGCCGGATATGTGCGGAAGATATCAGCTGGCAAGCGATTTGAAGGACGGCTGGCTCAAGGAGCAGATCGAAAAGGCGTTTTCGCTTTCCAAGCGGTTCAACGTGAATATGAAAACCGAGGGCGAGATCCGGCCGACGGATATCGCGCCGGTGCTTGCGCCGTCATCGCTGCACCGGACCATGGGCGCGTTCCCGATGCAATGGGGATTCACTCACCCGACGCGGGGCATGCTCGTATTCAATACGCGCATGGAAACCGCGCCGGAAAAGGACCTGTTTGTCACCAGCGTGGACGAACGGCGGTGTCTGATTCCGGCATCGCGCTACTTTGAATGGAAAAAGCTCGATGCGAACCGGAAACAGCGGTATGCGTTCAGCAGCGAGGACGGCGAACCGCTGTACCTTGCGGGGCTGTACATTCGCACGTCGGACGTGCATCGGCTGCCGTGCTTTACGATCCTGACGCAGGACGCCGAAAAGAGCATCCGGGGCATCCATCCGCGGATGCCGGTTCTGGTGCCGCGCGACCGTGCGGCGGAGTGGCTTTCGCCCGACACGGATTTTCATGAACTGATCTGCAGCCTGCGTGTTCCGCTGACGGCGAAACCTGAGTAAGGAACAGAAGGAACGGACGATGGAACGGCTGATTTTTCATGTGGATGTGAACAGCGCCTACCTTTCGTGGGAGGCGGCAAAGCGCGTGAAGGCGGGAGAACCCGATCTTCGCCTGGTTCCGTCCGCGATCGGAGGCGATCCGAAGAGCCGCCGCGGCATCGTGCTTGCAAAGTCGATCCCCGCAAAGCAGTACGGCGTCCGCACCGGCGAGCCGCTGAGCATGGCGCTGCGCAAGTGCCCGGATCTGATCGTCGCGCCGCCGGATTTCAAGCTGTATTCCTCCCGATCCAAGGCGTTCAAGGCAATCTGCCGCAGCTATACGTCGCTGATGGAGGAATTTTCGATCGACGAGTGCTTTCTGGACTTCTCGGGAACGGAGCACCTCTATCCCGATCCGGTTGCGCTCGCGTATGAGATCAAGGATCGGATCCGCGAGGAGCTCGGCTTTACGGTCAATGTCGGCATCGGCCGGAACAGGCTTTGCGCCAAAATGGCGAGCGACTTTGAAAAACCGGATCGGGTGCATACGCTGTTCCCCGAGGAGATCCCCGACAAGATGTGGCCGCTTCCGGTCGGCGATCTGCTGTTTGTCGGCAAAGCGACCGCTGCGCGGCTGAACAGCGCGGGCATCTATACGATCGGCGATCTTGCCAATGCGGACGAGCTGCGGCTTTCGGTACTGATCGGCGAGAAATCCGCCCGCCAGGCGCATGCGTACGCGAACGGGATCGACGATTCTCCGGTGCGCGACGTGCCGGAGGAGGCGAAAGGCTACAGCAATTCGATCACGACCGAGGAAAACATCACGACGCCGGAAACGGCGCATACGATCCTGCTCGCGCTGTGCGACAGCGTGACCGAGCACATGCGGAACGACGGCATGCGCGCAAACGGCGTTTCCGTCTCGATCCGGTATCTCGATTTCAAAAACCGGTCGCACCAGTGCAAGCTCGATCATGCGACCGAATCGGCTGGCGTCGTATATGAGACCGCCAAAAAGCTGCTGGACGATCTTTGGAAGGATCGGCGGCCGCTGCGGCTGATGGGCGTAGCGCTGACCAACGTTTCGAAGGACGCCGCGGTACAGCAGCTGTCCCTGTTCGACGAACCGGAGCAGCAGACCTCGCGCGAGAAGCGGGAGCGGCTTGACAAGGCGGTCAGCGCGATCCGCGGCAAGTTCGGGTTCGACGCGATCCAGCGCGGCGCGCTGATCGGTTCGGACTACCATGTCGGCCGCAAGTTCAAGGGCAAGAGCGAATCCGGGCGCAAGCCGGAGGAATCATAAACCGCAGCTGCGGTACCAAACGGAGAAAATAAAATGTGTGCGGAAATCATGCAAATGCGAGCGGATACCTTTCGGATCGAGGACGGCGGCGTCCGTTTCTTTCTGCTGACCGGAACGGAACGCGCTCTTTTGATCGATTCTGGCATGACGGTGCAGAATGCAAAGGAGATCGCTGAATCGCTGACGACGCTTCCGGTTTCCCTGCTGAATACACATGCCGACCGGGATCATATCGGCAGCAATGCGTCCTTTGCATCGTGCTATATGCACCCGGCGGAGGAGCCCAACTATCGCCGCAGCGGCGGAAAGAACGAGATCGTTCCGGTGGAGGACGGCGGCGTGCTCGACCTCGGCGGGCGGGAACTGGAGATCGTGCATCTGCCGGGTCATACGCCGGGCAGCATCGCGGTGCTGGATCGGAAAAATCGCGTGTTGATCAGCGGCGATCCGATCCAGGAGAACGGCAGGATCTTTCTGTTCGGGCAGTTCCGCGATCTGAGCCGATACGTCGAAAGTCTGGAACAGCTTTCAAAACGCATCGCCGAGTTCGATGAGATCTGGCCGTCGCACGCGGATCTTCCGGTGGCGCCGGATCGGATCTTCGATCTGATCGCCGGAACAAAGCGCGTTCTGGCGGGAGCGGTTTCCGGCACGCCGGAGACGATGCACGGCACCGAGATCACGGCATACGACATCGGATGCACCG
>CADAQS010000182.1 GCA_902790115.1 uncultured Eubacteriales bacterium | reverse complement strand
AAGCGCTGACGATCTGCGCCAAGATCGAGGAGGAGATTTCCGAACTCGATCCGGACGAGAAGAAGGCGTTCCTCGAGGAAATGGGCATCGAACACTCCGGCCTCGATCAGCTGGTGCAGGCCTGTTACAGCCTGCTCGGCCTGATCAGCTTCCTGACCGCCGGTCCCAAGGAGGTTCGCGCATGGACCATTACCAAGGGCACCAAAGCACCGCAGGCCGCGGGCAAGATTCATTCGGACTTTGAGCGCGGGTTCATCCGCGCCGCCGTCGTGCCGTACGATACGCTGATCGAAAACGGCTCGATGACCGCCTGCAAGGAGAAGGGGCTCGTCCGCTCCGAAGGCAAGGATTACGTGATGCAGGACGGCGATATCGTCGAATTCTTCTTCAATGTGTAATCCGTAAATCCAAAAGCCGTACAAAAGCCGAACTATGAAAAAATTCTCGCACTGGTTCTTGCAGCGCTGATGCGTGTCACGGCTTTCGCCTGTACCAAGCCCGCTCAGGAAACCTCGCAGCAGGGCTCGTCCCAGACTGCAGAACCCGCGAAGACCGAGGAGAAGACCCCGGTTTCCACGGAGAATAAGGACATGAACGTTGCGGCAGTCACCGGTATTTCCGATGATGCAGTTCTGAAAGTCGGCTGCGACGGCGAGCCCAGCTCGATCTTCCCGGCCTATCAGCAGAACAAGACCTGCAACCGCGTCAACAGCTCCATGTTTAACTACCTTGTGGAGTGGGACGATGTTGCAAAGAAGGCCAACCCGAGCCTCGCAACCTCTTGGGTGTGGATCGATGACACGCATATCCGCTTCACGCTCCGTGACGACGTCTATTTCACCAACGGTGAGAAGATGGTCGCAGAGGACGTTGCAAAGGCTCTGGAACTGTCCTGCGAGTATCACGGCACCTACACCCAGATGCTTGATCCGGCGAACTTCAAAGTCGAAGATGACACGCATGCTTGGCCGAACGTATGGGCAATGCGTCCTGCTGCGTAATCGGAATCCAGATTCTAAACTACTGACCGCTGCGGGTCCGGCCGATCGGGCCGACCCGCTCCGTTTTTCTTCCCGTATCCGGGAGAGAGGAATTTACCATGGCACTTCGGGCATCAAAACATTTTAAGGATTATGAATTGGAAGAGCGGGTCGATGCGCACGGAAAGATCCGGCATGTATTTGTCTACCACGGTGATCTGTACGAGCGTCTCGTTTCGGAACAGCAGCGCACGGCGGAGCGGTATCTGTATATCCTGTTCGGAATATTGGCCGCGGTTCTGCTGATGCTTGCGATGCTGAAGGACATCCCTGCAAACCGCGGGGGCATCTTCTCGGCACTTTCACTTCTTGCCTTGATTCCGGCGTTCTGCGTTCTTGTCGGCGCGGTCGTTTCGTTTTTCAAAACCGGAATGGTCACAAAGGAAGAGTACCATGAGCGGATCTTTCTGCTGCGGCTGATGGCGGTGCTCGGCGCCGGTCTTTTGCTTGCCGCAGCCGTCGGCTATGCGATCGGCATTGGCGCAACGGACGATCCGGAAGTGCAGGGCAATACGGTAACTGCGCTGCTGCTCTGCATCCCGGCCGCGCTGCTGTATCTTGCAATCGCGGTCCGTGAGTTTCAGGTAAAGTATCAGGTGCATAAGGGAGATAAGCCGTCCGAGGAACCGGACCGGCATTTTGGATTCAAAAAGGAGAACTAACATGAGTTAATCGAAGTATCTGGCCTTTGTCGGGACGAACTCCGTCCGCGGCAGCAAGGGCATTTATTCCGTTGCGATCGACGCAGAGACTTTCGAGCCGAAGATCGTTTCGACGCATCAGGTGTACAACACCGGCACGCTTGCGATGTGCAAAACGCGACCGCTGCTTTACGCGGGCTGCGTGGGCATGACGTTCAAAGGCGTTGCCGACGGCGGCGTATACGCCTATTCGTTCGATCAGGGAGGCGTTCTGACCGAGATCGGCGCACAGCGCAGCTACGGGCAGCGCGCTGCTCGGTCTGGTCTTCAACCTCGCAAAAGACCGCGACGTGCAGCTTTCATGGAAAGGTTTCCGGTTCCGCCGGGAAATCCTTTCGGAGATTTACAAGGTCGGTGTTCCGCCGATGCTGATGATATCGATCGGCTCGCTGATGGATGTCGGCATGAACAAGATCCCGTACGCCGAGGAGAACGATATCGAGTTCTATGAGGATCCGGAATTCTTCGGCAGCGTGTTTCTTCGCGAGGGCGACTACACGGTCGTCGGCTACGAAGATGCGCATAAGCCGCACATTGCGGTCGGCAAGCCGATGGCGGTCAAGAAGATCGTGATCAAAGTCCCTGTCTGATGAATTGCGTGCCGCACCCGTGACCGAATGTGCCACGGGTGCAGTTTTTTGACCGCCGGCTTTTTGCCGGAACAGAACGGAAAGGAATGAACATGGAAACAGGCAGACAGAAAAACTATGATTTTACGCAGGGTCCGATCCTCGGACCGCTGCTGAAATTCATCGTACCGATCTTCTTTGCGCTTGCGCTGCAGGCGCTGTACGGTGCGGTCGACCTTGCGATCGTCGGCAAGTTCGCCGAGACCGGCGATATTTCGGCTGTCGCCAACGGCGCGGACTTCATGCACATGATCATCGTGCTTGTCGCAAACCTTGCGACCGGTGTCACGGTATTGCTTGGGCAGAAGCTCGGTGCAGGGGAAAAGGAGGAGGCGGGGAAGATCGTCGGCGCGTCGATCGTGCTGTTTGCGATCATTGCGCTGATCCCGACTGTGCTCTGCACCGTGTTCGCGGGCGGCATCG
>CADAQS010000181.1 GCA_902790115.1 uncultured Eubacteriales bacterium | reverse complement strand
ATTGCGCATCCGCTCCAACTGCTCGATCTCGGTCGCATCCTTGAACAGCCCGACCGCGCCGACACAGCCTTCGGTTTCCGACATGACGGGCACGATCGAGATCCACAAGATGCGATCTCCGGGAAGATTATAATGGAACGTCCGCATATCCTCGGTATCGATGACCGCGCGGAAAGAGTCCCAGACCTGTCGGTCCGGCACAAGATCCATCGGCGTATGGACGTCGACCGCACCGAACATTTTCATCAGCGCCGGATTGTAGTGCGTCAATTCACCGTTCTTATCGATCGCTGCAACGCCCTCGGAAAAGCTGGAAAGAATATAGCCGAGCTGCCGCTTTTCACTTTCCAGCTGATGAATCGTTTTTGCCAAAGCACCGCTCATATTGTTCATGGTCCGGGCTAAGATTCCAAGCTCACCGCGGTAGTCTTCATCGACACGAACATCGTAGTTTCCCTTGGAAAGCTGCCTGGCAGCCTGCGTCATCTCCGTGACCGGGTGCAGCAAATTGTTGATCAAAAACAGCGCGACCAAAAACATGATCGGCAATAAACACAGCGCGGTAATCCAAAGCGCATTGCTCAATCGCGTAAAAGCGCTCGTGATCTCACCGATGTCCATGATCAGAAGCATGCACCCGATCAACTCTTCTCCGGCATGCAGCGGACGGCCGGCATAGATCGATCCGGAAACCGCAGAAACCGTGATATTGTTGAAATCGATCGTTTCGCCGCGCATCATGCGGTCGATCAACTGCTGAAAGAATGCATTCTCCTGGTAATTCTGAATATTGGTTGCAAAGTAATACTTGTTGACATCGGATTCCGGAAATATCAGAATATAGGAAAGATTTCTCGTGCTGGTTACCGAGTCCAGATACCGGAAAAAGGCGGTATGATTCGGCTGCTCCTGCTGCCGCTCAAAGAAGCTTTGCGCAGAATCGGCTGACTTGTTCAGCGATTCCTGCTGTAAGCTGATATACGTCCTTCTGCCGAAATACGTATAGGCTCCCAGCAGAACAGCGGTTGCCAGGAGCAATAAGACGATACAGATAATGAATGATTTTCGGAATAATTCCCCTTTGAAATTCATACCGCAAAACTATGACCAGTCTCTGTTGTGGGAATCCGGTTTCCAACCGGTCATCTGTCCTTATTCGGAAGCGGAAGCGATGAATAAGTCTTCCAAGGCGCTTTCATGCCGCGGACGCAAGGTCACCCGATCCGCAGAATGAACACATCGGTGCGATTCTGTCCATTATTCGAGTTCGAATTTATACCCGACGCCATAGATCGTTTTGATGCTCCAGCCAAGGCCTTCGGAATTCAGCTTAGCACGCAGGCGCTTGATATGGGTGTCGACCGTGCGGGTTTCACCGGCGAAATCATATCCCCATACGCGGGACAGCAGCGTGTCTCGTGTGAAGACCTGCCCGGGGTTCGACGCAAGCATATACAGGATCTCAATCTCTTTCGGTGTGCAGACCACATGCTCGCCGCGTAACAAAACCGTGTAACTGTTCAGATCGATCGAAAGTCCGTTATAAGTAATTACGTTCGGATCCTTTGCCTGATCCTTGGTTTCAACACGGCGCAGGATCGCCTTGACCCGCGCAACGACCTCGCGGGGACTGAACGGCTTGACGATATAGTCGTCAGCGCCAAGCTCGAGACCCAAAATGCGGTCGATCTCCTCCCCCTTTGCCGTCAGCATAATGATCGGCAGAGAGGAACGCTTGCGGATCTCTCTGCAAACGTCAATGCCGGATTTCTTCGGCATCATGATATCCAAAATGCAAAGAGAGATCGAGTCGTCGGCTTTTTGAAGACCTTCCTCACCGTCAAAAGCATCTACAACTTCGTAACCGTCTGCTTCGAAATAAATCCGCAGGGACTCATGTACAACGGGTTCATCATCACAAATCAAGATTTTCGTAGCCATACCATCAGCCTCCAAGTAAGGATCCTGTTTTTCTTCAGTATAATACAAATCGCGGAAAAATCCAGTGTTTCCACAAATATTCCCGCGATTTTCACGTTTTTGTCAAATTATATGTTGGCGTAATGCGGATAAATCTCGTTGTACGCCTTCAGAAGCTCGTTATATAGCTCGTTCAGTTTTGCGCTGTCGGATGTGTCCTCCATTTGATTCATCAAAGAGTTCAGCCGATCCTTCTCCTCTTGCGTCATCAGGTCAGAATAATTGGAAAGGAACGCGCTGCAAAGCTCACGCAGTGTATTGCACTTTTCTTTGAGCGAATCGCTGCCGGTCTCCTGCGTGCAAATCGGAAGTTCATCCCGGTACGCCTGAATCGATTTGTCGGTGCGTACCCAAGTATCGCCGAAGACCTTGTTCAGGACCGAATCTTCCAGTACATAGAACTGATTGTCCGGGCGGATCAGCACGAATGTTTTTTGTTCGATCGTATCGGGCGAGCAGTTCTCGCCAGCCAGATTGCCGGAAACCGAACAGATCGAAAGTGTCGCATGCATATTGCAGTATTCGGTCGGAACGTCCGCATAATCGAACCAGTCGGTCACAAGCTTGAATTTGCTGCCGTTGCTCTGGTAGTGCACGCATGCTTCGGTTGCAAGCAATCCGGAAACAGGGCAGATCGTACGCTGGACCAGACCTAAAGATTCTTTCGTTTCACGGATGATCGGCAGGCTCTCATGCCCTTCCATGATCTTCTGCATATAGTCCTGCCAGAGCGGAGCGGCATAGTCACCGCCTGTGGAACCGGTCTCAAGTTTATTCGTCGGATAGTCATGTCCGATCCACAGAACCGAAGTATAATCGCAAGTCATGCCGGCGAAGTATACGCTTGCATAGTCCGAGTTCGTTCCGGTC
>CADAQS010000180.1 GCA_902790115.1 uncultured Eubacteriales bacterium | reverse complement strand
TTCTTGCGCGGCAGGCGGAACGCGTTGACAAGGAGAGCGATCGTCGTTCCGAGCAGCACGTCGAGGATCCGGTGAAACGCTTGATCCATCGGGTTTTCAATGTCGGGATAGTTGACGACGACGCAGATGAACACGATCGCCGCAAGCCCCGCAACGTCCGGCTTTTTGATCAGCACCGCGCTGTACAGGGCGAGCAGCGTGCCGAGACCCATCAGTACGAACAGCAGCCACCGGAACGAAGCGGGCAGCGAAAGCAGCGGCACGATCACAAGGAACATAAATCCCCAGAACGCGCCGATCAGCGTGCCGAAAAATCGCGTCAGGGCGTTTTCCCGCGTTCCGTGCAGGTTCGTATGCATGCAGATGATCGCGGTGATCGCCGCCTCTGCGGGCATCGTCTCGCCGAGATAGCCGCGCAGCATATAGAACAGCAGGCACAGCGTGACCGCCACGCACGTTTTGACGATGCGCTGTCCGACCGGCTGAAAATGGATATGGTTTGACAGTTTTTGCAGCATGAAAGTCCTTTCCGGAAAAAGGGAGCGTCCCTTTTTCGAAACAGGGATTCTATCACGGTTTTCGGAAAAAGCAAGCCGATCCGAAAAAGGATTACAAGAGTATTACAAAGGATATGCGAACAAAATCCAAAAACGCGCATATCCGCATGATCCGGCAGAAACGGACGGCAAACCGTCAGACGCCGCAGAGGTAGCGCCCAAACACCGGCAGAAGCGCGTCGGCTTCCTTCGGCGCGTAGCGCGGAGAGATGGCAACGGTCATAAAGTCATAGGGCTCGGCGGCATAAAACGTTTTCCAGTCATCATACACGTGAAACGGCACGACCGGTTCCGGACCGTTTCTGGCTTCGAGAAACCGTGACGCGAACGATGACAGCCGGATCATATCGGAGCGGCCGGGGAGCAGAATCTCGGGCGGAATGTCCGGACGGGAAAGAGGATTTCGCACGTTATCGAGCACATCGATCCAGCGGAACGCGAGCGCGAACAGCAGATAGTTCGCCTCGTCGAGCTGCTTTTGCGCATAGTAGCGGGCGGGATCGGGACGGCGTTCGGGCGGCTGCGGCAGGACGCTGCTGAGCACAAAGCCGGGTCCCGGCTTGCCGATGCCGAGATCCGAATGCGCGTCCACATGCGTGACCGAAAACGGCGCGGCAAGCGATCCGTCGCGGATCCGCTCCTGCCAGAAGGTCAGAGCACCGTCGTGCGTTTCAAAGATCGCGCCGGGCAGCGGAACCCTCGCATCGAGTCCGCAATGCTCCTCCAAAAAGGCTGCGACCGCCTCCGGTTTCCAAGGCTCATGACCGGTAAGCTTTGGACGCTTGCCGAGCGGTGCGAGCGGGCAGCAGTCCGCTAAAAAGAAATCAAGATCAATGTCCAGTACGCGCATCCTTGCCTCCGCAGCGTGATTTCTTTAAAAATTCTATCACATATTCCGGAAAAAGAAAACCGTTTCCGAAGATTGCGATTTTGCCCAAACTGCAAAATCAACCGTTGACTTTTGCGCCGCATGCGCGTATACTAAATACGAGTAAATCGGTAGGGTTTTAATGCTATGAAACTGTCAACCAAAGGTCGATACGGATTGCGCGCGGTGGTGGAGCTTGCGGCGCGCCAGGACGAAGGTCCGGTGTCGCTGTCGTCGATCGCTGCGGAGCAGAACGTTTCGGAGGCATATCTCGAACAGCTGATGCGTTCGCTGAAAAACGCGGGCATCGTCGGCACGGCGCGCGGCAAAACGGGCGGGTATCTGCTCAAAAAGAAGCCGGAGGAGCTGTCGGTCGGCGAAGTGCTGCGCGCGCTCGAGGGTTCGACGGCGATCGCAGACTGTGTCGGGACCGCCGAGGCGAGCGTGTGCGAGAATGCTTGTACCTGTTCGGCACGGCCGCTGTTTCTGACGCTGCAGAACCGCATCGACGCGGTGCTCGACGCGACGACAATCCGCGATCTGACCGAAGACTACATGGAACAGAAAAGAAGGATCGAACATGCAAAGAGTTTATCTTGACAACGCGGCAACGACACGGGTGCTGCCCGAGGTTGTCGATGCGATGCTGCCGTACTTCACCGAGTATTACGGCAACCCAAGCAGTTTCCACGGCTTTGCGCGCGATGCGCACAAGGGCCTTGACGAAGCGCGGAGAACTGTCGCGAAGTGCCTGAACGCGGCGGATCCGTCGGAGATCACGTTCACCGGCGGCGGCAGCGAGGGCGACAACATGATTCTGCGCGGCGTTGTAAAGGCGAACCGCAAGAAAGGCAATCATGTGATTACGACCGCGATCGAGCATCATGCGATTCTGCATACGCTGATGGCGATGGAGGCCGAAGGCGCAGCGAACGTGACGTATCTTCCGGTCGATTCCGACGGTCTGGTCACGGCGGAGCAGGTCAAAGCGGCGATCCGGCCGGACACCGTGCTCGTTTCGGTCATGTTTGCGAATAACGAGGTCGGAACGATCGAACCGATCGCCGAGATCGGCGCGGTCTGCCGCGAGGCGGGCGTGCTCTTCCACACCGACGCGGTCCAGGCGGTCGGACATGTGCCGGTCGACGTACAGGCGATGCACATCGATCTTCTTACGCTCACGGCGCACAAGTTCCACGGCCCGAAGGGCGTCGGCGCGGTGTATATCCGCAAGGGCGTCCGCGTGCCGGCGCTGGTGCAGGGCGGTTCGCAGGAGAACAAGCGACGCGCAGGCACCGAGAACGTGCCCGGGATCGTCGGACTTGCCGCTGCGCTGCAGTATCAGACCGAGCATCTTGCAGAAAACATGGCAAAGATGACCGCGCTGCGCGACAGACTGCTTTGCGGCATCGAAGCGCGCATTCCGTCGGTCGAGCTGAACGGACACCGCACGCA
>CADAQS010000179.1 GCA_902790115.1 uncultured Eubacteriales bacterium | reverse complement strand
CATGCTGCCCATGAACAGCGTATCGTCGTCCGGATGCGTTGCAATCACGAGAAAATCGGCCTTGTCCACGGTCGGCTGCCACGGATGCCAATCGGCCGGTGCGCCGCCCGAGAACGGAATCAGCGTGCAGAGGTGCATCGCCTCCTGCACGGTCAGCTTGACGCCGTAGACACCCTGCGGGATCTCAATGCCGCAGTTCCAGTACGGATCGCCCGCACGTCGTTCGAGGACTGCGCCGCTCGCATCCAGCAGCTCGACCGTGTACGGTGCAGGCGCGATGCCGGCGTCGTCCGACCACTCGAAGTATACGAAATCGACGGCCTGCTTGTCCGTCCAGCGGACGGAGACCCAGCCGTTTGCGTGCATCTTGGTACGGGTGCCCAGGTCGCGGTCGGCCATCCAGCTGCGCAGATACTTCGCCTGCCGCGCTCCGTCATAGGTACACTGCTTTGCCAGGTTCTCGGGCGCGTCGGTTTCGGCGGACGCGAACGGAACGCTCACCGCGAGCAGCAGCATGGCGGCAGCCAAAGAAAGAATTTTCCGGATCCTCATGCCCCAAAGCCTCCCAACAGCTTTTCCGGCCGCTTCTGCTTCGCCGAATTGTGCGAAGCGGCGCGTTTTCTGTCGAAAAAGCATTCAATCGTATCTTATATTATAACGCGCACGGAATTTGCTTGTCAACCAAACGAAAAGCGCATCCGCCGTGGATGCGCAAAAATTACAAAATGATCCGCCACGCTTCGACCAGCTGCGCAAGCGAACGGGCGGCGTTTGCGGGACTGGTGGAGGGAAGAACGGTCGCCTCGCGTCCGAGCCTGGGCTTTTGATAACGGAGATAGTACCGTTCGGCGGTCTTGCCGTTGACAAAGATGCGTTCAACCGGCGCACTGTTCAGAATCGGCGCAAGGTCGTTCGGCACGACGTCGGTGATTGTGCTGTCGGCGGAGCCCGCGATCGTGCACGCGCCGATCACATCCCACAGCGCGATGCGGCGGCGGGCAAGCAAAGCTTCCTTTTCGGGGATCGAGTTCGGAACCGGCTCGTCGTACAACGCGGCAAGCACGCGCCAGAAGCGGTTTTGCGGATGCCCGTAAAAGAACATTTGCTCGCGTGATTTCACCGACGGAAAGCTGCCGAGAATCAGAATCCGGGAGTCCGGCCGGTAAAACGCGGGAAACGGGTGAATCTGCGGCTTCGGCTTCATTGCAGGCGGATGCAGTACAGGCGCGTCTGCGTGGACAGGCCCGTGGTGGCAACATAGAGGTAGCCGTTGAAGCAGACCGGCGTCGCGTCGATCCGTTCGCCGAGCTTTAAGGCGTAGAGAGCGTTTTCGCCCGGATTTGCGGCGTTGTAGAGCTTTATCTCGCCGGCGCGGTCGCAGGCGACAAGGTATGCGTCGCCGCGTTCGGTGTAGACGACGAGCGGGGAGGCAACGTAATCGCCTTCACCGAGCTGCTTGATCTCCCAGCGCACGGCGCCGTTGGAGCGATCGTACGCGACGATCTTGCCGCCGTAGCCGTAGGTCGTGTTGCCGTCGGCATCGGTCGAATCGACCGCAAGCCCGTAATAGGAACAGATCAGAAGATCGCCCGCGGTGCCCTTGCCGATGTGCGGCGTGGCCTTGCCGCCGGCCTTTGCGCCGCCGACCGTGATGCAGAGCTGCTTCTGCTCCCACACGACCTGACCGGTCAGGCCGTTGATCTTCTTGGTATAGCAGTAGCCGTATCCGTTGGGCAGGCATACACCGTCATAGCGGAAGAGCGTCTTGCCTTCATAGTCGATCACAACGGTCGATTCGTTTCCGTCCTCCGCGCCGGTCAGCATCAGGTAGTTTGCTTCCGCCGCCTCCACGATCGCGGTCGGGGCAAGCACCAGGTCCTCCCGGGCCTGGTCTCCGTCCTTGGTATAGAACTTAATGACTTCGCTTTCCGTATGTTCGCCGACATTGATCGCGATGGTGCCGTCTTCCAGCACCGCCGCCCGGCCCGCGCTGACGCTGCCGTCATGCTGCCGGTCAATCAGTTCCCAGCTCGTCGTGCGATCCGCATTCAGGCACAAAATCCACGGGACGAAGTTCCCGTCTTTTCCGTTTTCCATCTTGCCGCCGGTCAGCAGGATCCGGCCGTCCGGGAGCGTGCACTCATAGTTCAGCCAGTCCTCCGCCCCGGAGGAAAGAACCGTCATATTCTCCGCGCAGGCAGTTCCGGCCAGCAGCACCAGGCCCAGGCACAATGCCAGCGCGCGTTTCATCATCTTCATTCCGTTCGTCATCTTGTTCGTCATTGTATCAACTCCTTTCCGGGCTTTTCCCGTTGCTGATATAACGATTTTCACGGCGGTTTTGTTCCGAAAACTGACAACAAAACAGCTCTGGGCGGAAGTGACTACGGGGACGGCTTTCCTTGTACCATCTCCTCTTTTTTCCTCAAAAGCAAAATAAAAAATGTGACAAGAGAACCGTCCCCTTGTCACACCGCACAGCGCATTACTCTGTTTTATTCCCCAACGCAGGGCATAAAGCGTTCCAGCTTCCAGTTTTTCAGCTCCACCGTGCCCTCAAACACGTTATACTGCGGATTGGAGATCACAAAGATCCAGTTCCGGTAGTATTCCGCGTCCTGGTGGTCGCTGAAGTCAAACAGCAGTTCCGTTTCTCCCCCGGTGTAGAGATTGACGGATCCGGTTTCATCCCCGACGACAGCCAGCACAGGATTCAGCACCTGCATGACCTGTACAAGCATATAGCAGTCGCCGCATTCTCCCTTGGCATCCAGCCATTCGTTGATCGTCACGAACCGCGGTTCTTCCGCAAGCGCAGAGACGCAGGCTGTCAGAAGAACGATCGTGATCAAAAGAGCGATTGTCTTTTTCATTTTGTCTGCCCT
>CADAQS010000178.1 GCA_902790115.1 uncultured Eubacteriales bacterium | reverse complement strand
CGCCGCGCCGGCATCGTGCTCAAGAATACGCAATGGACCTGGACCGAAAACGACATCATCGGCAAAAATGCGACCCAGCCGAACGACGGCATAACCGAACTGCGTCTGCCCGACTATGTGCGCATCGGCGTCGGTGCCGACGGCAGCTACACGGCGACGCTCGACTACGACGCAATGCTTAGCGACTGCCGGTTTGATCTGCCGCTCGATCCGTCCACGCACTCCGGCTACACCGCGATCATGAGCCTCGGCGTCGGCCTGTCGCTGTCCGACGGCGTTTACCGCCTGCAGGCGCAGAGCACGCTCGAAACGATCATGACACAGCTTGCCGAGAACCACGTTCGCATCACGAGCACGGCGTGGACCTGGACGCCCGCCGAAATGGCGCAGCGCGCCGGATCGACCGCGAGTGCCCCGCAGCCGAAGCAGCAGGACAATTCCGCGCAGAACCCGCCGCAGCAGCCCGAATCGCACGAAACGCCTGCCCCGACCGATGCGCCGCGGCAGGTGGACCGCAGTCAGGGCATCACATCGCTGTACGGATTCGACCAGACCGCTCTGCGCACGGCGATTCGCAACGCGAAGGAAGCGCATTACGGCAGCAAGTTTGAATCCGGCACGGTCTACGCGAACTACTTTGCCGTCGGAGATGCTTCGACCGAGCATGCGAACTGCTTCCGCGTGATCTACGAGATCACCTCGACCGACGGAACCGAATTTCTGATCGCGGACGTCTATGACGTCTCCTCGGAGACCGGCTACTCGGCTTCCGACGTGGTGCTGCACACCGCCAAGACACGCGCCGAGGTGCGGTCGCAAAGCGACTTGACGCCGTACACAATCTACACGCTGAACGGCGGAAGCATGGTCTTCCCCGAGAACAGCGGCAAATCGCCGTTTGACGGCGACGGCTACGTGATGGAGAAGAGCATCCGGCAGGCGCTGACCTATGACGAGCTGTGGGATATCCCGCAGACGAACGATCTGACGCTTTTGCAGCTGCTTGCGTTTGCGCGCAACGAGATGTTCGCCCGCGCCGGACAGCCGTTCGATCCCTCGGGCAGCTACTACCGCCACTTCGCTTCGTGCGACTGGTACGCGCCCGGCGAGAACAAGATCAGCGTGTCGGACCTTGCCGACAAATGGCCGATCACCACTTCGAACATCACGACGATCAAGTTTCTCGAAAAGCTGATCAAGGAAGGCTGAGGCAAAGACAGCAGGCGCAGGAGCATTCCTCCTGCGCTTTTCTGATCAACGGATGAAAAGCTCGCAGCGCACACCGTTTTTTATGCCGCCCGAGCCCCGAAAGGAACAATTTCAAAAGAAATTCACATTCTGACCGGCGT
Organism: uncultured Eubacteriales bacterium; assembly: GCA_902790115.1. Lineage (GTDB taxonomy): Bacteria > Bacillota > Clostridia > Christensenellales > CAG-138 > UBA3792. The sequence goes on along the minus strand of CADAQS010000178.1, from coordinate 1,565 downwards.
CGATGCTTGACGAATCGGGCAAAGTGGCGTAAACTAAAGTCAGTCTTAGGGAAGGAAAGGACTTAGTATGTTATTGAATCTCGCAAACATGATCCTGGCCGCAGGCATCGATACCGGCAGCTGCGCAGCTGCCACAGCATCCTCCTCAGCAACCGGCACGGCAGCACAGTCGGGCGGACTCATGGGCGGTATGGGCAGCCTACTGCTTCCGCTTCTGATGATCGTCGTTCTGATCGTCGTTATGATCGTTCCGCAGCGCCGCCGCGACAAGAAGGTCAAGGAAATGCTGAACGCGCTGAAACCCGGCGACCGTGTCCGCACGATCGGCGGCATCTACGGCACGATCTCCTCCGTCAAGGATGATGTCATCGTTCTGACCGTCGGCCCCGACAAAGTCAAGCTCGTCTTTGCACGCGGTGCGATTTCACAGGTCGAAGACGCAGGCGTCGAGAATACGATGAGCGAGGACGTTCACGAATAAATTCCGATGCAAAAGAGCCGGATGATCCGGCTCTTTTTGTTTGTCCGCTTACGCCTCGTGGACGCGCTTTCCGGTGATCCATGCGGGGATCAGCTCAAAAACCAGCGTTGCGCCGCGGAGTTTTTCGATCTCGCGCTCGATGTAATTGCGATCGTCGGTGAACTGCAGGCTGAGCTTTGTTACGATCTCCATCGCCTCTGCTTCGTCCTCGACCGGGTGCATCCGTCCGAACACAATCACGCTTTTCCTGTGCAGCGACCAGTTGTCCGCATCCGGCGTTCCGGCGTCGTACACGCAGTAGGACACCTTGTCCGAGCGCCGCAGCGCATCGATCTTGTGTCCCTTTTTGCCGCTGTGGAAATACAGCCGTCCGTTTTCCGCGCAGTACCAGTGATCGATCGGAAGACCGTACGGATAGCCGTCGTCGCCGAGCACGGACAGCACGCCGCACCGCTCGCTTTGCAGCAGTTCGATGCACTCCGTCTCCGTCATCCGCTGCTTTGTTCTTGCCACTTCCCGAAACATATTCGCTCCTTTCCATACAAAAAGCGGCAAAGCTCACTTCAGCCCTGCCGCTCTTACGATTTCGTTACCAGTTGATATCCTTGAACTTGACCGCCGTGATCGTGGACAGATCGGGCGCCTTGCCGTCCGCATCATATTCGGCGAACAGCAGCATATCGACGAGCGGACGTCCGGCGACCGTTTTGCCGTCCTTGTCGATCCGCGGCGTCGGGTTGTTGATGATCTGACCCATGAACACCATGACCGCGCTCGTGCCGCCGTCCAGATTGAACGCTTCCTTGACGCCGAGCGCCTTCATGTAGTTGCCCATGTCGATCTCGCTGATGCCGATTGCATCGTCGCGCGCTTCGTCGCAGGTCACGATCACATAATGACCCGGCTCATAGTAGCCGATCATGTTGCGGGACGCGATCGGGGAGCGGTTCAGATCCTGGGCGATCTCGCCGTTCTGAATCAGCGCCGGTCCGAACTGCCAGCCGTGCCATGCGCCGTTCTTCAGTTCGGTATTGATGTTGAACTTGTCGCGCTTTAAGTTGAAGGACTTGAACGTGCCGTCCTT
>CADAQS010000177.1 GCA_902790115.1 uncultured Eubacteriales bacterium | reverse complement strand
AGCCGAGCTGATTCCCTCCCGTTTCAGAACCGTCCACACCGTGTCCAGAATGATTTTCACATCGTCTTTGAACGTCACATGCTGCGTGTACCAGACGTCCATCTCGAATTTCTCTTCCCAGGAAACGGTGTTGCGTCCGTGCACCTGCGCGTATCCGGTCAAGCCGGGACGCACATCATGCCGGTGCTTCTGGGTTTCGTTATACCGGCCAAGGTATCGCACCAAGAGCGGTCGCGGTCCGACGATCGCCATATCGCCTTTGAGAATATTGATCAGCTCCGGCAGCTCGTCAAGGCTTGTGCTGCGGAGAAATCTTCCGTACCGGTTCAGGCGCATCTCGTCCGGAAGCAGTTCGCCGCTTGCATCCTTTGCATTGGACATGGTGCGGAACTTGATCAGACGGAAAATCTTCTCATGAAGACCCGGCCGTTCCTGCAGGAAGAACGGATTGCCCTTCATCGAGATCCATCCGATAAGCGTCAGCGCCAGCAGGATCGGCGAAAGCACGATCAGAGCGCAGAGGCTCAGTACCAAGTCAAAGAACCGTTTCCAGAATGCGGCGTACATGTGTTTCTCCTTTATGCGAAGCAGCGGTGAATCACTTCTATGATCCGATCCTGCTGATCCGGAGTCATCTTATTATCGCTCGGCAGGCAAAGTCCTCTTTCAAAAATATCCGCGCCGACATCCGGGCATCTGCCCTCGTCGATATACGCGTTGCTGCGCGCACGGCCGCTGCCGTTTGCCGTCACGAATGGGTGCATCCGGTAGATCGGCTGCATGTGCATCGGTTTCCAGATCGGCCGTCCTTCGGCATGGATTGAAGCGATCGCTTCGAGGATCTCGGTCGGGCAGGATTTTCCGTGCTCGGGAATGTACAGCGCATCCTGTTCGCCTCGCACCTGACGGCACATTGCATCTCGGTCGATCAGCAGGCAGCTGAGCCAGAAGTTTGGCTCGGACGCTTCGGCGTCGTATGGATTCATCCGCACCGGCAGATCCTTCAGTCCCTCCCGGTAACGCTCATAAATTGCTTTCTTCTGCAGGCGATGTTCCTCCAGATACGGAAGCTGCCCGCGGATCACACCGGCAACAATGTTGCTCATCCGGTAATTGAATCCAAGTTCTTCGTGCTGATACCAGGGCGCGTTCTCGCGGCTCTGCGTCGACCATTTCCTGGCTTTATGCGCATCTTCCTCGCTGTCGGTCAGCAGCATACCGCCGCTCGAGCCGGTCACGATCTTGTTTCCGTTGAAGCTGATGATCGATTCCGTGCCGAACATGCCGGTCTGTATGCCACGGTAGGTCGCGCCGAACGATTCTGCCGCATCCTCGACGAGCAGCGCGTTGTGACGCGAGCACACGTCCTGCAGTTCGCGGATCTTGCCCGGCGTTCCGTACAGATGCGCCATGACCACGAGCCGGACGTCCGGATACAGCTCGAAAGCTTTCTCAAGCGCAACCGGATCCATGTTCCAAGTATCGTATTCGGTATCAATAAAGACCGCTTCGCCGCCTTCGTAGGCGACCGGATTGATCGTCGCATCGAACGTCATATCGCTGCAGAACACCTTGTGTCCCTCCAGCGAACCGTGTCCGACACGCGGCTGCCCGTACAGCTTTTCGCCGCAAAGCTTCGTTGCCAGATGCAGCGCCGCCGTGCCGGCAGACAGCGCGACTGCCTGCTTTCTTCCGATGATCTCGGCTGCGATGCGCTCGACTTCGTTGAGTTCGTTTCGATCGCGTCATCGACCCAGTGCTTCTCCGCTCCGTGCATTGTCGGAGAAGAAAGCCAGACCTTCTTTTCAAATGGCTGCAAGCCTGTTCCGTCAAACATTTTTCATACCTTTCCTGTCGGTATGCGGCTTTATGCCGCGCTGTATCGATTCAAGGAATCGCTTTATCGACCATGTTTAAAAAACTGCGTATAAGAATCCCAGTTTGTGTTATTATATCATAAGTATTTCGAATCAGCAATACTGCAACTCGATTTTCGGGGAATTGCATCCAATCCGTCTCTTCCTGCTCCTTTCGCAAACAAAAAAGGCAGGTTTCCCTGCCTGAAAGAACCGTTTATGCGGCATCCTTCGGATGATAGGTCGGAACCATCTTTTCGACTATCGTCCGAACCTCATCGGTGTTAGTGTATGCGACGCGCATCAAAGCCGCGAGGTCGCGCAAAAACGCGTTGTTATCGAACGGAATCGGACAGCCGATGTGGATCAGCTTGTTGGGTGTGGTTTTCAATCCCTCCTCCGACATCAGCTTCTCCTCGAACAGCTTTTCACCCGGACGAAGACCGGTATACTTGATCTCGATATCGATATCCGGACGCAGGCCGGAAAGCTTGATCAGATTCCTTGCAAGCGTATCGATCTTGACCGGACTGCCCATGTCCAGAACAAAGATTTCACCGCCTTTTGCATAGGTCCCCGCCTGCAGCACCAACGATACCGCCTCCGGAATCGTCATGAAATACCGGATAATCTCCGGATGCGTGACCGTCACCGGACCGCCGGCTTCAATCTGCTTTTTGAATCGCGGAATGACCGAGCCGTTGCTGCCGAGCACGTTTCCGAACCGCACTGCGACAAACTCCGTTGCCGCATCTTCCGGAACCGGACGGTAGCCGTTCGCTTCGCTGGCCGTGCCGAAATGCGTAAACAGCACCGGCAAATCCCCGGTCTCTTTCGCTTTCACCTTGGCATCGAACGTCTGGATAATCATTTCGCAGATTCGCTTCGATGCGCCCATGATATTCGTCGGATTGACAGCCTTATCCGTTGAGATCAGCACAAAGCGCTTGCAGCCGTACATCAGTGCCGCGTAGGCCGTCTTATAGGTGCCGATCGCATTGTTCTTGATCGCTTCGCACGGACTGTCCTCCATCAGCGGAACATGCTTATGGGCCGCCGCATGGAACACGATCTCCGGATGATAAGTCGCAAATACACTATTCAGCTTCCGGCTGTCGCGCACAGAACCGATCAGCGTCACAAGATTCAGTTCCGGACATTTATCCTGCAGTTCCATCTGGATGTCGTATGCGTTATTTTCATAGACGTCGAAGATGATCAGCTGCCTGGGATTATGCTTTGCGATCTGACGGCAAAGCTCGCTGCCGATCGATCCGCCGCCTCCGGTGACCAGAATCGTTTTGCCGCTGAGAAAGCGGAAGACCTCCTCCATATCCGATTGGATCGGTTCTCTGCCAAGCAGATCCGTGATCGAGACGTCCTTCAGCTCACTGACCGAAATCTCCTCATTCACGAACTGGTACAGTCCGGGCAGCATCTTGACTTTGCAGCTCGTCTCGCTGCAGATGGCGAGGATCTCCTTTCGTTCCGGAAGCGAAACGGAAGGAATCGCGATATAGATGTTGTCGATCTGGTACTTTTCCGCAGCTTCTTTGATCTTGTCGCGGCCGCCGACGATCGGAACGCCGTCGACATAGCGTCCCTGCTTTTCCGGGTCGTCGTCTATGATGCACCAGACGCGACCGTACTGCCGCGTGCCCTGCTGAATATCGTGCAGCAGCATCTGTCCTGCCGCGCCAGCGCCGACCAGCATGATCCGCAGTCCCTTTTTATTCTCGTCGAACTGGCTGGCTATCGCCAGAATCAGACGGTAAGAGAACCGGATCCCCACCGTCAGCACAAACTGGATCACGATGCCGAACACATAGTAGGTCAAAGGCATACGCTGATACAGGAACGTGATTCCGACCGTCTGGAACACAAACGTGATCATCGTTGCCAGAATGATCCGAAGCAGTTCGCTGTGTCCCGCATAACGCCATATGCTGCGGTACATTCTGCACAAGGAAAACGTCAGAATACTGGCAATCAGATAGATCGGTGCAAACTTTACATACGCGGAAAGATACCTTGCGGGAATCTCCGCAAAGTGTCCGTCAAAGCGAAACCACAAAGCAAGGAAAAACGCGATGCTGACCGCAACTGCGTCATACAGCAGCAGTCCGATCGTTATGGCTTCCCGCCGTCCGGCTTTTTGCTTGCTCATAGCTCCATCCTGTAAAAATAAAAGTAGTTGCGGTACAATTTATTTTGTACACAATAAATCAATTTATTTATACCACTTTCTCAATATTGTGTCAAGTTTTGCTCCGTCTTTCCGAAGCTGTACGCCTTGTCTGAACGATTGTATCAGAAACCACTTGTGCAAATCCCGGTTTTATGGCATAATGGAAGCCATCGAAAAAAGGAGTTCCTTATGGATTGGTTAAACCCCACGGCAGGCCGCGTCGCTGCGGAACTTGCCCGTATCAACGATAACAACGCTGTCGATTTCTCGGTCAGCGGATTCGGTCTGAAGCTGAAAGTCGAGCGGTTCATCCGGCTCGTTCGCTCTGCGCTGTTTCCGCGCATCTACAACACCAGTGACACTGTGCGCGCCATCGCGGGCAGCCTGATCCGCGTGATCGCGCTGTGCCTGCCGCTGAACGCCTTCGCCAACGCCAGCTATTTCACGCTGCGCTCGGGCGGCAAATCGGGCATCACGTTTGTGTTTGACAGCGGCTTCACATGGGTTGTGTGCGTGCCGGTGGCGTTCGCGCTGTCGCGGCTCACCAGTCTGCCCATTGTGCCGCTGTACGCCTGCTGCGCGTCGCTGGATATCATCAAGTGCGCGCTGGGGTATTATTTCATCAAGCGAGGAGACTGGATCAACAATCTGGTCACGGATTGATCATGGGAAATGACCGCCGCGGCGGGGAGG
>CADAQS010000176.1 GCA_902790115.1 uncultured Eubacteriales bacterium | reverse complement strand
CGCACGTTTTATAAACGGCTCCTTGCGGTCATGCTGCCGATCCTCGTGCAGAACGTGATCACGAACTTTGTATCGCTGCTGGACAACATCATGGTCGGGCGCGTCGGGACCGAATCGATGTCCGGCGTCGCGATCGTCAATCAGCTGCTGTTCGTGTTCAATCTGTGCATCTTCGGCGGCCTGTCGGGCGCCGGCATCTTTACGGCGCAGTTTTTCGGCAGGGGCGATCAGGACGGCGTGCGCCACACGTTCCGGCTGAAATACTATATCGCGGTCGGCGCGGTGCTGCTGTTCGGCAGCGTGTTCCTTGCGTTCGGCGAGCCTCTGATCCGGCTGTTTCTGCATGAAGGCGAGGCAGGACTCGATCTGATGGCGACGCTTCGCTACGGCCAGTCGTACCTGTGGGTCATGCTGCTCCAGCTGCTGCCGTTTGCGGTTATGCAGGTGTACGGCAGTACGCTTCGCGAGACCGGCGAAACGATGCTGCCGATGAAGGCGGGCATCACGGCGATCTTCGTCAATCTGGTGCTGAATTACATACTGATCTTCGGCAAGCTCGGCCTTCCGGCGCTCGGTGTTGTCGGCGCGGCGATCGCGACCGTGATCGCGCGCTTTGTGGAGTGTGCGATCGTCGTGATCTGGGCCCACCTGCACACGCGGGAGCATCCGTACATCCGCGGCATTTACCGGAGCTTCAAAGTACCTGCGCCGTTGCTCAGAAAGGTTGCAGTCAAGGGATTTCCGCTGCTTTTGAACGAGGTGCTCTGGTCGGCGGGCATGACGACGCTGAACCAGTGCTATTCGGTGCGCGGACTCGAGGTCGTGTCCGCGATCAACATTTCCTCGACTGTCTCGAACCTGTTCTTCTGCGCGTTCTTTGCAACCGGAACGACGGTTTCGATCATGATCGGGCAGCTTCTTGGCGCAGGTGAACTGGAGCGCGCTGTAGACGAGGACCGCAAGCTGATCGCATTTGCCGTGGCGCTGTCCACCGTGGTCGGCGCGGCGATGGCGTCGATTTCGGGCGTCATCCCCGAGCTCTACAACACACAGCAGACCGTTAAAACGCTGGCGACCGGGTTTTTGCTTGTCTCCGCCTGCATGATGCCGTTCCACGCGTTCACGAACGCGAGCTATTTTACGCTGCGCTCCGGCGGCAAGACGATCATTACGTTTCTGTTCGACAGCGGATTCATCTGGTGCGTCAACATTCCGCTCTGTATGGCGCTGATCTACTGGACTCGCTTGCCGATTCGGCCGATTTTCACGGCCGTCCAATGCACCGAACTGGTCAAGGTCGTGCTCGGCGTGATTCTGCTGAAGCGCAGGGCATGGGTCAACAATCTGGTCGAAATGATGTGAATAACAAAACCGCCCGTTTTCACGGGCGGTTCGTGTGTTTTGGCTTATTTCTGTTCGAGATAGGCGTTCAGCGCGTCCACAAGCGCATCGGCGTCGATGCCGTGAACGGCACAGGCCTGCTCGAGGTTCTCGGTATGGGCCATGATGCAGCCGAGACAGTGCATGCCGCTCGCCATCAGAATGTCCGCAAGGTCTTCATCCACTGCCAGAATTTCCTGGATCGTCATTTCTTTCGTAACCATTATTCTCTCCTTTGACTCTTGTCCCGTTCAGTATAACGCGGCGGAACACGGTTTGCAACCCGTTTTTTCCGCTTTTCACGAATTTGTCAAGATCTTCGCAACAAGGAACTTTTTCAGCAAAAACGGGAACCGGCCGATGCCGGTTCCCGCAAGTTTTCGCTTGTTATGCTTTTGTCAAAAGCCGGTAGCCGTTTGCCGGAACCGGAACGCGGATTCCGCTGCCGGCCTGAAAATGCTCACCGTTCTCCGCCGTATAGGTGCCGGAGAAGGGGACTGGAACGTCGCCGTCCGCGCCCTCATACAGCATCGAGGGAAACAGCACCGCGGTCTGTTCCCGGTCGGACCGGTTCACGAGCAGCAGAGCGACCTCCTGTTCGGTATAGCGCAGCACCGCAAAGAGATCCCCGCCGACCGCGCCCATGCGGAGATGTCCCTTCGTCAGCGCCGGATGCGCATGCCGCGCGTTGCCCAAAAACGCGATTGCGCGGATCAGGTCTTCGTCGGGGTGCGTCCACGGATAGGTCTTGCGGTTGAACGGATCCCGCAGTCCGGTTACGCCGGCTTCGTCGCCGTAATAGATGCACGGAACGCCGGGCAGAGCGACCGTTAAGGCAAATGCTGCGATATACAGCTTCTTTGCGCGGGCGACCGTCGCCTCGTCGGGGCGGAACTGCAGCTGCACCTCGCGCGGCGCGGATTCGGAATCCGGCGCGCCGGCCAGCGCGGAGATCACGCGGCCGATGTCGTGCGATCCGAGCAGGTTCAGACACGCCTCGTAGAACGGTTTCGGATAGTTTTCCCGGATTCGCTGCAGCCGGTCGGAAAGCGCGTATGCATCGCTTTCGCCGCGGAAGAATGCCAGAACCGCGCGCAGATGCGGATAGTTCATCGGCGCGTCGAGCAAATCACCGTTACAGTACCCGCGCCGGCCTTCGGGACCCATTTTGGTTGAGCAATCCTCCCAGACTTCACCGAGCAGGACCGCGTCGGGTTTTTCTTCTTTGATCGAACGACGGACGCCGCGAATGAAGGCGTCGGGCAATTCGTCGGCGACGTCAAGCCGCCAGCCGCTGGCGCCGCGCCGCAGCCACGTTTTCAGAACGCCGTTCTCGCCCTGGATGAACGCAACGTAGCTCGGCGTCAGTTCCTCAACGTTCGGCAGGGTCCTGAAGTTCCACCAGCATTCGTAATCGTCCGGATAGCTGTAGAACCGGTACCAGTTGCGGTACGGGGAGTCGGGAGAAGAGCATGCGCCGTTTCCGTAGCGCTGAAAATGATCAAAATAGATACTGTCGTCACCGGTATGCGAGAACACGCCGTCGAGCAGGATCCGGATCCCATACTTTCCTGCATCGGATGCAAGGCGTTCAAAATCCTCGTTGGTGCCGAGCAGCGGATCTACGGTCATGTAATCCGCCGTGTTGTAGCGGTGGTTGCTGTGCGCGGCAAAGATCGGATTGCAGTACAGGCACGTCACGCCGAGCGAAGCAAGGTAGGGAAGCTTTTGCCGGATGCC
>CADAQS010000175.1 GCA_902790115.1 uncultured Eubacteriales bacterium | reverse complement strand
GGCTTGCCGCAGGCGAGTTCAAAATTCTGCGCGTGCTGATCCTGGCGGCGCTGTTGACCGCGCTTCGCATCGCCGTCAAGTCGGTCAAGATCCCGGTCGGTCCCGACCTGAACATCACGTTCGGCTTTTTAGTCAATGCAGTCGGCTCGATGATCTACGGTCCGGTCGTGGCGATCGCGGCTTCCGCGGTCAGCGATACGGTCGGCGCGCTGCTGTTCCCGACCGGAACGTACTTTCTGCCGTTTCTGTTCGAGGAGATTGCGGGCGGCGTGCTGTTCGCACTGTTCTACTACCGCGCGCGGCTTTCGACGATGCGTGTCGTGCTCGGTCGCTTTGCCGTCACGGTTATCTGCAATCTGATCCTGAATCCGCTGTTTCTGATGTGGTACTACGCGGTGTATCTCGGCAAGGCCTACCGCTTTATGACATGGCCGCGGCTTGCAAAGAACCTTGTGTTGTTTCCGGTTCAGTCGATCGTGCTCGTGCTGCTGTTCCGGCTGCTGCTGCCGGTCACAAACCGCATGAAGCTGACCTATGCCGATCCCGAAGCGCTGCGATTCACCAAGAAGGAAGTCATCTCGATGATTGTGCTGACGCTCGTCGCAGCTGCGGCAGTCATCCTGTACTACGCGTTTCTTTATCAACCGAAAGCGTAATGATTATACAAAGAATCCCGGGGTTCCGGGATTCTTTCGTTATGTTGCTTCAGACTTCGACCCACGCGCCGGTCACGCCGCTTTTTCGCATCGCGGCGCAGACGCGCGCAAGGTAGGCGCCGTCGTCAAACGTCGGAAACGGCTCATGCGGACGGCCATCGATCGCGGCATAGACCGCTTCGAACATGCGGTAAAATGTTTCGTCGCGCACGACGGGTGCAAGCTGCTCCTGCTGCATCGTGCCGTTTTGATCGGATTGCAGAACGTTCGGATGCTGCTCCTCCCAACGCAGCGTGCCGTCCGTGCCCGCAACTTCGAGCGAAAGGTCATTGAAGTGACCGCGCGACAGCTCGGACAGCATCAGCGCGCCGATCGCGCCGCCCTCGAACCGGATCGTGACCGCAGCCGCATCCTCCGTCCCGACCGGCACCGGTTCGCCCGACGGATCGAGCGTCAGCCTGCCGTTTTTGCGGTAACGCACAGGATACCAGTTGCCGAGTGCGACCGAGACCGCTTCGATCTTCCGGCCGGTCCATGCATACGCGAGGTCGATCCAGTGCGTGCCGATCTCGCTGATCGCCCGCTGATCGCCCGCCTGCGCCGGATCGAACCGCCAGCCGTCGTCGTGCGGCGGCGCGTGAAACTCCTGCAGATACGATCCCGACAGGATCAGCGGCGTGCCGATTTCGCCCGAACGGATCCGCTGCTGCGCAAGCCGGTTTGCAGGGTAAAAGCGCACGTTGCAGCACAGTGCGCTCACACAGCCGGACGCGTGCGCAAGCGCCGCCAGTTCCTCCGCCTCCTGCACCGAAAGGCACAGCGGCTTTTCGGAAATTACGTGCTTATGGGCGGCGAGGCTTTTTCGGATCGCGTCGGCATGCTGCGTCGGCGGTGTGCAGATGTGCACAGCCTCGCTTTTGCTCTGCAGCGCCGCGTCAAGATCGGTTCCGCAGTTCGGAATCTTCCATTGTTCTGCAAAAGCCTTTGCATGCGCCTCGCTGCGCCCGACCACCCATTCGACCGTATGCCCGAGCCGGTTTAAAGCCGCGGCATGGGTTGCTGCGATCTGTCCGCAGCCGACCAGAATCACCCGCATAGCGCCTCCTTACTTTGCCCGCGGCGCGCCGAGCAGCACCGTCAGCGATTCCGAAAATGCGGGATATGCTTTGAGCAATTCCTCGGTGCCGTCCTCGTAGTCGCAATCCTCATAATCCGGCGCCATCGTCGTTCCGAGCAGCGCCCAGTCCCCTTCACCGGTGATGCGCGTCCCCTGCCAGCAGCCGCGCGGCACGACCGCCGTAACCGTTTCGCCATGCAGCAGATCGTGCCCGAGCCGGTTCACATAGCCTGTTCCGTCGGGACAGAGCACCGTCGTTTCACACGAAGCGCCCATGTAAAAATGCCAGATCTCATCGGTCGGTAGCCGGTGCATCCGCGAAAACGAGTCCTTCGTCAGAAGGTACAGGATCGATCCGTACAGCACGTGCGGCCCTTTCCGGGAAGGAAACAGCCCGTCGGGAAGCGCTTCCCCGCTTCGGAACATCTTCTTCCACATGCCGCCCTCCCCGTCGAGCGGGATCATGCCGAGCGCATCAATAATCTCTTCTTTGGTCATAGTCCTCTCCGTCCTTGCTTTGATACGGTCAGTATAGCACAGCGAAGCACGGTCGGCAAGCACATGGATTTTTCAAAAAGCCGTAATATCCATTGTCTTTCCAGCTCGCGCTATGGTATACTGTTCATGAGCCCGGAGTATTGTATTCTTTTCGGAGGGAATCATATTGGCAAGCTGCCTTACGTTGAAAAAATCCAACTGCAAAAACTGTTATAAATGCATTCGTAACTGTCCGGTCAAGTCCATCCGGTTTTCCGGAAACCAGGCGCATATCATCGGGGATGAGTGTATCCTTTGCGGACACTGTTTTGTGGTCTGCCCGCAAAACGCGAAACAAATCGTCAACAGCACCGAACAGGTTCGCGTCATGCTGCAAAGCGGCGATCCCGTCGTCGTGAGCCTCGCGCCGTCGTTTATCGCAAACTATGAGGGAATCGGCATCGAAGCGATGCGGCACACCCTGAAAAAGCTCGGTTTTTACGATGTCGAAGAGACCGCGATCGGCGCAACCATGGTCAAGCGCGAATATGATCGGCTGCTCAGCGAGGAAGGACGCGACGTTGTGATCTCCTCCTGCTGCCATTCGATCAACCTTCTGATTCAAAAATACTTTCCGTCCGTGCTGCCGTGTCTCGCCGACGTACTCTCGCCGATGCAAGCACACTGCCGTGACATTAAGCGCCGTATTCCGAACGCAAAGACCGTCTTTATCGGGCCTTGCGTTGCAAAAAAGGACGAGGCACAGCTGTATTCCGACATTGTCGACGCGGTTCTGACATATGAAGAGCTGACGGAATGGCTCAATGCAGAGGGCATTGAATTGGAACGCGGATCCGATGCTTCGGAGGAAAGCCTTGCGCGCTTCTTC
>CADAQS010000174.1 GCA_902790115.1 uncultured Eubacteriales bacterium | reverse complement strand
GCATAAGCCGAAAAGCCTTCCGCGGTAAAGCTAACCGTTTCTCCCTCAACAAAGACATTGTTCACCACCTCTCCGGTTTCACTGCCATCCGCAAAGTGTACCACTTGTGCCTCTTTAAGCCTGGCTTCCGCATCCGCCAGTTCAATCTTCACATCAACCGGTGCGGCGATCTCCACCTTCTCACCGTTTTCGTCCACAATCCTGATATCGAAGAAGCGGGCATAGCGGAACAAACCCGACTCGAAGCCAAGTGTTTCGCGGGTTTTCTCAAGGTAGGTTTCGTACACGGTAGCTCCGTCAGCGGCTTCCTGTTCCTGCAGTATTTCGTCCACGAGAAGCACTGCGTTTTCCGGAACGCCTGCTTCCGGACCATAGGAGACAGAAATATGGTAATTATGCCCGTCGCTTGCGAGGACAGTGGTTTCAATAGTGGTCCCGACAATACCGAAGACCGAGAAGGTTTCAGCAGTAAAGCTGATCTCACAATTGTCCGCTACGGCATCCACGCTGGTTTCGAGAATATTTGCGGTATTGTCCGTAGAACCGTCATCGACTGCCACGATAAAATCGGCAGGGCGTGTTTGTGCCAAAAGCGAATCCAGCATCTGCGAAAGATACTTTTCTCCGTTGTAGGTGGACATCAAAACCGCAAGTTTCATTGTTCCGTTCCCCCGCTTTTTGCCGTCTCCTCTTCTGTTTCGGTCAAAAACTCGACCGACCAGTGGTCGAGATGGCTGTAACCGTTCTGCTCGGCGTCCTTCGGAATGACCATATAGTCGCCGTAAAGATTGGAAAGGTATTTCTGATACCCGATCGGAACCGGCAGCATGCGGCCTTCAAAAGGAAGCCGCGTTTCCCGATTCATCTCCTCGCGAAGAATCGTCTCACGCTCTCCGTAGTGCGCAGCCATGCTTGCGCCAACAAGGCGCGACGTATCAAAGTCATACCGCTTTGCGGCTTTCTCCATCTTTGCCGTGAAAAACCGCATCCCGACCGGTTTTAAGAGCGTACCGGCAATCGTCTTGATCAAGCGGTATTTTTCGCCCGGCAGAAAGGTCTTTTTGACGCTGGCATTGCCGAGCGCGCTCAGCACCTTTGTATAGGCGTAATACAGCTTGCGTACATAGCGGTTCTCCGGGAGACCGTCGATCGGAAAGATATCAACAAACACGCCCATCGTGCGATCGTCCAGATTCTTGGAACGCCATACCGTCGTTTTGTCCCAGACGCGCGCATACTGACGCTGCCATTCGGGATCGAGCGACAGAGCGCCGGCGCCGTATTTTTCCGGAAACGCCTTCGGAAACAATTCCAAAAAACGCTCATAATCCTTTCGCGGCATCATCAGATCGCCGTCGTCGTCCCATGGAATGAATCCCTGATGCCGTACCGCGCCGAGGCAAGAGCCGCCGGACAAGAAGTACAGGATGTGATTCTCCCGGCAGAAATCGTCGATGTCGCAGAGAATGCCGAACACGATCTTCTGCATCCTGCGGACCGTTGTTTTGGTTGCTTCCAGATTCTCCATCATTCCTCCGCAGTCAAAGGATCTCTTTCAAAATCGAAACGGTATGGGAAAGACCGGTCTCGGCGTCAAAACACCCTTTCCATCCGAGGCGCTCCAGCCCCGCGCTGTCCAGCGAGGAATTGCTCATCGGATTGAAGCCCTTCTTCTCCTCTTCGGTCGCCGTCTCAAAGATCAGCTTCACGCCGCCCGCCTTTGCAAGCAGCTCGGAAAGCGTCCGGATCGTGATGATCGAGGACGAATTGGAGATGTTATAGGCGTGCACATTCTCGCCTTTTGTCAGCACTTTCAGCATGGCCGTTGCGCAGTCGATGCAGTAGCAATAGCTTCTCAGCTGCATGCCGTCGCTCTTGAGCACCAAATCCTCGCCCCTTGCCGCGGCGTAGGAGAACGCGGACGCAACGCGATTGTCCAACGGTGACGCTGTCGGGCCGTAAATATGCCCCGGGCGGACGATCACCGATTCCACGCCGTATTCGTCCGCATAGCTTGCGCACAGCGTCTCCGCAGCGCGCTTACCGACCGAATAGGAGTTCCGCGGATTCAGCAGATCGATGAAGCCGTATTCGCCTTCGCGGAACGGTTCGCTGCTTTCCTTTTTGCCGTACACTTCGCTGCTCGAAATATAAAGAATCCGCTTGGTGCCATGTGCTTTTGCAAAATCGAGCAGACTCAACATGCCCATGAAATTGCTGCACATCGTTTCAACCGGCTCCTTGACGATCATGCTCGGAAAGGCATTGCTCGCGCCGTGAATGATATAATCCGCAGACTCGCTGAGCGTATTGTCGTTCCGGGCCGCATCGTAAAGAACGTAGGTAAAATACGGCTTATCGCAGTAATCGCCGAAGCGATCGGTCATTTCCTGCAGCCAGCGACCCGCAGCTAAAATGCGGATCGGCCTGTCGTGCGTTTCATTGTAGCGGATCAGAATATCCGTCACCGCCGAGCAGATCAAACCGGCAGCGCCCGTAATCATTACGGACTTGCCCGCAAGCTCGTCCAGTTCCGGAAGCGAACGGATCGCAGTATCCAAATCTTCCAGCCATTGCTTGCTTTGATAAATCATCGCTTATCCTTTCAGCCAGTCGGAGCGCTTCGCAGCGAGCAGCGCTTTGAAAATATCGATATCCTCGACCGTGGTCAGCTTGATGTTCTTTTCCGAACCCATCGAGAAGTAGACCTGTTCTCCCATCTCGATCATCAGCGTACAGGACGCTACGGAGTTTGTAATGCCCGCTTCCAGCGCGCGCCGATGGAGATCACAGATCGCGCCGATCCGGAACGCCTGCGGCGTCTGCGTGCGTTTTAAGCGGTCTCTCGGATAGCTGCCGACCGAAACGATACCGTCCTCTGTCTGCATCATCGCCTCCGCGCACGGAATGACCGTCACAGCGTTGCCGTGCAGGTTGGTCACGCGGATACAGTCGGAAATGATCTCCGCGGAGACCATCGGGCGGATCGCGTCATGAATCAGCACGATATCGTCGGCATCATAGTGCTTTTCAAGCTCATAGACACCGTTCCGGATCGAGTCCTGCCCGTTTTTGCCTCCCGGCACAACATATTTCAGCTTTGTGATGTTAAACTGCTTGGCATACGCCCAAAGAACCTGCTCCCAG
>CADAQS010000173.1:3174-4521 GCA_902790115.1 uncultured Eubacteriales bacterium | reverse complement strand
GCGATCTGCATTACCGGTACGGTCGCCCCGCACGCGATCGGATATCTGCTGTCCGAAAGCTACAACGTTCCGCACGGATTCGCCTGCGCATGCTTCCTTCCGGCTCTGCTCGAGCAGACCGAAGCTGCCGATCCCGACCTTGCCGCATCGTTGTATGCGCGCATCGGCACCGATCACAAAGGCCTGGTCGAACTGGTCCGGACGCTCGTTCCGCAGTACGATCTGCACATGACCGACGAGGAGATTCACGCCCGCTCCCCGCGCTGGACGCTGCAAAACGGCAACATTGCCAAGACGCCCGGCACCTGTGATCAGGAGGTCGTTGAGCGGTTCCTGCGCAGCGTGTTCCAGGCATAACCTTCAAAGCGATCGATCCCGGTTCCGAACGGAACCGGGATTTTTCTGGTAAAGGGAAAAGATGCTGCAGGTTTTCTGCGGAAAGCCATGCGATACGAAATCAAAAATCCCAAATTGAAAAAAGCCCACACAAAAAAGCCGGATTGCTCCGGCTTCTCGGCTGCTTTGTTATTTCTTTTCGAACGGGTATACGAGCCCAAGCAGGCGGCGGCAGGTATCGACGGTGTCCATGACGTCGATCGAAACCGCATGCGGCGTATAGGCGCTTTCGGTCCTGCCCGCAAGGATCTCCTCCGCTGCGCGGTCAAACTCGTTGAGCATGCCGCCGTAGCCCGTGAAGCGCTCCTCCGTTCCGTCCGCACGTCGGAGGGTCGCGCCGTTCGCGCCGTGGAAGTTCGGGATCGAAACCGACGCTTTGGAACCGACGAGCTCGACCAGTTCTCCGGTGACCGGATCGTCGATGGAGATCTTTGATTCGACAACAAGACCGTTTGCAAAGCGGAAGGTAACCGTCTCTCCCCAATCAATACCGTCCGAAAGCTTTCCGGACACCGATACGACCTCCGGCTTTCCGAAGAGGCTGCAGAGGTAATAGATCGGGTAAACGCCGACGTCGAGCAGCGCGCCGCCCGCCAGATTCGGGTCCGTCACGCGCGGCGCATACCCCTTGCTGTCCTGACAGTAGTTCGCGGTGACGCGCGTAAGCTTGCCGAACTCCCCCGCGTCGAGCCACGTCTTGACCTGATGCGCGGTCGGCGCGAACCACGTCCACATCGCTTCTGCAAGGTACAGCTGCTTCTCCTTTGCAAGCGCAATCGCCTCACGTGCCTGTGCGGCGTTCAGCATAAACGGTTTTTCGCAAAGCACCGGCTTTCCGCACTCCAAGGCGAGCATGACGTTTGCAAAGTGACTCGGATGCGGCGTCACCACATAGACCGCATCGACCGACGGATGCAGAATTGCTTCCTTTGCCGTCCGGCAAGGCTCGGC
>CADAQS010000173.1:0-3151 GCA_902790115.1 uncultured Eubacteriales bacterium | reverse complement strand
GTTGTCCCAGTTGCGGGAAAACGTGGATACGATGCGATGCCTTCCCGAGGGAAGGATCTCCTCGGCGACGTTTTTGGCAAGCGTTCCGGTTCCGATCAAGCACCAGTTCATCATCTTTTGCATGTTGCCTCCGAAAAAGCGGACGCAAAAGCGCCCGCCGTAGTTCATTTTTTCATCAGGTCCTTGCCCGCGTTCCAGGCTTTTCCGACCTTTTCGCCGATCGTGTAATAGCCGGAGCGGAACTGATCGAACAGAATTGCGTTGAGCTTCTTCGGCTCGACCTTGCCCTTTTCGTCCAGCACTTCCTCGTGCGCAGTCACATTGACGATCTTGCCGACGATCGCATGGAATGTCTCGGTCGTGACAGTCTCGTCGAGCTCGCATTCCATCGTCAGCGGGAACTCCTCAATCACGGGCGCATTGACGAACGTGCTCTTCGTCGCGGTCAGGCCGCTCTTTTGAAACTTATCCGCCATCTTGTTGCCGGTCGCGATGCCGAAGAAATCGGCTTCCGCCATGTGCGCCTCGTCCGCGATCGCCACCGTGAACGCCTTGGTCAAATGGATATTCTTGGTCGTCTTGTGATCCTCGTCGATAAACAGGCAGATCTTGTCCATGTCGCTGATCATGCCCCACGCCGCGTTCATCACATTTACGACGCCGTTCTCATCGTATGCCGCCACCATCAGCACCGGCATCGGAAATACCGCGGGTACGCTTCCCAGATCTTTTCTCATTGCAATTCTCCTTCGTTTTATTCTTACAGTCCCAGTCCTTTGCTGACCGTGACGATGAAGTCCTGTGCGTTTGTGATGATCGAGCGGGCCGACAGGCTGCCGCGGTCCGCCAGCTTGTTCGCCGTGAACTCTGCAATGTCGATGCAGTAGAAGTACACCTGCCGCACGGTGCCGTCCGGCAGCACCCGGAACGAAGGCGTCATGTTGCCGACCGCGATCGAGTGCAGCATCGTCGCAATGCAGATGACCGTCGTTGCGCCGCGGATCTGGTCGCGCATGCGATCCTGCGCCTCGTAGACATCGCCGAAAACGGGCGGCAAAGGACCGTCGTCTCGGATCGAGCCGCCGAGCACATACGGCACGCCGCACTTTTCGCACGAATAGATGATGCCGTTGTCGATGCCTTCGGCCTCGATGAACTTTGCGACGCTGCCGTGATAACGGACGCGGTTGATCGTATCAAGATGGTTGTAATGCCCGTTCGGCTGACCCTGCTGCGTGTAAATATCCACGCCGAGCGCGGTTTTTAAGTATGCGCCCTCCAGGTCGTGCGTAGCGAGCGCGTTGCCCGCGAGCAGCGCGTCGACATAACCGTTCTGCACGAGCTTTGAAAACGCAGCGCGCGAATCGTGGTCGAATGCCACCGCCGGTCCGAGCACCCAGACGATCTTGCCGTGATCGCGGTCATGCTTCAAGACTTCGTAGAGATCGTCGTAGTCCTTCGAGAAAGCCGTTTCCCGCGTGCGGTTCTGGCGGAATGAGAACACGTCGCGCTCCCCCTTCGTCTCCGCAAAGCCGTTCGGATGCACATAGATACCCTCGCTCGCGTCCTCGGTGCGGCCGCAGACGATTCGATCGCCCTTTTTGAGATGTCGGAACTCGACGACCTCGACCTTGCCGTTTTGATAGCGCGGCACGCAGTCCATGCGGCTCTCCGCAGCGAGCAGCCATTTGCCGTCCATTTTGAAATACTCCGGAAAGATGCTCATCGCATGATAGCCCTCCGGCGCAACCCGGTCAAACGGCGCGGGCTTCAACACGGCGTCCGGTGCTTTCTGAAAAACAGCCTGCGAAAAATCAGGCTCCCGATAGGCACGCAGTTCCAATCCCATAGCGTTCTCCTTTCGCTCGAACAGGTTCTGTTTTGATTATATCCAAACCATACGCCGCCGTCAAGAAAGGAAACGGAGTCGAGGCGCATCGGCTCCGCAAAAACGAAAATATATTATTCGGCCGGCTTTGCGAGTTTGCTTCTTCGCTGCAGCAGCACAAAATAGCCGAAGCAGAGCAGGATCTGCAAGGCGGACGAAGCCGGCGTTGCAAGGCCGATATGGAACAGCGAGACCGGCACCTGACGGCTCATCAGCCAGGAGATCGGCACACGGACGCCGAACGCGCTGATGATGCCCTGCAGCATGACAAACAGCGTGCTCTCGATTCCGTTGAAATAGCCGATAAAGCAGAACAGAAACGCGGTGAGCAAGCAGTCGATCGCATATGCCTTGAGATAATCCGCCGCTGCGGCGATCACGTCCGCATCGTTGGCAAACAATCCTGCAAGCCATTCGCCGTGGAAGAAGTTCAGATACGCCATCACGACGCCGATCGAGAACGAGGTCAGAATGCCGTACAGCAGAGCGCGTTTGGCGCGCTCCGGCTTTTTCGCGCCGATGTTCTGTGCGACAAACGCCGACATCGACTGCATGAAAGCAGACGGCACGAGCATTGCAAAGCCGCACATCTTTTCCGCAACGCCGACGCCCGCCGAGACCGTCACGCCGAGGCGATTGACGATCGCAAGGATCAGCAGAAAGGAAACGCTGACCAGAAGATCCTGCAGCGCGATCGGCGTTCCGATCCGCAGAATGTCGCCGATCTCCTGCGCGTGCGGGCGCTTCAGCGTCTCCTTCTTCAGCGTGAACGGCAGTTTTTTACGGCGGATGATCGCAAACGACAGCACGACGCTGACCGCCTGCGCAAAGATGAAGCCGAAAATCGAACCGAGCAGTCCGCCGATTGCGCCGAGCAACAAGCCCTCGCCCATAAACTCAAAAATTATACTTCTGTTTGAAGCGCCAAGCGCCTTGCGAAGTCCAACTTCCTTCCTGCGTTCGGTAACTACCGCCATCATTGTTGTGGCAACGCAAATCATAGTCAGCAGCAGGACGATTATAGTTACAAGCAGCACAAGCGCCTGCAGCTTTGAAAGCACTGTGTTCTCGGATTGGGTAACGCGCTTTACAAGGCGTGCCGAAAGTCCGTCAACCTCTGAGGATATTTTCTCGGCATAGTCCGAGAGCTGCTCCTGAGAAGCCGAAACGCTGAGCTCTGTCATATCGAAAATATCGGATTTGCTTGTGAGCGACTCCATATCGGCTATTGAAACAAAGATGTACTTTTCCTCGTTGCCGCCC
>CADAQS010000172.1 GCA_902790115.1 uncultured Eubacteriales bacterium | reverse complement strand
AGACGCTGAACCTGATCATCAAGGCCGACGTGACCGGTTCGGTCGAAGCGGTCAAGCAGGCGCTCGAAAAACTGTCCAACGACGAAGTCCGCGTCCGCTGCATCCACAGCGGCGTCGGCGCGATCACCGGAAGCGATATCATGTTCGCATCCGCGTCGAACGCAATCGTCATCGGCTTCAACGTTCGTCCGGACTCGACCGCCCGCACGACGGCCGAGAAGGAGCATGTTGACGTCCGCACCTATCGCGTCATCTACAACGCGATTGAAGACGTCGAGAACGCGATGAAGGGCATGTTCAAACCGGTGTTCCAGGAGGTCGAACTCGGCCGCTGCACGGTGCGCGAAACGTTCCGCGTCTCCGGCGTCGGCACGATCGCCGGTGCCTACGTCAACGAAGGCAAGGTTACGCGTAACGCGCAGATCCGCGTGGTCCGCGGCGGCATTGTGCTGCATGACGGCAAGGTCGCCTCGCTGAAGCGCTTTAAGGACGATGCGAAAGAGGTGCTTGCGGGCTATGAATGCGGCATTTCGATCGAGGGCTTCAACGACATTCTCGTGGACGACGTAATTGAGTGCTATACGATGGAGGAAGTACAGCGGTAATGGCAAAGGTCAGAATGGAGCGCCTCGCGGAGGAGCTGAAAAAAACGGTCAGCGCGGTCATTTTCGACATGAAGGATCCGCGAATCCCGACCGTCACATCGATCACGTCGATGGAGGTCACGCAGGACCTCAAATACGCCAAAGCGCACGTCTCGGTTTACGGCGAGGACGAACAGGCGGCCAAGACCGCCGTCGACGCGCTGAACCATGCGGCCGGCTTTATTCAGCATGAGGTCGGCATGCGCATGACGATTCGGCGCGTCCCGCAGATCAAGTTCGTCGGCGACGACTCGATCGCCTACTCCGTGCACATCGCGGAGGTGCTGCGTTCGCTGCACAAGGACGAGCCCAAAACCTCCGAAGAGGAACCCGAAGCATGAACATCGCGGCGGCGAAAGCATTCATCGAATCACATACGGATTTTGTACTGGCAGCCCATCGCTCACCCGACGGTGATACGTTGGGCTCCTGCCTTGCTTTGTACCATGCGCTGCGCACGCTGCATAAGACGGCGACGGTCGCATGCGTCGATCCGGTGCCGCCGTATCTTCGCTTTTTGCCCGGCAGCGACACGGTCGTACAGACGCTGCGCGCTGTGCCGGAAGCCGCGATCTATGTGGATTGCGCAGACCACGCGCGCGTCGATGCGCTGCAGGATACGCTTGAGCAGGCGCCGTTCCAGTTTTGCATCGATCATCATGGAACCAACCCGCGCAGCACCAAGGACGGCGACTGGGTGGAGAATGTCGCAGCGACGGCAGAGCTGATCGAGCGGCTGATCCGTGCGCTCGGCGTCCCGGTCACCAAAGAGATCGCGGAGTGCCTGTTTACGGGGATCGCAACCGATACGGGCAATTTCGCATATTCCAACACGACGCCGGATACGTTCCGGATCGCGGCGGAGCTTGCAGAGACCGGAATCGAACTGCCGGAGCTGAACCGGCGGCTGTTCCGCACGATGCCGCTCCGAAAGGGCAGACTGATCGCGCATACGCTCCAGACGATGGAACTGTATGAACACGATACGGTCGTGATCGCGTGCATCACGCAGAAAGATCTTTTCGCTTGCAGCGCTGAAGAAGCGGACTGCGAGGGACTGATCGATTACCTTCGGGATCTTGAACCGGTCGAGATCGCATGCACGCTTCGGGAATCGCCTGACGGCAAGATCCGCGGAAGCCTCAGATCCAAGCGCGGCGCGGATGTTTCGGCCGTGGCGGCGGCATTCCGCGGCGGCGGGCATCAGCGCGCGGCAGGCTGCACACTGGACGGTCCGATGGAACAGGCAAAGCAGAAAATCCTTCCGGCACTGCTCGATGCGATGCGCGCATTTGCCGGTACGCGGTGAGCAATGGAAGGGATCGTTACGGTATTGAAGCCGCCCGGCATGTCGTCCAGCGACGCCGTGGTGGATGTACGGAAGATTTTTGAGACCAGACGCGTCGGGCATCTCGGTACGCTCGATCCCGAAGCGGCGGGCGTTCTGCCGGTATGCGTCGGTCGGGCGGTGCGCCTGTTCGATTATCTGGTGGACAAGCGCAAGGAGTACCTTGCGGAGATTGCGTTCGGCATCGCGACCGACACGCAGGACGCGCAGGGAACGGTGACGGAACGGTCCGACCGGATCGTCACGCGCGAGCAGATCGAAGCCGTTCTGCCGCGTTTTTTGGGCGAGGGCGAACAAGTTGCGCCGATGTATTCGGCGCTGAAGTACAACGGCAAGAAACTGTATGACCTTGCGCGAAAGGGCGCCGAGATCCCTGAAAAGCGGCGAAAGGTCCTGATCGACACGCTTGCGCTCGGGGAGCAGACCGATCAAAACCGGTATCTTCTTCGGATTGGCTGTTCGCGCGGGACGTATGTTCGAACGTTGTGCGCCGATTTGGGAGCGGCGGTCGGCGTTCCGGCGCACATGGCGTTTCTGCTGCGCACGGCATCGGGGGCGTTTACGCTTTCGGATGCGGTTTCAATCGCGCAGCTTGCGGAGCGGAAAGCAAACGGAACGCTCGAAACAGCGCTGACCTCGTGCGAGGACGCGCTGGCGTTTCTGCCGCGGATCGATCTTGCGGCTGACCGGAAGAAACCTGCGCTGAACGGACTCGAAACGACGGTTTACGACGGGCCGAAGGGGAACGTAAGACTGTATGCGGACGGCGCGTTTTTGGGAATCGGCTGTGCAGAGAACGGCAGCGTCCGGCTGACTGTCAATCTGTTTACGGAGTAGGTATGGAGCAATTTGTCATCGCGCTCGGCATGTTCGACGGCGTGCATCTGGGGCATCGCGCCCTGCTTTGCCGCGCGGCGGAGCTTGCGCATTCAAATGGAGACACCGCTGTGGCGTTCACCTATACGAACCACCCGCGCGAGCTGTTCTGCGGCTCGTTCGAGTACGTTTCGACGGCGGATCGGCGGGCGGCGCTTTGCCGCACCTGCGGGATCGACCGGGTCGATGCGGTGCCATTTACGTGCACATTTGCCGGGCAGACCCCGGAGGCGTTCCTGCAGGGGCTGTCCGAACGGTACGGCGGAAAGATCGCTGCGATCGTGTGC
>CADAQS010000171.1 GCA_902790115.1 uncultured Eubacteriales bacterium | reverse complement strand
ATGGATGCGGGAAAAATCCTGGAGGAAAACGCGCCGGCTGCCCTGTTCGATTCTCCCGAAAACCCGCGTACAAAGCTGTTTTTGAGCAAGGTCCTGTAAGCGCATTCTTCGGTAGGCGTAAAAACGTGGAAAGAGAAGGAAGGTTTTCATTTGAAAATCTTCCTTCTTTGACATTCCTTCGCGTTGGCGGAAAAATCGCTTCCCTTTACACAGGAGCGGAAAACATCGCAATCTGTCACAAGCAGAAGATTTTTCTCCGAAAAATCACAGCAACTCTTGATGCGCCTCTTTTCACGGACGCCCCAAACTCTATCACCGCTTGTCAGAAAGTTGTCGTTGCTGCATGACCGGGATGCGGAATTATGGGAAACTGTGACAGCATTTGCGGCGATTTATGCGTCGGGGCGGATAAAAGCGGGCAAAATCCGGCACACTAATCGAAAAACAATTCTGTCGGAGGTTCTATGCTGCTATCCAGAAAACAACGCATCATCCTGCTCGCAGCAGGCAGCGTCGCGCTGCTGTTGTTGATCGGTCTGATCGCGCTTGCTCATCATACATCCCGCACCGCCGCCGTGCCGCCGTCGCCGACGCCGACCCCGACCGTGACCCCGACTCTGACGCCCGCACCGACGCCGTATCGCACCCAGCATCCGACCGCAACGCCGCTCTACCGTCTGCCGCTTGTGCCGTTTATGGAGGACGCCGATCCGTCCGAAGAGCCTTCTGCTTTCTCCGATGGCGTGGCCGCCTCGCCCGTGCCGATCGAAACGCCGTCTGAAACCGAACCGCAGGCACAGGGACTGCCGTTCGCGGTTCCTGTCATGAGCAGCGCGCACGACGGTACCGTGCGGCAGGGGCGGTTTGAGAGCGCAGTGCGCGACTTTGCGGCGATCGGGCGCGAGGACGGCGAGGCGCGCGTGATTCTGCTGGCGCGCCTCGCTCCACCGACGCTATCGGTGCTCGCAATTCCGTGTGAATCGCTGATCGGCGGCATTCCGGCATCGCTCGCGCTCGCGGGGGACGGGGAAGACTTTGCTGCCGAAGGTGCGCGGATTCGCGAAACGCTCGGCGCATGGCTCGGCTTTGCACCGGCCTGCGCGATGACGCTCGACCTAGCCTGCGCGGAAGACCTGCTCAACGCAATCGGCCAGGTGAAGGGCGGGGGGATGACGTTCGATGCTGCATCGTTTTCGACGCTGAAAAACGAATCGGGTCTGCGGCTTGCATACGGTATGGCGGCGCTCGGAGTCGGGACGGCGGAGGCGATTTCGAATGCGTCGCCGCTGACGCTGCTGTCGCTCAAAAAGCTCACCAAAGGCATGTCCCATGCCGACCGGAACACGTTCGAGCTTTTGGGAATGCTGTCCGCGCTGCGAAGGGTTGAGCGGACGGCGATCTATGTGCTGCCTACGGAGGATGAGAAAACAGGCATGACGGCCCGGCGTGCGGAAGTGCAAACGGTGCTTGCGACGGTTTTTCCGTAAGGCCGGACAAAAAAATTCAAAAATCTTTCCAAAAAAATGAAAATACCGGTTGACAGATTTTCGCGCATCGTCTATAATAATCGATGCGCGTTAAGCGTGCTTGGGAGCATAGCTCAGCTGGGAGAGCATCTGCCTTACAAGCAGGGGGTCACAGGTTCGAGCCCTGTTGTTCCCACCAAACTTACGGCCCGGTAGTACAGTTGGTTAGTACGCCAGCCTGTCACGCTGGAGGTCAGGGGTTCGAGCCCCCTTCGGGTCGCCAATATGCCTCGGTAGCTCAGTTGGTAGAGCAAGGGACTGAAAATCCCTGTGTCGGTGGTTCAAGTCCACTCTGAGGCACCATCTTGCGGGAATAGCTCATTTGGTAGAGCGCAGCCTTGCCAAGGCTGAGGTGGCGGGTTCGAGCCCCGTTTCCCGCTCCATTTTTTATCCGAAGTCCCAGCCTTCGGGTTCGCGGCACCATGGCCAAGCGGTAAGGCACGGGTCTGCAAAACCCTTATCCCCGGTTCGATTCCGGGTGGTGCCTCCAAAACAAGCCCCAAAAACCTCAGTGTTTTGGGGCTTTTTTCTATCTCGTCTTGTGCTCATTTGCCAAACTGGACACAAAGTGGACACAGTTTCTCACGATACGCGATTTCTATTAGTTATAATGTAATTTACGAACCGCGTTTATCATGATCTGTCCAACAGAGGCTTATACTTTGCGTGGAAAGCAACGGAGAGAGGCAGGACTTGTTGGACATTTGTTGGACAGGAGATGATATACTGCTAAAAGTATTAATATGTATTTATAAGGAAAAACACAAATGAGTACCGAAAAACAATTGAAAATCTGGCGCTGTGTCGCTGTGATCGCCCTTTGCGCGTTACTGATCGTCGGCGCGCTGTATGCCGCCGGAATCGGTTGGAAAACGCCCGAAGCAGTAAAAACCGAAGCCGCGCCGCTTTCGCTTTGGAATGACGGGACCGGAGCGAAGCAGGATCTGATCGACTATGTGACCGCGGTCACGACCGAGGGCGGAAAGGACTTTATCCCGGAGAAGGATCGGATCGCCGTGTTCGACATGGACGGTACGCTCACCTGCGAGACGTACTATACCTATTACGACACGATGATGTTCATCGAATACTGCCTTGTCGATCATCCGGAACGCGTATCGGACGAGCTCAAAGAGGTCGCGGCGTCGATCAAGCCCGGGTACCTGGCGGACGAAACGCTTGCGAGAAACTTTGCAAAGGCGTATGCGGGCATGACGTTGGAAGAGTTTTCCGAATACGTCGTCGAGTTCGGCAAAAAGTATACGCAGAGCTTTGAAAACATGCGCTATATCGACAATATGTATCTGCCGATGGTCGAGCTTGTGGAATATCTCTATGATAACGGATTTGAGATTTGGGTCATCAGCGGAACGGAGCGCACGACGACCCGTGCGATTGTCGCAAATTCCCCGATCAAAGATTATGTTTTGCCGGAGCACGTGATCGGCACGGACTTCGAGGTTAAGCAGAAGGGACACGAGGACGAACCGTCCAATATGGATTTCAAGTATGAAAACGGCGACGAGCTGGTGCTCACCGGCGGCTTTATCCAGAAAAACCTCAATGCAAATAAGTCCATCTATTTTGAGCGCGAGATCGGACAGCGTCCGGTGTTGGCGTTCGGCAACAGCGGCAGCGATACGAGCATGAT
>CADAQS010000170.1 GCA_902790115.1 uncultured Eubacteriales bacterium | reverse complement strand
CGAACATCAGCCACGAGCTTCGAACGCCGCTGACTTCGGTTCGCGGCCTGCTTGAGCCTCTATGCGATGGGATGATCAAGGACGAAGCCACCAAAGAGCGGTATTACAATATCATGCTGCATGAAGTCGAGCGATTGAGCCGACTGATCACGGATATGCTGCAGCTGTCCAGACTGCAGTCCGGAACGGAAAACATGAACATGACTCTGTTTGATGTCAATGAACTGCTGGATGATGTTACGCTGAGTCTGATGCCGGAAGCAAAAAAGCACAATCTGAGCCTGGAAGTCGAAACGAAGGAACAGCTTCCTGACGTAATGAGCGATCGCGACCGTATTGAACAGGTTCTCGTGATTCTGATTGACAACGCACTCCGTTATGCGAAGTCGAAAGTCCGCCTGATCGTGGATGAGGATCCGCATGACGTGATTATTTCCGTCTGGGACGACGGATGCGGCATCAGCAAGGAAGATATGACGCGGCTGTTTGAACGCTTTTATAAGGTCGATAAGTCGCGCAGAGAAGGCGGAAACGGTTTAGGACTTTCGATTGCAAAGCAGATTATGGATCAGCTCGATGAACGGCTTGAAGTGGACAGCAAGGAAGGGGAGTGGACCTGCTTCCGTCTGACCATTAAGAAATACGTATCCAAGGCGATTCCGCTGAATTCCGTTCAGGAGATCGTAACCCATTGAGAATACCTATATAAACGGAATAAACGTACGTCTCCCTTCATAAAGTGTGATAACACGAAAGGGAGGCTTTTTTTATGGATCCATACAGAAGGCACAGCAGACGGTATTATCGATCGAGGCAAAGCGCGGGATTCGGTGTGGTCGCAGTATTGCTTCTTGTTGTATTCGCGGCCGGAATCATTGCGTTTTCACCGATCGGCGATCGGTTGAAGGATAGTATACTGATACCGATTACAAATGCCGTTTCCCAAAAAGTCGATTCCGATAAAGATAAAGCGGCGGAAGTCTTTGCGACAGCAACGGAGAAACCGTCTCCAGAGCCAAGCGAAAAGCCTGTCGAGCAGGATGTCTTTACCGTGAAATCCAGTCCGTTTTTTTTGCTGCAGATGGGTCAATTCGATTCGGAACAGGAAGCAATTTCGGGATCGGATCAGCTGCAGGCAATGGGCGGCGCCGGATATATTGCTGAAAAAGACGGCACATTTCGTCTGTTTGCTGCCGCTTATACGGATGCAGAGAGTCTTGTCAGCGTACAGCAGCAAATCCGCAAGGACGGTTACATCAGTGAGACCTATATTACAGATGCAAAAACCGTCCGGATCGCACTGAAAGGCGCGCCGGAAGCAATTCAGTCTTTCGAAACCGGAATCGAGCTGCTGCAAACGCTGCCGTTTGATCTGTGTAAAACATCGCTGCTTTATGATAAAAAGGAAACCGATCGGCAACGGATTGCAGACGATCTCAAACAATATAGGCAAACTCTTGACAAGTCGCTTGAGAATCTGCGTTTGATTCGTTCCGATGATTTGGAGCCGCTGAATAAAGCTTTGGAAAAGTATCAAAATGCGGTCTCGACATTTTTGACAATGCATGATAACATAGGAGAAGACTTATATGCGGGAGCGTTGAAGCATTTACAGCTCGAAGTCATCTTTGCATATACCGATTTTTTTGAAGCGTAAAGGAATAGGAAATGGATACCGTTACGATTTATACAGACGGCGCATGCTCGGGAAATCCGGGACCCGGTGGTTGGGGCTGCGTGCTGCTGTACAAGGGGTATCGAAAGGAAGCCAGCGGCGCAGAACCGGACACAACCAACAACCGCATGGAACTCACTGCTGCTATCGAAGCGTTGCGGCTGTTAAAAAGAGTCTGCCTTGTGGAACTATATACGGACAGCGCCTACCTATGCAACGCGTTTGAACAGCACTGGCTGGATTCCTGGCAGCGAAACAATTGGAAAACGAGCGGAAAAAAAGACGTTGAAAACAAGGATCTTTGGGAGATACTCCTTGCGCTTTGTACGACACAACACGTACGGTTTCATAAAGTCAAAGGACATGCCGATAATCCGGAGAACAATCGATGCGATTTTCTCGCGCGAGAAGCCATAAAGAAGATCCAAAAGTAAGGCAGGACCACGCAAGTAACATTTAAATATTATATGATAATTCGGTTCCTTTATAGGTATACGGTGATATATGAATTATATATACATAAAAGCCTTTTATAAGAAGGCTTTTATGTGCATATGACGGGTAAATATTCTTATTCCTATGACTGAGATATCGCAGGTATTCCAACGGGAATACGATTATTAAGCGAGGGTTTGTTGTAAGTAATGAATCAATTCGTGAATCGATATACTGAGGCTGTAATAAAACTCTATCACAAACTTGGAATTGATTTTTTTCTGGATACCTGATTATAGAATTCTGCCGTTCGAATGCAACGAAAAATAATTTAGACATTGATGATAAAAGAATCCAATCTTCGCACGTTTGATTTCGTTCAGCTGCATAAAGACCATCCTGAAATTCCTGCAAACGCAGGCGACGCACCTTTGAACAATTCGTAAACAACTATTCGTTAAACTTGTCTTTAACGAATAGTTGCTATATAATTAAGCCAGCAAAACGAAGCTATGTTTTGCAATCGGTTTTTCCGAAAAGCTCCACTCTTCGGCTTGTGTGGATGTTTTGCGGATTCTTCGGAGGTATTGCGATGGATTATCAGACGGAAAAAAACATGGATTATACGATGCGGCTTCGGGCAATTCTGAAAGAACTGCCAGAATTTTGCGGATTGTATTTCCGTGCTGCTGAAACGACGACCGGAATTCTGACGCGATATGGATATGCGGTCGATCTTCGAAGCTTTTTTACGTTTCTCGTTTCCGGCGAAGTCGATTGCTGCAAGGATAAAACAATGCGCTCCCTTACCCTCTCGGAGCTGAATCAGATCCGGCCGATCGATATTGAAAAATATATGGAACATATATCATTGTATATACGGAACAACAAGCGCCGCACCAATGATGAGCGCGCAAAAGCACGAAAACTTGCGGCCATTCGCTCGTTTTTTAAGTATTACTATAAGCAGGAATTGATCGATAGTTGAACAAGGAAGCGGCCTTTCGTCGAAGCAGCAGCAGTATCATGATCAGACAAAGGTTCGCGACACCGCTATTATGACACTGTTTTTGGGCACCGGAATCCGGATTTCGGAACTGGTCGGAATCGATATCAAAGATGTGGATTTTGAACGGAACCAGTTTGTGGTTACGCGCAAAGGCGGAAATCAGGAGCGGCTTGCTTTCGGCCCGGAAGTTCGTGATGCACTTTTAGAGTATCTTTCCGAACGGGATCAGATCACGCCGGTAACCGGCCATGAAAACGCGTTGTTTCTTTCCATGCAACGGAAGCGCATTACAACGCGCGCCGTCGAAAATCTGGTTAAAAAATACGCAAAACTGTCCACTCCGTTGAAAAGAATAACACCGCATAAGCTTCGCAGCACGTACGGTACGATGCTGTATCAGGAGAGCGGCGATATTTATCTGGTTGCTGACGTGTTGGGACACAAGGATGTCAACACGACACGAAAGCATTATGCGGCGAT
This sequence comes from uncultured Eubacteriales bacterium, assembly GCA_902790115.1. Taxonomy (GTDB): domain Bacteria; phylum Bacillota; class Clostridia; order Christensenellales; family CAG-138; genus UBA3792. The sequence continues at coordinate 1,692 of CADAQS010000170.1, read as the reverse complement.
CTCGGAGGACCGCAGACGCACAGCGGCAAAGTACATCAAGCTGCGGGAAGACGACCCGTCCCCCTTGCCTCCTGCCGTTCAAAAGGACGAGGAGAATCCTCAGTAAAGGCGTTCTCCGTCCATATAGACGCCGTCGATTTCGATCGAGGCATAGTCCGAATCGGTCTCCAGACACTTGAAGCAATTATCGCAGATCTTGGTCGGATCGAGGTCACAGTACATGTCGTCGTCCAGTTCCTCGTCAGAATCCTCTGCGAACGCGTCTTCCTTTTTCATCCGTTCGAAATCATCATAAGGGTTCATTAGCTTTTTCCTTTCTCTCAAGCAAAGCGGCACAGATTTTTTCTGCCGCAAGAACAGCGTGCTCATAGGTCAGAGCACCCTGCATATAGCCGACATACGGTTCCCGGATCGGCGCATCTGCGCTGAGTTCCGTCGTCGCGCCCTGTACAAATGCTCCTGCCGCCATAATCACCGGGTCCGCATAGCCTGGCATTTCCCACGGTTCCGGAGTGACATAACTGTCGATCGGCGCTGCCGACTGAACCGCGCGGCAGAAGGCGACCAGCTCCTCTTTCGTGTCAAACTGTACGGATTGGATGATGTCGCTTCTTTTAGCATCGGATGAAGGCATGGATACATAACCCAGCTGCTCAAACAGCGCCGAGAACAGAATCGCACTCTTCATGCACTGGCAAACCGTATGCGGCGCTAAAAAGAGTCCCTGATAATACGGGCGATAGGACGCTGCGTAGGAGCCGACTTCTCTGCCGCTTCCGGGCGTTGTCAGCCGATAGGAAACGCTCTCGATCAGATCCTTTCGACCGGCAAGATAGCCGCCTGTCGGCGCGATACCGCCGCCGCAGTTTTTGATGAGGCTTCCTGCGATCAGGTCTGCTCCGACGGCGGTCGGTTCCCGTTCCTCCGTAAACTCGCCGTAGCAGTTGTCCGTAAAGAAAATCAGATCGCCTCGCGCAGAACGCAGCGCATCGAAACATTCCTTCAGCTCTGCGATCGTGACGGCGTTTCGCCAGGCATAGCCGCGGGAACGCTGCGTATAGATCATTTTGATCGATGCATCGGCTCGCACCTTTTCAACCGCGGCATCCACATCGATTCGATCCTTTTTGAACGGAACAGATTCGAGTGAGATTCCCATCCGCGACAAAGCGTTCGGAACGGAGCCGTTCAGACCGATCGCCGTCTGCAGTGTATCATACGGCAGATCCGTCACGGAAAGGATCTTGTCGCCTGGCTCGAGGGTGCCGCTCAATGCCAGAAAGATCGCATGCGTTCCGTTTGCAATCTGCGGACGGACGAGCGCATCTTCCGCCTGCAATGCTTCCGCGAACACTCGGTCGAGCGTGTCTCTGCCGATGTCGTCATATCCGTACCCTTCGGTCGGCGCAAAATGGCGAGCGGAAACCATATTGTTTTGAAAGGCATTCAAAACTCTGCGCGAAGTCAGTAACGCAATTCGCTCCGCATTGGCAAAAGGCTCCCTGACCCGCTCTTCTGCCTCTTTGATATACTCCTGAATCGATTTCAAAGCTTTTGTTCGATCTCCTTTTGCAATTCCATAATAATGTCTTCCAGCGGCATGTCCGGCTCGATTGCATGCCACTTGGTTTGCTTGTTGCGCCGAAACCAGGTCAGCTGCCGCTTTGCAAAATGCCTTGTATCCAGTTTGAT
>CADAQS010000169.1 GCA_902790115.1 uncultured Eubacteriales bacterium | reverse complement strand
GGACGAGCTCGTTCCCTCGGATATTCTGCGTGAGCTCGGCAACCGTGAACCGCTGTATGTGACCGCGCTGAAATATGCGGGCGTAAGACTCACGCCCAAAATGCATCCGGGCTATCTCGATACGCTGGACATCGACGCGGTGCGCGAGCCGCTGTCTCGGTGGGCTGCCGCACAGCCGCCGCATGCCGAAAAGGAACAGGGCGAGGTGCTGCTTTCGGTGCGGAACCTGTCTTTTCAGTATACGAAAAAGCGAAGGATTCTGCAGGACATCAGCTTTGACATCCGGCGCGGCGAGATGGTCTCGATTGTCGGGACGAACGGCGCGGGCAAGAGCACGCTCGCAAAGGTCATCTGCGGCTTTGTCAAAGAGGACGCGGGAGACATCCTCTACGAGGGACAGTCGATCCGCGACTGGACGATCAAGGAGCGCTCGTATAAGATCGGCTACGTCATGCAGAACCCGAATCAGATGATCTCAAAGCCGATGATCTTTGATGAGGTCGCATTGGGACTTCGCATCCGCAAACTCCCGGAGGACGAGATCCGAAGCCGCGTCGAGCACGCGCTCAGGATCTGCGGCCTGTATCCGATGCGCAACTGGCCGATCTCGGCGCTGTCGTTCGGACAGAAAAAGCGCGTGACGATTGCGTCGATGCTCGTGATGGATCCGCAGATACTGATCCTCGACGAGCCGACGGCCGGGCAGGACTACCGGCATTATACGGACATCATGGAGTTTCTGCGCGGGCTGAACCGGCAGGGCATCACGATCATCATGATCACGCACGACATGCATCTGATGCTCGAATACACGCCGCACGCGATCGTGATTGCGGGCGGGCGGAAGATCGGTGACGACAGCGCGGTGGCCATCCTGACCGACAGCCGGATGGCGGAGCGCGCTAACCTCAAGCTGACCTCGCTGTACGAACTCGCCAATCTGGCGGGGCTCGACGATCCGCAGAATTTCGTGCAGCAGTTTATCGATCGGGAGGAGGCCGACCGTCATGAAAGCGAAACTGTTTGACTACATAGAAAAGGACAATTTCGTCTTCAACCTGTCGGGTATGACGAAGCTGCTGTGCTTTTTGCTGCTGACGTTCACGGTCATGTTCTCCTACGACGCGCGCGTGATTCTGGTCGTGCTGGCGTTCTCGTTCTGGGTGCTGCGCGTGTCGGAGATCAAATTCTCGCAGATCAAGGTCATGCTGTACTATGTGCTGGTGTTCCTTGCGATCAACTTCGTGCTGACGTTCGTGTTCGATCCGCAGTACGGCGTCGGAATCTACGGCACGAAGCACGAGCTGTTTTCGATCTCCGAGCGGTACACGGCGACGGCGGAACAGCTGCTGTATCAGGGCACGAAGGTACTCAAATACCTGTCCGTGATCCCGCTCGGCATGATGTTTCTGCTCACGACGAACCCGAGCGAGTTTGCGGCGTCGCTGAGCTCGATCGGCGTCAGCTATAAGGCGGCGTTTGCGGTGTCGCTGACGCTGCGGTATTTTCCCGATATGATCCGCGATTACAACGACATTTCGCTTGCGCAGCAGGCAAGAGGGCTGGATCTTTCCAAAAAGGAAAAGCTCGGCACGCGGCTCAAGAACATGATGAACATCTTTGTTCCGCTGATCTTTTCGTCGCTCGACCGCGTCGAGGTGATCAGCAACGCGATGGACCTGCGCGGCTTCGGAAAGCACAAAAAGCGCACGTGGTACGCGTTTAAGCCGCTCCAAAAGAACGATGCGATTGCGATCGCCGCCTGCGCGCTGATTACGCTCGGCTCGCTCGCCGTCACCATTTTCATCAATCACGGACGGTTCTGGAACCCGTTCGTCGGATAAAGGAGGAAAGACTATGGGTATGTTTGACAAACCGATACTGGTTTTTCAGACGGACTTTACCTACAAGGAGGGCGCCGTCAGCGCGATGTACGGCGTTGTGAAAACCGTGGACCGGGAGCTTGAGATCTTCGACGGCACGCATGAGATCCCGCAGTACGACACGTGGTCGGCGAGCTACCGGCTGCTGCAGAGCCTGCCGTTTTGGCCGAAGGGTACGATCTATGTTTCGGTTGTCGATCCGGGCGTCGGCACGTCGCGGCGGGCGTGCGTGGCAAAGACCAAAAACGGCTATTATGTGGTCACGCCCGACAACGGCGCATTGACGCATATCAAAAAGGAGTTCGGCATCGAGGAGGTGCGCGAGATCGACGAGACCGTGAACCGGCTGCAGACCACGCGCGGCGTCGCGATCTTCCACGGGCGCGATCTGTTCGGCTATACGGCGGCGCGGCTCGCGTCGGGCATCATCGACTTCGAGGGCGTCGGCCCGGCGTATCCGGTGGACGAGATCGTGACGCACCCGATCAAAGAGCCCGTGGTCGAACCGAACCGTGTCCGCGGCATCTTTGAGATCGACGATCCGAATTTCGGAAACCTCTGGTCGAACATTCCGCTTGCGGATTTCAACCGCGCGGGTTTTTGCTACGGCGACATGGTCCGCACCAAGGTCTGCCACAGCGGGGAGCTTGTGTTCGATCGGAGCGTGCTGTTCCACCAGAGCTTCGGGTTTGCCCAAAAAGGCGAGCCGATGCTGTACAACAACGAGATGATGCGGATCGCCATGGCGGTCACGCAGGGCTCTATGGCGCAGCAGTACGGGATCGGATTCGGCGCGGATTGGACCGTGGAGTTCACAAAGGATTGACAAAATACGCAAATGCGCGTATTGTATATATTTAGGAAAAAGAATGGAGGCAATCGAATGAAAAAGCTGTTTGAATTCAAAACCAAGACCATCGTTGCGACCGGCATCGGCGCCGCGTTGTTTACGCTGCTGTTCATGTATGTGAAAGTTCCGACCGGTATTCCCGAAACGGATATTCAGACCGCCTACGGCATCGGCGCATTCTTTGCGGCAATGTTCGGACCGATCGCGGGCTTTCTGATCGCGTTCATCGGCCATGCGATCTCCGACGCCGTGCAGTACGGCTCGCCGTGGTGGAGCTGGGTCGTCGCGTCCGGCATCTCCTGCTGCATCGTCGGTCTCGCGTATCCGCGTCTGAAGGTCGATGAGGGCGTGTTCGGCTGGAAGGACGTGCTCGTGTTCAACCTCTTCCAGGTGCTCGCGAACGTCATTTCGTGGATCGTCGTCGCGCCGCTTTTAGACATCATCATCTACAGCGAACCGGCAAACCTCGTCTT
>CADAQS010000168.1 GCA_902790115.1 uncultured Eubacteriales bacterium | reverse complement strand
AAGGAGGAAACAGTATGAAAAAGACACTCGCACTGATCTTGGCGCTGGTCATGATCGCTGCCTGCTTCGCCTGCGCGAAGCCCGAGCAGCCCGCTGCCAACAACGGTACGACCAATGAAACTCCCGCGAAGACCGAAGAGCAGAAGCCGGCAGAACAGCCTGCCGAGCAGAAGCCCGAAGAGCCGAAGGCCGAAGAACCGGCGGCGGCGGAACCCGTCAAGGGCGGCACGCTGAACATCCCGATCACCGGCGATCCCACCACGCTGCAGGGCTGGATGCTTCGCAACACCAACGAAACCACGATCGCATCGGCGTTCTACGAGACCCTGCTCCGCTATGACGCGAGCGGCGTTCCGCAGCCCTACCTCTGCGAATCCTTCGTCGGCGATCCCGCGGCTCTGACCTACACGATCAAGATGAAGGAAGGCATCAAGTTCCAGGACGGCACGCCCTGCGACGCAAAGGCGGTTGCATGGAACCTCGATTACTACAAGGCGAACGGCACCCTGAGCGGTTCCTACTTCAGCCAGTATGAGAGCGCGGAAGCGGTTGACGACCTCACCGTCGTCGTCCATCTGTCCAGCTGGAACTCCCTGTTCAACTACGGCCTCGCGCGCAGCTGCTATCTGTGCAGCCCGACGGCGGTGGAGACCCTCGGTGTGGACGGCTTTAACGAGGCGCCCATCGGCACCGGTGCGTTCAAAGTCACCAAGTGGGAGCATGGCGTAGGCATCTTCGCAGAAGCTTTTGCGGACTATTGGCAGGGCGCTCCGCTGCTTGACGGCGTGAACTTTGTGATTTACAACAGCACCGCAACGCAGCAGGCAGCTCTTGAAAAAGGCGACCTCGACGTCATGAACATCTCCGGCGACGCTGTTACGGCGGAAGCTCTGGAGGCGAAGGGATTCAAACTGACCAACGCTGCCATCCCGGCAACGGCTTACACGTTCTGCTTCAACACGCAGGCGGATACGCCGCTTAAGGACGTCCGCGTCCGTCAGGCGATCGCTTATGCGATCGATGCGGAAACGATCGTGAAGCAGCTGCTCAGAGACGGCAAGTTCGGCACCAGCTCCAACCAGTGGGCAATTGCCGGCACGTCTATGTACAATGACGAAGTCAAGGGCTACGGCTACGATGTCGAAAAGGCCAAGGAACTTCTGAAGGAAGCGAACTATGACAGCGACTATGTTCTGAAGATCAACTATCAGGTCGGCGATTTCATGGGTCAGCTTGCTCAGATCTGCAAGAGCCAGCTCGAAGCAATCGGCATCAAAGTGGAACTCAACGCAATCGAAGTTGCGAACTACGTCAACTACTTCGGCGAGTGGGAAGGCATCCTGTTCCATCAGATGGGTCTGTCCAACGGTCAGTTCTCGCAGGTTGCTGCGAACATGATCACCGGCATCAACTTCGGTTCCAAGACGTTCACGCACCGTCAGGATTCTCTGGATCTCATCGCAGATGCTTATGTGTCCGATGAAGCGACCCTGACCAAGGATCTGAAGGAAGCAGTCCGCATTCTCTTCGATGAGACCGTGGACCTGTACACCGTTGCGATCACCTACACCACCGCTGTTACCAGCCCGAAGCTGCACGGCGATTACGGTACGGTTCAGCACAGCCGCGCCACCTGGCATGAGCTCTGGAAGGAACAGTAATCCTTTCGCGGTCGGCTCATTGATTTGAACTGAAACGACAGGGCATGTGCCCCCAAAAGCGCATGTCCTGTCGGTTTATTCCCTACAAAATTCCAAGAAGGCGGTGACTCCATGGGACGATTTGTTCTGAAGCGACTGGGAATTTCCCTGATCGTTGTTTTCATGGTCTCCATCATAACATTTGCCTTGGTGCGGATACTGCCCGGTGACCCTGCGCTGTTAGCCATGGGTACGGAGGCGACCAACGAAGAGGTTGCGGCTTTCCACGAGAAGTATTATCTGGATAAGCCTGTTGTGGCGCAGTATTTCATCTGGATCAACGGCGTATTTCATGGAGACCTCGGCGATTCCATCAAATTTTCTCGCCCGGCGACGGACTGTATCTTTGAACGTCTGCCGCGGACGATGTCGATCGGCCTGCCCGCGCTGATCATTGCCAGCGTGCTCGGTATCGTGTTCGGTATCATCAGCGCTGTGCGGCGCGGAAAACTGATCGACAACATCATTACGTTTTTGTCTACGATCGGACTCGGCGCTCCGTCTTTCTGGCTGGGTATTCTCGGCATCTTCATTTTCGGTTTGAAACTGGATCTGCTGCCGCTGTCCGGCTATGTGGCACCGTCTGAAAACTTCGGGCAGTATGTCTATTATGCGATCCTGCCCGTCTCCATTCTGGCATTCAGTCTTCTGGCATCCGTCGCGCGCCAGACGCGATCCAACATGCTGGAAGTCATCAATCAGGATTACATCCGGACCGCGCGCGCAAACGGTCTGCCTGAGTCCCGGGTCATCTACCGCCATGCGCTGAAAAATGCTCTGATCCCGGTCATTACGACCATCGGTCTGCAGGTTCGCGTCGTTTTCGGCGGTTCTCTGATGATCGAGCAGGTGTTCAACATCGCCGGCATCGGCACGCTGATCACGATTGCCATTCAGGGCCGCGATTACATGGTTATTCAGGGCTGCGTTCTGGTGATCTCCGTTTTCGTCGTCATTGTCAATCTGATCATCGATCTGCTGTACGGCTTCGTGGATCCCCGGATCCGCAAATCCTGGAGGTGAGACATATGGCAGAACTTGCAAAAAAGAAGACCTCCCGCAAAAAAAGTGGCGTATCCCGTTTCTTCCGTGTATTTTTCAGCCGCGGCATTACGACAAAGCTGTGCTTCGGCATTCTGGTCGCTCTGGTGCTGTGCGCGCTCTTTGCGCCGCTGATCTGTAAGCTGATCGGTTACGGCCCGTATGAGCAGGATCTGTTCAATATGCTGCGCGGTCCGTCGAAGGAGCATCTCCTGGGCACGGACAACATCGGCCGAGATACTCTTGCAAGATTGGTTTACGGCGCTCGCGTTTCGCTTCTGACCGGTATTCTTTCCAGCGTCTGGGCGGCCATCGTCGGCACGTTCATCGGGCTGGCGGCGGGCTACATCGGCGGTTGGACCAACACGGTCGTGATGCGTATCACGGACGCGTTCATCGCCATTCCGCCGATCATCTTCACGATGGTTCTTTCCTCGATGGTCATTTGATCGGACAGAACCATCTTGTAATCATGATCAAGCATCTGCTGCCGAACTGCCTTGCGTCGCTGATCGTTACGTTTACGATGAACGTCGGTACGGCGATCATGCTCGAGTCCACGCTGAGCTACCTCGGCGTCGGCATCGCCGCTCCGACTCCGGCATGGGGCGTCATGGTCAGCGAAGGTTACAACTATCTGTTCAATCAGCCGCTGATCGCGATTCTGCCCGGCATCTGCATCATGCTGGTGGTCATCGCGTTCAACATCTGCGGCGACTCCCTGCGTGACGCTATGGATCCGAGACTGAGGGGGAAACTGTAATGGAAGAAAAGCAAGTGTTATTGGATGTCAAAAACCTCCGCACCTCCTTTTTCACGGATTCGGGCGAGGTGAAATCCGTAAATGACGTCAGCTTTCATGTCAACAAGCGCGAGGTCGTGGCGATCGTCGGCGAATCCGGCAGCGGCAAATCCGTCACGCAGCTTTCAATCATGCAGCTGATTCAGAGCCCTCCGGGAAAGATCCTCGGCGGCGAGGTATGGTTCCGCGGAGAAAACCTTCTGACCTTCGATCAGAAGAAAATGCGCACGGTTCGCGGCAACGGCATTTCGATGGTCTTTCAGGAGCCGATGACCAGCCTCAATCCGGTCATTACCGTCGGCAATCAGCTGACGGAGGTACTCCGTGTCCATCACAAGGGTATGACCAAAAAGGAGGCGTGGGAGCGCGGCATCAAGGCTTTGGAAGCGGTGGGTATCCCCGATCCCGAAGCGCGTATGAAGAACTATCCGTTCGAGATGTCGGGCGGCATGCGGCAGCGCGTGCTGATTGCAATCGCGGTCGCCTGCTCGAGTGAGCTGATCATTGCCGACGAGCCGACCACGGCGCTCGACGTTACGACGCAGGCGCAGGTCATGGAGCTGCTGATGAGCCTCGTGCAGGAAAACGGCACCTCCCTCATCGTGGTCACGCATAACCTCGGTCTGGTGACCCGCTATGCGGATCGCATCTATGTCATGTACGCCGGACGGATCGTCGAATCCGGTACTGCGGAAACGATCATGAAGCATCCGCGCCATCCCTACACGCTTGGTCTGATGGAATCCGTGCCGCGGCTCGACAGCGAAAAGGGCGAACAGCTGATCCCGATCCAGGGAACGCCGCCGAACCTTGCCGACATCCCCGAGCACTGCTCCTTCTATGACCGCTGCAAGTATGCTTGTGAGGAATGTCTGAACAAGCCGCATCCGCCGCTGCGTGAGGTGGAGGAAGGGCATTGCATTGCGTGCCATTTGGACGTGAGAGGAGGCCGTGAACATGCCTGACAAAGACATTCTGCTTCGGGTCGAAAACCTGAAAATGTATTTCCCGGCCACGAAAACGCTCGGCGGCAGGGTTACCAACTGGGTGAAGGCGGTCGACGATATTTCGTTTGAGGTCGAACGCGGCAAAACGTACGGACTCGTCGGCGAATCCGGCTGCGGCAAGACAACGACCGGCAAATGTATCCTCCGGATCAACGAGGCGACCAGCGGTCATATTTATTACAAGGATATGGATCTGGTTACGGCATCCAAGTCGGATATCGCCAAGATTCGCCGGAAGATCCAGCTGATCTTCCAGGATCCCTACGGATCGCTGAATCCGAGACAGTCCTGCGGCGATATTCTGCGCGAGGCCGTTGTTCTCGGCCCCGGAAGACACGATTCCAAGGCGACCAAAGAGCGCGTTGCAGAACTGCTTCAGACGGTCGAACTTCTGCCGGATATGGCCGATCGTTATCCGCATGAGCTGTCCGGCGGTCAGCGTCAGCGTCTGGGCATCGCCCGCGCGCTGGCCTGCGATCCCGAACTGATCGTCTGCGACGAGCCGGTTTCCGCACTGGACGTTTCGATTCAGGCGCAGATCATCAATCTGTTCCAGAAGATTCAGAAGGAACTCGGTCTGACCTACGTGTTCATCGCGCACGATCTTGCCGTTGTCCGCCACATCGCGGATACCATCGGCGTCATGTACCTCGGTCATATTGTTGAGACAATGGATGCGGAGGAGATCTTCACGCATCCGATGCATCCGTATACGAAGGCGCTGCTTTCCGCGGTTCCGATCACGGACTACGACGTCGAGCGTTCCCGCCATCGGATTCTGCTCGAAGGCGAAGTTCCGAGCCCGATCCATGCACCGACCGGCTGCCCGTTCCATCCGCGCTGTCGCTATGCAACGGAAGCCTGCAAGCATGAAATGCCGCGCATGAAGGATTACGGCAACGGCCACATGGTCGCCTGCCACAACACCGAAGCGGCGCAGAAAGACACTGTGGAACAGTAAGATCGCTCTTCGGGAAAACGTTTTCCGCAAAACAGCACCGGACGGCTGTACTGACCGTACACGGATCCGGGAAAAATTCGCATCAAAAGCCTGATTCGGTACGGAACCGGACCGGGCTTTTGTGGTATCAACGGATACATTTGCCCGGAAGCTTTGGAACGTCGTGCCGGCGAGCGAGAACAAAGTCCGCAAACAGTTTTCCCTTCATCTGTCTGCCAAATGCTTGCATGACCTGAATAGAATCCGGTAGTTTGACAGGATATCCAGATCTTGGATCGCTTTTTCTTGGAAAAGAGACGATCCTTTCCGGCTGCGGAGCGGTGCATGCCGGGTCTTCGGACTGCCGCGGCATGCACCGCCGTTTTTTGGAGAACGGTGCAAAACGGCTTGTCCGAGCAAATGTGTCAAGGGATGACACGCAGACAGGTACGGAAGAGATGGCACATTGGGAAATGATTGCTACGATGATCCATCAATGCATGAAGGGCGCATCGATGGAGGAGCTGACTGCGGCGGGATTGGACGGATACTACATTTTGCACAATCACGGCGTGTTCCCG
>CADAQS010000167.1:3226-6496 GCA_902790115.1 uncultured Eubacteriales bacterium | reverse complement strand
CCGGCTTAATAAGACTGAGTATCAGGTCTTGGTCGTTAAATACATCCAGAAGCACAGACTCGGCATACAAGCCTTCAAACGGCAGGAACAGGATCGCAAAATCGGTCGTGTTCGGCGGATCGATGTACTTTTGATGAATGTCCTTCGCTTCACTCTTGAGCCGGGTGATCAGCGCTGCAGCGGCAGCGGAAACGGCGTCGGCGGAACCGGAGTCGTAAGCATCCATCAGAGCACCGTAGGTTTCGCCCGGAAATTTTGCATCGATCGGAAGATAGACGATGCCGTCGCCTTCGCCGGGCATTTTAATCGCATATTCGACCACGTCGCGGGAACCGGATTTGGTAGCGACGTTCGTATCGTACTGCTCGGGGGAGAGAATCTCCGAAAGAATTGCTCCGAGCTGCACTTCGCCGAGAATTCCGCGCGTTTTGACGTTGGACAGGACCTTTTTCAGATCAGTCACGCCGGCGGCGACGGACTGCATTTCACCAAGTCCCTTGTAGACCTGCTCGAGCTGGGTCGAGACCAGCTTGAAGGATTCACCGATTCGTGTTTCGAGCGTCTTCTGCAGCTTCTCATCGACGATTCTTTGCATTTCAGAGAGCCGCTCACCGTTTTCCTGCTGCATGGCGGAGAGACGGCGTTCCATCGTTTGCCGGATCTGTTCGAGCTTTTGCTCGTTGGTCTGCTCAAAGGTTGAGAACCGCTGCTCGTTCGTTTTCTCAAAACTTGCAAAGCGCTGCTCGGAGGCGTTAGCAGAATTGTGCTGCTCGTCGGACAGCGTTTTAGCCATCCCGGAGATCGCGCCGGACAACGCGGACAAACGGCTTTCGGTTGTTCGCTCAAAGTTGGAGAACCGCTGCTCCTGCAGCATGTTTGCATCATGCTGATTGTCGGTGATCATGTCGTTGTACGAGCGTAGATCCCGATGCAGCTCGCGCTCCAGTTCGGACAGTCCTTTTGGACGCCGCGGAATCGCAAGCAGAATGATCACAGCGACCAGCGCCGCTAAAATCAGGATTGCAAGAATCAGAAGAACGATATTTCCATCCATTTTAAATACCTCCGTGCAGCACAAAACCGATTGCCAATGCAGTTTGTGCGAGAATATAGGTCATCATAACAAAGAAGTTCCCAAGCCGGGTCTTCCGTCCGAACATATCGTAGGCTAAAAGACCGTCGGACACCATAAACAGCAGCGCCCCGAAGAACGCGAGTACATACGCAGCATGCAGGCGCGAGGTACAGGCAAGGTACAGCGCGGTTGCGCAGGTGCCGGATAACAGCGCGGCATAGCAAAGACTCGGCAGCTTCAGACGTTTCGGCGCATAAGGGATCAGAAAGCGCCGAACGCCTAACAGGCAGAGTCCGATCCAGACGACCGATGCGGCAGCGATCAAATGCAGACCCGGACGAGTGGAGAGCATGCCCGCAATATAGCAGATATGTCCGAGCGCAAAGGACAGGATTCCGCAGCCGAGATTCCAATGGTGGCGGCGCAGCAGAAACACATCGCCCATCCATCCAAACAGAAGCGCCAGCAAGATCCAGAACGCCGGCCGCTCTGCGGCAAGAAGATACAGAACGGCGAGGGACGGGATCAGAAGCGATTTGAAGACGTCGCGCAGAATCCGGTTTCGCCGTGCGTAAGCATAGAGCGTCATGCAAACGATCGGAACATACACAAACGCGGTATACAGCAGAATCAGTTCCATAGCGAACCTCCGTTCTGATATCAGTATACCACAGGATCTTTTGTTTTGCGAATAGTTTCTAAGTATTATAAATGAAAAATGTATATTCCCGGATTATCTTGCAAAGAACGTAAAAATCTGTTAGAATGAGGACAGTTTCAGGAGGGACGGCACGTTATGGAGAAAGAAATGGTCGGCAAGGAACCTCTCGACGACAAACGCTGTTTTTGGGTGTCCCTGTTGAAGTTTATCCCGCTGATCGTCTTTGCCGTTCTGGTCATCCTTTTTCGGCTCGATCTGCTGCTTGCCGCACCGATCGCAACCTTTACTGCCGCACTTGTCTATCTGATCTTGTATCGCGTCAAGTTTGAAACCGCTTTTGCACACGGCCTCGAAGCCGCCAAGATCATTGCGCTGATCTTCTTTATTCTGATGTTTGCTTACGGCGTCGCGGAATGCTTTATGGCAACCGGCGTCGGAGCGGCGCTGATTCATCTTGCCCTGAAACTCGGAGTGACGGCACGAACGATCGCGCCGGTTTCCATCCTTGTAACCTGCCTGCTGTCGGTCGCAACCGGGTCCTCATGGGGGACTTTTGCCGCCTGTGCACCGATTTTCCTATGGCTGAACCATCTGGTCGGCGGCGATATGATCCTGACCGTCTGCGCAATCGCGGGCGGCGCATGCTTTGGCGATAACATCGGCATGATCTCCGATGTAACGGTATTGAGCTGCGGCATGCAGAATGTGAAGATTATCGACCGTGTTAAGCATCAGGGCGTCTGGTCGATCGGATGCATGGTTGTATCGATGCTGATCTTCTTCCTGCTGAGCCTCGGGCTTCCGAACGTGCAGGGGGACGTGAACGGAGCGATCGCAAGCATTCCGGAAACTTCGATCGAAGCGTTGGTAGCCGAACGTCCGGCGGCGGCAATGCTGCTCGCGCAGGTGTCGGCAGGCGTTCCGCATTACATGATTCTTCCGATGCTCGTTGTGATTGCGATGAGCTTTCTCGGGTATCATACGTTGCTGTGCCTCGGAGCCGGCATGCTCTCTTCGCTCGTGTTCGGAATGCTTGCAGGGACCTGCGACATCGTTTCGTGGCTGAAACTCCTGGAAGGTGCGTTTTCTTCGGCGGGCAGCTGGGTCATCGTGATGATGATCTGGGTTTCAGCGTTCGGCGGCATTATGAATGCGATGAACGCGTTCGATCCGTTCGCCAAACTCGTTGTGAAGCTTTCGCACAACATCCATCATCTGATGGGATGGTGCGGCGTTCTATGTCTGCTCGGCAACGCGGCGCTTGCGGACGAAGCGGCGCAGGTCGCGACGATTTCGCCGATCGTTCGGAGCATCGTGGAGAAGAACACGCATGCCGAGAAGGAAGAGGATCAATACAAACTGCGGCTCCGCCTAGCAACGTTCACGTCTGCAATGGGAATCTACGGCAGCGAGCTGATTCCGTGGCACTGCTTTCCGGTGTTTTTTGCGGGAATTGCGAGCGCGGTCTATCCTTTACATCAATTCACGGCGTTTGAGATCATCAGCAAAAACTATATGAGCTTTCTGGTTGTCG
>CADAQS010000167.1:0-3183 GCA_902790115.1 uncultured Eubacteriales bacterium | reverse complement strand
GATCCTGTTCTTGACTTTCACCGGACTGGACCGGTTCATCCCGGGCTTCGGACTGCCGAAGAATGCAAAGCTTTCCAAAGAGAAAAAGTAAGCAAAAAAGCGAAGATGGGGATCATTCCCTTCGCCGTTCAGAGAAATAATAAAGCGCAGGATCCTTCGATCCTGCGCTTTGCAGTTGAACGGATTATCTCTTGACGTTGAACGCCTTGAAGCCTGCGTAAACCGCTGCATCGCCGAGTTCCTCTTCGATCCGGAGGAGACGGTTGTACTTGGCAACGCGCTCGCTGCGGCTCGGCGCGCCGGTCTTGATCTGACCAGCGTTCAGCGCGACTGCGAGGTCGGCAATCGTGGTGTCCTCGGTCTCACCGGAGCGGTGGGAAACGATCGCGGTGTAGCCGGCCTTGTGCGCCATCTTGATGGCGTCGAGCGTCTCGGAAACGGAACCGATCTGATTCAGCTTGATCAGGATGGAGTTCGCTGCGCCAAGCTCGATGCCCTTCTTCAGACGCTTGGTGTTGGTGACGAACAGGTCGTCACCGACGAGCTGGAGCTTGCCGCCGAGCTTCTCGGTCATATACTGCCAGCCTTCCCAGTCTTCCTCATCGAGACCGTCCTCGATCGAGATGATCGGGAACTTCTCCACAAGCGCGGTCCAGTGATCGACAAGCTCCTTGGACGTCAAGCGCTTGCCGGACTTGGGCTGAATATTCTCGCCCTTCTTTTCACCCTTCCATTCGGAAGCGGCGGCGTCCATCGCGAGAACGAAGTCCTTACCGGGGACGTAGCCGGCCTTTTCGATGGCGCGGATGATGTAGCCGAGCGTCTCATCGTCGTCCTTGAGGTTCGGAGCAAAGCCGCCCTCGTCGCCGACAGAGGTCGCAAGACCTTCTGCCTTCAGCAGGGACTGGAGTGCATGGAACACTTCGGTGCACCAGCGGAGTCCTTCCTTGAAGGTCGGTGCGCCTGCCGGCATGATCATGAATTCCTGCGTGTCAACGGTGTTGGTCGCATGTGCGCCGCCGTTGAGGATGTTCATCATCGGGACGGGCAGGGTGTTGCCGTTCTGACCGCCGATGAAGCGATACAGCGGGATGTCGAGATCGTTGGCTGCCGCGCGTGCGCATGCGATGGAAACTGCGAGGATTGCGTTTGCGCCGAGCTTGGACTTGTCCTCGGTGCCGTCTGCTTCGATCATTGCCTTGTCGATGGCATAGATGTCGTATGCGTTCATGCCGACGAGTGCATCGTTGATGATCGTGTTGACGTTTTCGACCGCCTTGGAAACGCCCTTGCCGCCGAAGCGGGTCTTGTCGCCGTCACGAAGCTCGAGCGCTTCGAATTCACCGGTGGAAGCGCCGCTCGGAGCAGCACCGGTACCCATCACGCCGTCATCCAGATAGACGTCAGCTTCCACGGTGGGATTGCCGCGCGAGTCGATAATTTCACGTGCTACGACCTTTTCAATCTTTGAGCAATACATTCTTATATCTCCTTTTATTCTTCTCGGAACCGTGATTGCTCACAGTTCCATTCGTGGGAAATTATACCATACAGAGGATTCCTTTGCAACAGCGAAAAGCGGATTTTCCGCGGATTTGACTTTTCGGAAACGCTTACGAAACAAATGTATTTGGTTCTTTTACGCGGCGTGCCGTGTATTGTTGACTTTCCTCGTTCCATAATTGTATAATAAACAACGGAATAACGGATCAAGGAGGCAACGCATGGAACAGCATCTTTTGAAACCGGGCAGGCTGCTGGACGCAAACGGCCATCTGCTCGATGCGGGATACGCGACTTCGCTGGTGAAAACTTATGACCGAAGCGATATCTGTGCAGGAAAAAGCCGCATCAAGGAATGGGACTATTATCTCATTTACAACGATCGGTTCGGCGTGGCTTTGACGTTGGATGACAACAGTTATATGGGGCTGTTGTCGGCGTCGTTTCTGTACTTTGATCCTGCGTTTGAACGGACGGTTTCGCCGATGTTCTGGCTGCCGTTCGGCAAAACGGGCTTTCCGGCGTCCAGCACGGCAGGTGACGTGTCGATCACGCTGAAAAATGCTTCGGGTGCGTTCCGGCATGAGAACGGTGCGCGGCATTTGGTGTTCCGGATTGACAACTTTGAGGATGGCAAACCGTTTTCTTGCGATATCCGGCTGACGGAGGAACCGCGCGATTCGATGGTCATCGCGACGCCGTTCCCGGAAAAACCGACCGCGTTTTATTACAATCAAAAGATTATCGCGATGCGTGCGGAGGGTACTGTATTCTATCGCGGCGAGCAGTTCACGTTTGATCCGAAGGACAGCTTCGGTTTGCTCGATTGGGGCAGAGGCGTATGGACCTATAACAATACCTGGTACTGGAGCGCGGCGCAGGGCGAGGTGAACGGTCATACGTTCGGATTCAATCTCGGCTACGGATTCGGCGATACGTCAAAAGCGAGCGAGAATATGCTGTTCGTGGACGGAATCGCGCATAAGCTCGACCGGGTCACCTTTGCAATTCCGCAAAAGAACGGAAAGGATGATTTCCTTTCGCCATGGAAGGTTCATGACAGCGAAGGACGGCTGGACCTGACGTTTGTTCCGATCCTCGACCGCGCAAGCAAGACGGACGTCTTGGTGATCTGTTCGGATCAGCATCAGGTGTTCGGACACTTTTCCGGAAAAGCGGTTCTGGATGACGGAACGGAATTGCAACTTAACGGACTGCTCGGCTTTGCCGAAAAGGTTAAAAACCGCTGGTAAGAAAAAACTTTGTGAAAAGGACGACGGAGTTCGTCCTTTTTTCTTGCATAGAATATGTTCCCATGCTATAATAAACTGATTCATTGTGGGGAGGTGCGGTTTGCGTATTCTGGGGATCGATCCGGGTTATGCCATCATGGGCTACGGCGTGATTGAAAAAAACGGACAGACCATTACGCCGATCGATTTCGGCGTGGTGGAAACGGATAAGGATATGCCGTTTCCGAAGCGGTTGGAACGTCTTTACCTCGGAACGCGTCAGCTGTGCGATCTGTATAAACCCGATATGGCCGCATTTGAAGAGTTGTTCTTCTACCACAACGTCACGACGGCGATCTCAGTCGGTTCGGGCAGAGGCGTTGCGATTCTCGGGGTCGAACAGAACGGCATCCCGATGTATGAATTCACGCCGATGGAAATCAAACAG
>CADAQS010000166.1 GCA_902790115.1 uncultured Eubacteriales bacterium | reverse complement strand
GCGGCGGTCATGCTGCTGGTTCGGGAGGGAACGCTGCATCTGGAGGACGAGATCGTGAAGTTCTTCCCGGAGATCCCGTATCCCGGCGTAACGATCCGGCACCTGCTGACCCACACCAGCGGCATTCCCGATTACTTTGACGACGCGGATTGGTTCATCAAGATCTGGAAGGAAGAAAAGCGGGTGCCGGGCAACGACGAGATTTTGCGCTTTCTCCGGGAAACCAAGTCGAAACCGTACTTCGCCCCGGGGGAAGGCCTGCATTACTCCAACACCGGCTATAATCTCCTGGCGCTGCTGGTGGAACGGCTCTCCGGCGTCCCCTATGAAGAGTTCCTGCAGAAGAACATCTTCGAGCCTGCCGGGATGAGCTCCACCCGCTGCTGCCACATCCGCAGAGACGGCGTTCCGTTTGAAAATTACGCTCAGGCGACGGTGTATGATGATGGAAAATGCGTGGCTGACATCGACTCCGCAGAGGAAGGCGACGTGGTCGCCTTTGACGGTCTGAACGGCGACGATTATGTGTACACCAACATCTATGACATGTTTAAATGGGACAGGGCACTGCGCGAGGGCAAAGTGCTCACACTTGAAGAGCAGCAGCTCATGTATACTCCCGGGAAGCTCAACAACGGCGAGGACGCAGTTTACGATGAAGATGATGGACTTGGCTACGGCTTCGGCTGGGCAGTCGGCCGTGACGAGGAGCTTGGACTCGTCGTCAGCCACAGCGGCGGCATGCCGGGCGTCGCTACCTGGTTCGAGCGTTTCATTGACGCGGACAGGGTTCTTGTGATACTCAGCTGCCGGGATTACAGGGATGTGAGAGCGTATCTGGGCTACTGGGACGGCATGGAAGACATCATAAGGGATAGGGAGCCCAAGCACGTCGTCTCAATCGAGGACATCGCGATTAAGAACCCGGACAAGTCGAAGTGGGAGAGCTACTGCGGCAAATACGAGCATCCAGATGACGCTGACTTCATCGTCGACGAGGTCTTTCTGAAGGACGGTGAGCTTCACGCCAAGGCCATAGACGAAGACGGGGATGAGATGAGCTTCCGCCTCTATCCCATCGGAGTAAATGAGTTTGGCCGCAAGGGCGGCATGCTCAAGCTGACATTCGGCGATGGCTGTGTGATATACGACGATTTCACCAGCAAAAAGCTGTAAAACCAAAAAACAACAGAATATCCGTGTTATGAGATTTAACGATGTGGGTGTTCTTGTTGAAATAGCAATCTTTAGTCAAAAAAGCCCTAAACAGGGCTTTTTTCATTTTTGAATCGTTATCAAATTGCAGCCTGACATGTTGTCCGTGGATTCCATAACGCCGTAAACGTGCTTTCTGCCGCTGCGTTCATTCTCCCAAAGATCGATCAGAAGCGGTTCAATGCCCTGAGAACCTTTCTTTTTCCAGTTCGTTTGCCGGCGGGAGACAAGTAAAGCCGCGGCAGATATAGAAGGTTTGCCGGTTGTTCAAAAGCGGATATTCGGCGGTTTGTTCTTCAAGAAGGATCACGTTTGAACCGAGCGGAACAAGCAGCGGAATACGATCCCTGTCCTCAACGCCGACGGCAACGATTTTACTCGGGGGCAGTTCCCGATCCGAAAGCGCGAACAAAAACGCTGTATGCGCCGTCGGCTGCAGCGCTGCCTGCGCTTTCATATATTGGAACTGTTTTTCGACGACTTCATTCGGTACTGCTTCCGGCATCAGAACGGCAAGTCTCGAGAGCACATAGGTCATGATCGAATTTCCGCTCGGCATTGCATTGTCGGCGGCGTCCTTGAACCGGAACAGCAGTTCTTCATTCTGCGTGCCGGAAAAGAAGAAGCCGCCGACCTCGGAATCAAAGTATTCTTTGACTGCGGTTTGGGCATGCTCTGCCGCCGCATCCAAAAACGAACGATCAAGCGTTGCATCATACAGCGCAAGCTTCAAAAGCGCCAGCCCTGCACGGTCGTCCAAAAAGGCGCGGCTGCCGGTCTTTCCGTCCTTTACGCTTGCATACAGCGTTCCGCCGCGGATCGCATTCGTTTCAAGGAAGGCGTCCGCCGAAAGCGCCGCATGGAGACAGTCCTTCTTGCCGCTCACGCGGTACAGCGCACAGAGCGCCGTGATGGCGAGCGCATTCCAAAACGTCAGCACCTTGTCGTCCGTCAACAGGTGCGCACGTTCTTTCCGATACGCAAGCAGCGCAAGTTTTTCCGTTTCAAAGCGCTCCGAAACTCTTGGGTGATCCAAAAGATTCGGGATGCTTTTGCCCTCAAAGTTTCCTTCCGTTGTGATATCAAAGAAGGCGTTGAACGCCTCGCTCGCTTCTTTTCCGAGTACGGCAGCGGTTTCTTCCGGTGACAGCACGTAATAAAGTCCTTCCCGGCCTTCGCTGTCCGCATCCTGCGCGCTGTAAAAGCCGCCGTCAACCGAACGCATTTCACGAAGGAGGTATTCTGCGGTTCGCTCCGCAACCTCCCAAAAGAGCCGGTCGCCGGTCAATTCCAACGCCTTACTGTAAGTAAGGATCAAAAGCGCGTTGTCATACAGCATCTTTTCAAAGTGCGGAACGAGAAAACGGCGGTCGGTCGAATACCGGCAGAATCCGCCGCCGATGTGGTCGAACATCCCGCCCGCATACATCCGTTCCAGCGTGAACGCCGCCATATGCAGCGCATGCGCGTCACCGTTCTTTTCATACCGCTGGAGCAAGAACAGAAGATTCTGCGGCGCGGGGAATTTCGGCGCGCGCCCGAACCCGCCGTACGCGCGGTCGAAGCTGTTCACGAGACCGGACAGCCCGTGCTCGATCAGGTCTTCTGATTTGGAAACAGTCGAACGCATCTGCGGTGCTGCAAAAACGTTTGTCAGCGATTCCGCAGACCGAAGCAGATTCTCCCGATCGCTTGTCCATGCTTTTTGGACCGCGTTCAGCAGATCGCAGAATCCCGGCATGCCGTACTGCGCGGTTTTCGGATAGTAAGTTCCCACAAAAAACGGCTTTTTATCCGGCGTAAGAAAGAGGGTCAACGGCCAGCCGCCGCTGCCGGTCATTGCCTGGCAGACCGCCATGTATACGTTATCGATATCCGGGCGCTCCTCCCGATCCACCTTGATCGAAACGAAACCGCGGTTTAAGATTTCCGCAGTCTCTTCGTCCTCAAAGCTCTCGTGTGCCATCACATGGCACCAATGACAGGTGGAATATCCGATGCTGAGAAAGACCGGCTTATCCTCGGCACGCGCCTTGGAAAACGCTTCCTCTTCCCACGGAT
>CADAQS010000165.1 GCA_902790115.1 uncultured Eubacteriales bacterium | reverse complement strand
CAGTATCTCTGCAGACTCGTGCCGGACGCCGACGTCAAAATGATGCACGCGATCGTCAACACGGAAAAGTACGGACTTTGGGACCGCATGCGCACGAAGGAATCCGACGCAGCGGCGCATGCCGAAGAATAAGGAAACAAAAAGGACTTTCCGATCGGAAAGTCCTTTTTCATAATTCATCTTATTTGGTCGGAACTTTCTTGCTGGTGCTGACCAGATCGCTGCGGATGTAGCCTTTGTTCTTGCCGATGGAGACATAGTACCAGGAGTTGCCGTCCTTGCCCTTGGTCTTGTAGTACACGGTGCACTTCGTACCGTTCTCATACTCCTTGATGCAATCGGAATCCTTGCTTGCGGACTTGCGGAGAGCCGCGACGCTGTTCGTCTTGATCGTGCCCTCATAGGTGGTATCGTCCTTCGCGGTCTTCGGCGTCGCGGTCGGCTTGGCGGTCGCGGCAGGCTTGCCCTCCTTGAGCATGTCCTTACGGATATAGCCGTAGCTGCTGCCGCACTTTAAGAACCACCATTCGCCCTGCAGCTCATACAGCGTGACGGTCGTGTTCTTTGCGATATCCTTCTTGACGATTTCGTAGTTCTTGCCGGGACCTTTGCGCATATTGACCTTGTCCTTGGCCAGATAGCCGGACTTGGCATTTTTCTTCTGCTTGGAGGTCGGGGACGTATAGACTTTCGTGCTCGGCGTCGCGGTCGGATCCTGCGGCTGCGGCGTGTTTACCTTGACCTGACCGGGGTCATCGGTCGCGGTGCCGGCGGCAGGCGTATCGATCGGCGTGAGACCTGCGGGCGTTTCGGCGGAAGCCGGTTCGCCGGTCGAGGTCGACGCGGGATCATCGGTCGCGGTCGAAGCAGGATCGTCGGTCGGCAGGTCGCTCGGCGCAAGAGCCGAATCATCCGTCGGCGCAGGGGAATCGCTGACCGTTGCGAGGTTGGCGTCTGCCGAACGCTTGGTCTGTTCCTTCTGACCGCCGCAGGTCTTGCTGAGCACGACGATTACGGCGATCAACGCGATGATCAGAACCGCGATCGCGATCAAAAACAGAATGCCCGCAGGATTCAATTTCAGTTTCTTTTTTGCCATTTCATTTCCCTCCCGATTATAGAAGCGAACGTATCACAAGAGTCGTTTCTTTTTTAATAAGTATATCATACACGATTTGAATCCAAAATGGAAGACCAAATATGAACAAAAAATGACAAACCTTTGCGGAATAATTGTGAACAGGTCGGATTCCATCACTTCCCGCTCGCAGATGATTGATTTGGATTCGGTGATTCACGAAAAATATGAAAATGAGAACCTGCTTCTTGACGGTTTATCTCGCGTATATTAATGAAATCATAAACCGTAAGGGAAAAGAAAAGGAAGGAACTTGCCTCAGCTTTCTTGATCGCGGTTTTTAAATCGGGAGAGGATTCCTTTGCGCAAAGGTCGTCTTTGAATTGAATCGAGAAGATGGAAGCCTATTCAATAACGACAGATGAGAATAGCGGACTTGTGGAAGTCGAGCCGATCGTTGCGGAGGAGAACCGGTTCTGCAGCAACTGGCACATCATGGGAAAGAGACCATGGACGGCTAGTATGCAGACACAACGGTCAAGACACCCTGTTCTGCGATACGGACCTGAAAAACCTATACATTTCTTGCATTTTGCTGATTGATACAGTATAATAATCCAGACGAAAGGGAGGTTCAGATAATGAAAAAATATTTTTATATGCGATGCTTCTCGTTCTTGCACTGTCTCTTTTGCCGAATGCCGCGGCAGGCGGTGCAAGAAACATCTATCTGAATGAAGCCTTTCCCGATCCCAATTTTCGTTCCTATCTGATCAATTACTGCAACCCGTATGTGGACGAGAACGGAGTCTATTTTACCGGCACACAGGCGGACCGGATGAAAGAACTCTACATAGATGATCGGGAGATCGCAGATCTGACCGGCATCGAAAAGTTTCCGAATCTGGAAGTTTTGAGCTGTAATAAAAACAAGCTGAAGACGATCGATATCAGCCAGAATCCGAAGCTTGAAGTACTGCAGTGCTCCGGTAATGCTTTGACGGAATTGGATATCAGCCGGAATCCAAATCTCATCGAACTGGTTTTTTCGGACAACAAGCTGAAAACCATTGACGTCAGCGCTTGTAAGGGCCTGAAAGAATTGAACTGCAGCAACAATCTCTTTACAGAGATCGATGTTGCGGAGAATCCGGATCTGGAGGTTTTGATCTGCGCCGGCAATGAACTGTCCGAAATCAATGTCCGGAAGAATGGAAAACTGCTGCAGCTGGATTGCGACAAAAACGCGTTGACGGAAATGGACCTTGGCGGGAATCCTTCGTTGGAAAACCTGTATATCAACGACAATAAAATTTCCGCTCTGGACTTAACCGCAAATCCCGGGCTGAAAGAACTGGACTGCAGCGGAAATGCCTTGACGGAGTTGAATCTGCAGGTGGTGCCGGATCTGAGAAAACTGAACTGCGGAGATAATCAGCTGAGCGAACTGGATGTCAGCGCGAATCTGGAACTGACGGAGCTGAAGCTGGATGCAAACCGAATTGCAGCGCTGAATCTTGTCAACAATCAGAATATCAGAGTGCTTTCCTGCAGCAGGAATGCGTTGAACAAACTCAATATTTTCAACGAGAAGAAGCTGGAGGAGCTTTTCTGCGCGGGCAATCAGCTGACGGAAGTGGATGTCGGCAACGCTCCGGAACTGAAGATACTCGATTGCTCCGGGAACGCGCTGGAATTGCTCAACGTTTCCGGCAATACAAAACTGAAGAAACTCGACTGCGGGAACAATCGCCTTACGGAGCTGAATCTGAACAACAATTCAGAGCTTGCGCAGCTTTTCTGCGGGCACAATCGTTTAACGGAGATCGATATTCTTCCGTGCAAATACCTGTATACGTTGTATTGCAATGACAATGAACTCAAAACGCTGGCTGTGCATCTTTTTGTCGAGTGCCTGCATTGCGAACGAAACCATCTGGCTTGCATTTCGAGACCGGATTCGGAGTATAATATAGATGAGTTTCACGGGGAAGGGCAGACAATTCCCGGCCAGGTCGGCATGCTCAATAACGGAAAATATCAGTTCGATTTCGCCGGATTCATGCAAGCGTACAGCAGACAGTCCCGTTACGGGGTCCATTTTGACAAAGACTCCGGAATCACTTCGGAAGGCGGCATCATTACATTCCCGCAAAAGGTGGATCGGTTTACGTATTATTGCGGAAACAATATGGATGTTACCG
>CADAQS010000164.1 GCA_902790115.1 uncultured Eubacteriales bacterium | reverse complement strand
GCCGCCGACCTTCTCGAGCACGATCGTGCCCTCCGGATTGATCCGGCGCACCATCAGTCCGATCTCGTCCGCGTGTGCCGACAGGCAGACCGGGTTGCCTTCGCCGCCGAAGTCGAACCGGACGCCGCCCTTGTTGAGCTGCACCGCGTCGATGCCGTGCGATTTTGCAAAGTCCATCAAATAGGCGTCCTTTGCGGCAAAAAAGCCCGTCGTGCTGTCAATGTTCAGCAGCTCGTTCAGGTATCGCATCAATTTTTCCATTCCGTTCTCCTCTCTGTGAAACAGCACAAGCGGGCAATCGGGTCGCCCCGCCTGCCCGCGCTTTTACGGTGTCAGTTTCCCATCTTGGCCTTGAACTCGTCCCACGCTGCGTTGTACACCTCGATGAAGGTGCCGAGGTCATGGTAGACGCTGCAGCGCGCGAGCGTTTCGTCCGACGGATTGAACACCTCGTTCTCGGTGAAGTACTCGTCGAGCAGATCCATCGCGCCCTGATTCGGCGTCGAGTAGTAGATGAACTCGGTGTTGCGGGCGGCTAGGTTCGCATCGTTCAGGAAGTTGATGAACGCATGCGCCGCTTCGACATTCTTTGCCGTCTTCGGGATGACGACGTTGTCAAACCAGACGTTGCTGCCTTCCTTCGGAATCACATACGCGAGATCCGGGTTCTCCTCCATGCAGAGGATCGCGTCGCCGGCGTAGATGACCGCAAGCGCGGCTTTGCCGTTGATCATCGACGCGCGGATATTATCGGTGCCGCAGCCTTTGAGCAACGGGATCTGCTTGATCAGCTCCTCTTTCGCCTGTGCAACCTCGTCCGGATTCTGGGTGTTCATGTCATAGCCGAGACGCAGCAGCGAAACCGCAAGCGCATCGCGGATGGAGTCATACTGCCAGATCTGGCCGGAATACTTCTCGTCCCAAAGGATGTTCCAGCTGTCCACGGTCTCATCGACCATCTTCGTGTTGAAAAGGATGCCGAGCGTGCCCCACATATACGGCAGGGAATACTGATTGCCCGGATCGAACGTATTCGTGACCTCATACATACGGTCCGCGATGTTCTTGGCGTTCGGGATCTTTGACAGATCCAGCGGCTGCAGCAGATCGTCCTTGATCAGTTTCTCGATGATATAATCGGACGGGAAGCACATGTCGTACGGATTATCCGCCGAGCGCAGCTTGATCAGCATCTCCTCGTTGCTCGTCATTTCGACGTAGTTGACCTTGACGCCGGTCTCCTCTTCAAACAGTGTGATCAGTTCGGGATCGATGTATTCGCCCCAGTTCAGAATGTTCAGCGTGCCGCCGATCTGCTCATACTGATCGCCGTTTGCAAAGCTGTAATCCGGTTCCTCTTCGGATTTCTCTGTGTTCGCCGCTGGTTTCTGTGCGCACGCAAAGGATGCGAGCAGCATGACGATGCAGAGTGCAAATGCGAAGATCTTTTTCATTGAATGTTTCCTCCCTTGTCCTTGAGTTTGACTTTCTTGTTCTGGATCTCATACTCGCGCTCCTTGGCGAGCCGGCGGAAGTTGACCGCAAGCAGCAGCGTCACGAGCGGAATGAAGATCACGGTCGCGAGCGCAGGGTTGACGCCTCTTGCGCCGCGCGCTGCCGAGTAAATGTAAACCGAGAGCACGCTCCGAAGGTCGGAGACGAAGTAGCTGACCACAAAGTCGTCGAGCGACATCGTCAGCGCCATGACAAAGCCCGACGTGATGCCCGGCATGATGTCCGGGATCACGGCTTTTAAGAGCGCCTGCATCGGTGAGCAGCCGAGGTCCATCGCCGCCTCATACAGCAGATCGGAGCTCTGCCGAAGCCGCGGCATGACGGAGAAGATCACGTACGGAATGCTGAATGAGATATGCGCGATCAGCAGCTTGACGTAATCGCCGACCTGCTTGGTGCCGAGGCTGACCAGCACCGAGTTGACAAACGCGAACAGCATCATGAACGTGATGCCGGTCACGAGATCCGGGTTGACCATCGGCAGCTGCGAGATGTTCAGCACGACGTTGCGCGTGCGTTTTTTCATCGCATAGATGCCGATCGCCGCCGCCGTTCCGATCAGCGTCGCCGCTACGCTGGAGATCGCCGCGATCTCGAGCGTCAGAAGCAGCGCCTGCCCGGCTTCGCCGGTAAACAGCGTCGTATAGTTCTGGAGGGTAAAGCCCTTCCACCGGCCGAGGTTCGCGTAGCTGATGCGGCGTCCCGTGGAAAAGTCGTTGAACGAGAACACGATCAGGTACAGAATCGGCACATACAGGAAGAACAGCATGAGTGCGAGATAAACGTATTTCAGAGAACGAGCCGCCCGTTTCACCACATCTGCCCTCCTTCCTGCTGATCCTTGTCAAAGTGATTCATGATCAGCGTCGATACGAGAACGCACAGCAGCAGGATCAGCGACAGGGTGCTGCCCACCGCGTAGTCGCCCTGCCCGGACAGCGTTTTGAACGCGAGTTCGATCTCGTTGCCGTACAGGTTGTACTTGCCGTTGCCGATCAGCGCCGGCACGGTGAACGCCGTGATCGCCGGAATGAACACCATCGTGATGCCCGAAACGATGCCCGGCACCGACAGCGGCAGAATCACGCGGAAGAACGTCAGGACGCTGTTCGCGCCGAGATCATGCGCCGCTTCGAGCAGCGACTTATCGAGCTTGCTCAGCGTGTTGTACAGCGGCAGGACCATGAACGGCAGGAAGTTGTACACGAGCACCATCAGCACCGCGCTTTCCGTTCCGGTCAGCGTGTTGTTCCCCATGCCGAACAGGTTCGGAAGAAAGTATTCCAAAATCGCCTGCCACGCATAGGTGCGCAGCACGAAGTTCATCCACATCGGCACGAAGAACAGCACCGAGAGAAAGCCCGCAACCGTTTTCTTCATGTTCGAGAGGATATAGGCGATTGGATAGCCCAACAGCAGACAGATCACGGTCGTTTTGAACGCCATCTGCACGCTGATCCAGAGCACGTTCCACTTTGCCGCATCGGACAGCGTTCCCCAGAACTTGGTCAGGGTCCACTCCCCGCCGACGTTGACCGCATAGTATACGATAAACAGCATCGGCGCAGCGATGAACAGGATCATCCATACGATGTACGGATATGCGAAAATCCTACGTTTCATCGGCGGTCACTCCTTCTTGTCCGTCAGAATGAGATCCGCTGCATCGACCAGGATGCCGACCTCCTCGCCGTCCTCCATGAATTCGTCGGAATGTGCGATCCAGTCGTTCTCTTCGCAGGATACCGTGACCTCATAGTGCGTACCGAGGAACATG
>CADAQS010000163.1 GCA_902790115.1 uncultured Eubacteriales bacterium | reverse complement strand
AGAAGATCGACTACTACAAGAAGCTCAGCGAGCTCTAAGGAAACCCGAAAGCCCCTCCCGCGAGGGGCTTTTTCTTATGAAAAAACTTGACGGAACGCGGCTTTTTCCGTAAACTGAACAGTAAGGGATCCGCAAAGGGTCCGAAATTCAATCTTCGGAGGCAATCGATATGGCAGAACTGAATTTGAATCAGAATACGAAAGTGACCGACATCCTCAACACCTATCCGTGGCTCAAGGACGAGCTGATCAAAATGAGCGACCAGTTCAAGATCCTCGACAACCCGCTGGCAAAGATGTTTTTGAGCAACGCCACGCTGTCCGACGTCGCCAAAAAGGCGAACCTCGATCTGGACGCCGTGCTTGCGCAGCTTAAGCAGATGATTGCCGCGCATCAGGGATGACCCGAACCAACGAAAAACGGTGCAGAAATCTGCACCGTTTTGTTTTTTCGCTCCGCTTTGTCCAGATCTTTTTTCGATCGCTTATTCCTCGTCCGGCGCGTACTCCAGCAGGTCGCCCGGCTGACAGTGCAGCGCTTCGCAGATCGCAATCAGCGTCGAAAAACGAATCGCGCTGATATGTCCGTTTTTCAGCTTGGACAGGTTGACGTTCGCCACGCCGACGCGCTCGGACAGCTCGTTCAGGCTCATCTTCCGGTCCGCCATCACGCGGTCCAGCCGCAGAATGATTCTTCCCATGGGTCACCTCACAGCGTCTCATCGGCCTGCTGCTGCAGCTGCGCGCCGTAGCGGAAGATGATCGTCAGAAACAGTACGATCAGCGCGATGAAGATCGGCGCAAAATTCACCGAAACATGAAATCCCGTATCCATGCCGACCGGATTGATCGCAAACTCCAGATCGAGGTTGCGCGAGAGCAGCGTGTTGACAACGCCTTCCGCGACCGCCGACACAGCCGCGCCGCCGAGCAGCACCCACGCAAAGACGCTCATGCGCTTAATGACCAAATCGGAGAACGGTGTATCACAGGTGCGGAACGCATCCGAAAGCCGGAGCAGGAACACAAAGACAACGAGCAGACACGCGCAGTAGATCAGTCCCGCGATTGCCGCCGACGTCAGCCGTCCGATCTGGAACGTGATCCGGTCGGTCGAGCCGTTGAACAGCAGACCTGTTTCGGTCTTTTCGGCGGTCATTTCGGAAAACTCGTCGCCGTTGATCCGGATCGAAGCGTTGATCTTCTCCATATCCTCATCCCGGATCTGATGGAAGTACGGGCCCATCAGATTTTTGTTCACCTGAATGTCCATGTTCGTCGTCATGCCGACCGTCACCGAATCATCCGGCAGCGCGGCAAGGATGATCCCGCTCGCGACCAGCGCGACACACGAGACCGCCATCAGAACGATCAGCACGATCGAGACGATTTTGCCGAGCAGGCCGATCCGGTTCACTTTTGTTTTCATTGCAAGCGTATTCATGTGGATACCTCCGTTTTCGTAAAATGTTTAACGTTTGTCGTTAACTTATGACCAGAGGATACCACATATGTTTTCGTTTGTCAACTACTTTTTAACGTTTTTCGTAAAAAAATTTATTTTTCTTTTTTGGAGCGGTTTGGAGCGAAATAGTTCTGAAGGCGATATGGACAGCCGGAAAGACTATTCAGAAGGAGGTCAGAATTCGTCTTTTCGCTCGAAGCGTATACTTCGCTATCGCGAGGCAGCGATCCGAGCGCTGCCGGTGGCAGAAGAAGCGAGGTGAGCTGCGACCGAAACAAGAAGTTGAAGAAGCGCAGCGACGCGCAACGACTATGTTTCGGGATGGTCGAAAAGACGGATCGTTTGCGGCGAATAGAAAAGAAGAAAAGGCATCGCT
Organism: uncultured Eubacteriales bacterium; assembly: GCA_902790115.1. Lineage (GTDB taxonomy): Bacteria > Bacillota > Clostridia > Christensenellales > CAG-138 > UBA3792. The sequence goes on along the minus strand of CADAQS010000163.1, from coordinate 1,493 downwards.
GCCTTTTCTTCCTAAATAAGTGTTCTTTCATTTCTTCGCTGCAAACGATCTGGCCCCTTATGAGCAGCCGCAGCTCAGACGATGCCCTGCGCCATCATGGCGTCCGCGACCTTCTTGAAGCCCGCGATGTTTGCGCCTGCGACGAGGTTGTAGCCGAGGCCGCACTCCTCCGCCGCTTCCATCGACGCGTCATGGATATTCTTCATGATCTTATGCAGCTGCGCATCGACTTCCTCCGCCGTCCAGGAGAGGCGCTCGGAGTTCTGGCTCATTTCGAGGCCGGAGACGGACACGCCGCCCGCGTTGACGGCCTTCGACGGTGCAACGATCATGTTCGGCTGCGCCATCAGGTACTGCAGCGCTTCGTTCGTCGTCGGCATGTTCGCGACTTCGATGTAATACTTGACGCCGTTGTCGATCATCTGCTGTGCTTCCTTCATGCCGATCTCGTTCTGATAGGCGCTCGGCATGCAGATGTCCGCCTTGACGCCCCACGGCTTCTCCTTCGGGAAGAACGGAACGCCAAACTTGTCGGCATAGTCCTGCACGCGGTTGCGGCCGGAGGTACGCATCTCGAGCATGTAGTCCCACTTTTCCTTCGTGCCGACGCCGTGGTCGTCCCGGAACCAGCTGACCAGCAGATTCGTAAAGCCTGGGAACACAAAATCATAGAGGAAATTCAGCTGATCGCGCGAATACTTCGGAAACTCTGTGTTCCACTCGTCGATCGTCCGCTCTCTGGAAAACTCGCACAGAGAGTTCAGAAAGCTCGGATCTCCGTTCGGCCCCATCAGGATGCTGTACATGTCCCGGTTCTTCCAAACGCTCTCGAAGAGCATGGAGAGGTACGAGCGGTCGTAGCCGTCCCGCATGAAGGACTCGAACAGCTCAAGATTGTTTTGAATAAAATCGTTCTCGATCTCCTTCAGCAGCGAAAACGGCGTGTCATAATGCAGATAGAAGGTGCCCCGGTTCAGCCCCGCCGTATCGACCAGCTCCTTGACCGTGACGCGGCTGATCGGCTTTTCCTTCAGCAGCTTGAGCAGGCTTTCGTGCAGCAGCCGCTTCGTCATCTGCACACGTGTATCGGGATTTTTCATTTTTCTGCGCCTCCTCTGAACACAAATCATCATTGTGTTCATGTACTAACACTTGAAGAAATACTAATTATTGCGTTGATTTATTGCCCCAAGTATAATATGGGCAGAACCAAAAAGCAAGGCAATTTTTAAGGAGGAGCAACAGTTATGGTAGCGCAGAAAGGTCTGTTTGCCTCGCCGCGTCTGGACAGCCGCGTGCGGTCTGCAAACGTCACGAACAAAGAGCGTTGGATCGGATTCTTCTTCGGCCCTGCCGGCGTGATCCTGCTCAACGCGATCCTCGCAACATATCTGAACGTGTTTTACACCGACGTTCTGAAGCTCAGCGGACTCTGGGGCGGGCTGTTCCTGATGATCTTCCCCATTGTCGCCAAGGTCATCGACGCCGTCACG
>CADAQS010000162.1 GCA_902790115.1 uncultured Eubacteriales bacterium | reverse complement strand
AATCTGCCTCCTTTGTGTTATACTGTTATAGCACAAAGGAGGTGCTTTTTTGTATGGTGCTGAAAATCAAGGGAATGGGCTGCATGCACTGTGTGGCAAAAGTTACCGCTGCACTGAAGGAACTCGGCGCGGATGTGAAAAGCTGCGAGATCGGTTCTGCCGAGATCGGTCCGTTTGAAGACCAGGCAAAGCTGAAGGAAGCCATCGAGAGCGCAGGCTTCGAACTGGAATCCGTCGAATAACATGAACGAAGGACACGTTGTAATCGGAATGTCCGGCGGCGTTGACAGCGCGGTTGCCGCGCATCTTCTCAAGAAAGAAGGACGCGACGTCATCGGCGTCTTTATGAAAAACTGGGAAGAAGAGGATGAAAACGGCGTCTGTACTGCCACGCAGGATTATGCGGACGTACGAAGTGTTTGCGATACCATCGGCATTCCGTATTATACGGTAAATTTTGCGCAGGAATACCGCGATCGCGTGTTCTCCTACTTTCTCGACGAATATCGGAAGGGACGCACCCCGAATCCGGACGTTCTGTGCAACTGTGAAATCAAGTTCAAAGCGTTTTTGGACTTTGCCTTGAAGACAGGCGCATCGACCCTTGCAACCGGGCATTACTGCCGGTTGAGCGAGGATAAGCGGCTGCTGCGCGGTTTGGATCGCGGAAAGGATCAGACGTATTTTTTAGCAGGGTTGAAACCGGAGCAGTTGGAACGTGTCGTGTTCCCGGTCGGTCATCTCCAAAAGAGCGAAGTGCGGCAGATCGCCCGGGAGCAGAATTTCTCCAATGCCGCCAAAAAGGACAGCACCGGGATCTGCTTTATCGGCGAGCGGAATTTTAAACAGTTTTTGATGCAGTTTCTGCCTGCACAGCCGGGCGATATGGTCGATGAGCACGGGAAGAAGATCGGCGGACACGACGGACTGATGTACTATACGCTCGGTCAACGGCGCGGTCTCGGTATCGGCGGACGAAACGACGGCACCGGCGAGAGCTGGTTCGTGATCGGAAAGGATCTGAAACGGAACCTGTTGATCGTACAGCAGGGAGAGCATGAAGAACTGTTTTCGACCGATCTGGTTTCCGACCGGATCAACTGGATCAGCGGACATGCACCCGCGAAGCAGTTCCGCTGCACGGCGAAATTCCGGTATCGTCAGCCGGATCAGGCGGTATCGGTCGAAGTACTCGACGATGGCGGCGCAAAGGTCGTTTTTGATGTCCCGCAGCGTGCCGTGACGCCCGGACAATGGGTCGTCTTTTACGACGGAGAAACATGCCTTGGCGGTGGACCGATCGACCGTGTGACGCCGGTCAAAGCAATTTCGATATGAACGAACGCTATGTCCATCTGACCCAGCGGCTTTCGGCAGCATTGGAGCTGATCGGTTCAAGTAAAACGGTTGCCGATATCGGATGCGATCACGGCAGACTGTGCGCAGCTCTGTTGCAATCCGATCCCGAACGGACCGTTGTCGCGACCGATATCAGCGAGGAATCGCTCCGAAAGGCGCAAGACCTTCTGAATCATATCGGCGTTGTGGATCGGGTTTCGTTTCGTGTGGGAGACGGTCTGCAAGTCCTGAAAAACGGAGAATGCGACACGATAGCGATGCTCGGAATGGGTGGGACGCTGATGGTTCGGATTCTTGAAGCGTGCGCTGTTCCTCTTTGCGGAGCGCGCACATTCGTCGTTCAGCCGATGCGTGCGCAGGCAGAGATTCGCTCGTATCTGCATAAATACGGATTTCGGATCACCGATGATCGCATCGTGCGCGAAGGGCAGCGTCTTTATCAGATCCTTCGTGCAGAACCGGATGCTTGCATACAGGCGGTCCCGAACGGCTGGCCGGGTTCATTCTATGATATCGGCTTTGTCACTTTGGAACAAAAGGATCCGCTGTTGCCGGAACTGATTGACCGGCAGCTTTGGCAGCATCAAAAACGGCTCGCAACGGCGCTGGGGACGGACGGAGAGCAGAAACTTCGCCGGAAGATCGAAGCGCTCGAATCGATCCGATCGCTTTGGGAGAACAGGAGCATACTATGAGAGTTTCCGAATTTTCGGCGATGATGGAGCGCATCGCGCCGCGTTCGCTTGCGCTTGCCTATGACAACGTCGGCCTTTTGATCGGAACCGAACGGGACATTCAAACGGTGCTTGTTGCGCTGGACTGCACGGTTGCGGTGGCAGAAGAGGCGAAACGACTCGGCGCGGATCTTGTATTGACACATCATCCGCTGTTCTTTCACGGTATTAAACGGATCTTGCCCGATGACCCCGAGACTGCGGCGGCTTACCGACTGATCCGAAACGGTATCGGCCTGTTTTCGACGCATACCAACCTCGATGCATGTGAAGGCGGCGTCAACGATGCGCTTGCCGAAACGCTCGGTTTGGAGAAGGTGATTCCGATGCCTGAAGAAATGCTCGGACGGATCGGATATCTGCCACAGAAGCTGAAGCTTTCAGACTTTATCACTCTTTGCAATGACCGGCTCCATACCGAATCCCGCTGGTTCGGGGATCCCGACCGGTTTGTCCGGAAAGTTGGCCTTTGCGGCGGCGCTGGAGGCGATATGGCGTCGGATGCCTTTCGCGCCGGGTGCGATGTATACCTGACCGGAGAGATGAAGCATCACGAAGCGATTGAAGCAAATTATTACGGAATGCCCTGTGTGGTGGCCGGGCATTATGAAACGGAAGTGGTCGTCCTGAAAAAATGGATTTCCCGTTTACAGAATGAACAAAATGATGTACAATATTATGAAACGATGCAGGAGCAGTCTCCGCTGATTACCCGATAGGAGGATAAATAATGAGCAGACCTGAAGCCATTTTGGAATATCAGAAAGTGGATCTACAACGGCAGCAGATTGAAACGAATCTGCGCACCACTGAAGCGCGTGTTCGATACAACAAGCTGGCAAAGCTTTTAAAAACGCAGAAGGCTACGCTTGATAAGCTGACAGAGGACCTGGATGCCGTTTCTGCGATGATACAAAAACTTAAATCGCAGCACGATACGGTCGTCAAGCGTCTCGATCTTGAAACGTCGGAAATGGAAACGCTGCAGGGTGACGAGGAAACGACGGCGGAGGAAATGACCGAGTTCCGCCATGACATCGAGCGGCTCAATCGCGAGATAGGCTCGATTGAAAAGGAACTCAAGCAGACGTTTGCCGCTTTGGAGCATCAGGTTGGCGAACATCAGAAAACGCGGCAGATCGCGGTCAAGGCGAAGAAAGAGTTTGATCAGACCAAGGAGATCTGCCTGAAAGAACGTGACGATGCGCAGAAGGATCTCGATGCGCTTGATCAGCAACTTGCAGGGCTTGAGAAGAATGTCGATCCCAAGCTGATGATGCGTTACAAACGCGCGCGACA
>CADAQS010000161.1 GCA_902790115.1 uncultured Eubacteriales bacterium | reverse complement strand
CGTGTTGTGATGCGTTACGAACGGACGGGCGGATGCGCCGGAAGCAACAGTATTCAGAACCGGCGTTTCAACCTCGATGAAGCCTTCGCCGTCCAGATAGCGGCGGATTTCGGAAATGATCCGGCTGCGCTTCTGGAACGTGGTGCGGACTTCGGAATTCATGAACAGATCGACGAACCGCTGCCGGTAGCGCAGTTCGGGATCGGTCAGCCCGTGGAACTTCTCGGGCAGCGGGCGCAGCGACTTCGAGAGCAGCGTCAACTGCGTTGCGTGGATCGACACCTCGCCGGTGCGGGTCTTGAACACGGTGCCGCGCACGCCGAGGATATCGCCGATATCGTACGTTTTGAATGCCGCGTAGGCTTCCTCGCCGACGTCGTCGCGCTTGACGTAGAACTGGATATCGCCCTGTCCGTCGAGCAGGTGCGCAAAGCTCGCCTTGCCCATGATGCGCTTGGACATCATACGGCCGGCAACCGAAACTTCCTTGCCCTCGAGCGCGTCGTAATCGCGAAGGATTTCGGCGCTGTGGTGCGACTGATCGTAGGTGATCTCGGCAAACGGATCATGGCCTGCTTCGCGCAGCGCGGTCAGTTTGTCGCGGCGGATCTGCAGCAGCTCGGAAAGCTGTTCCGCCGTCTGTTCCTGCGAAATACGGTTTTCGTCCATGCTGAACTCCGTTACTTGCCGATCGAGAGGATCTCAAGATGCAGCTGGCCGCCGGGCGTCGTGATCGGAACGGTTTCGCCGACCGTTCTGCCAAGCAGACCGCCGCCGATCGGGGACTCATTCGACACCTTGCCGTGTACCGGATCCGCTGCCGCGGAACCGACGATCTCAAACCGTGCTTCCGCACCGGTTTCTTTATAACGGACCACGACCTGCGAACCGACGTTGACGGTGTCGCCGTTTAATTGGCTCTGGTCGATGATCTTGGCGATCCGCAGTTCATTTTCAAGCTGTGCGATGTCGTATTCGTTCTTCGCCTGCTCCGCTTTTGCAGCGTCGTATTCGGCGTTCTCGGACAGATCGCCGAAACCGCGGGCGATTTTCAGCATCTCCGCGATCTCCAGGGTACGGGTGGATTTCAGATAATCCAGATGTTCTTTGCGCTTCTCAAACTCTTCCTGCGTCAACCAAATTTCAGCCATAATCATTCTCCTTATTTGTTATCCATTCGGAATCATTTCATTATAAGTTTTTGCACTTTCTCTGTCAAGCAGTAAATCCCGCAATTGTGCGACCGTCTGCACCGCATTGACCTTTTGCCGGAGCTCTTTGGCATTGCGCGTGCCGCGGATGTAGTAGGGGATGTGCTTGCGCAGCTCGACAAGCCCGTGCTCTCCCTTTTCGGCGACGATCCGCTCGGCATGCTCGATCGCAATCAAAAACCGTTCCCGGTCGGTCGGAGGAGAATAGGGTCGATTTTCCAAGGCCGCCTTGATCTCGGCAAAGATCCACGGATTTCCGAGCGCGCCGCGCGCGACCATGATGCCGTCGCATCCGGTTTGTTCGAGCATCGCCTTTGCCGAAGCACCGTCCGTCACGTCGCCGTTGCCGATGACCGGGATCGAAACAGCCTGTTTGACCGCGCGGATCACGGACCAGTCGGCCGTTCCGCTGTACTGCTGCGCGCGGGTGCGCGGGTGTACGGTCAGCGCCGCCGCGCCGTTTTCTTCCATTATATATGCAAACGGGATAGCGACGTTTGCATCAGCGTCCCAGCCCATCCGCATCTTGACGGTGATCGGAACGGAGCTGCTCTGCACGGCTGCCGAAACGAGCTTTCCGGCCAGTTCCGGATCTTTCAGCAGCGCACTGCCGTCACCGTTGGAAACGATCTTCGGCGCGGGGCAGCCCATGTTGAGATCGATGCAGCAGAGCCGGTTGCCGAGCGCGCGGCAGACGCGGCGCACCGCCGCTGCAAGAACCTCCGGCTCATGCCCGAACAGCTGTACCGCGATATACGGCTCGTCTGCACCGAGATGCAGATATTCCGCCGTCCGGACGCTGCCGTACAGCAGACCTTTTGCACTGACCATTTCGGTGCAGGTCAAATCGCAGCCGAACCGGGTGCAGAGGGCGCGAAAAGCAATATCGGTATATCCCGCCATCGGCGCAAGCAGGACGGGATGCGCACAGGGATACGGCGTCATGGGACCTGATACGCCAACGCGGTCGGTTCGGGGGTCGGCGTCGCCATCGGGATCGGCGAACGGGCCGGGTCGGGTGTGTTGGCGGCGGGCAGATCGGGGTTCAGTTCGATCAGCTCAATTTGATATACGTACCAGCGCGTATCGATGCGCTGCAGATGCAGACGGTAGCGGATCGGCGTCCAGACCGGCGCGGCGGAAGGTGCGGCATCGGCGGTGGGCGTCGCCGTGATCGACGTGATCTGCTCGATCACGTCCACGTATTTATCGGACTGCCACGGCAGAACATGCAGCTTCTCAATCGTCAGAGCGTATTCATAGTCCGAGATCGTATAGTCCGCAAACTGCGCGATGCTCTGCGCGCGGAGCTGCGCGTCGTCCCGGATGCAGTCGCCGGTAAAGTAGATCGCAAGGTCGGGATCGTCGCCGCCCTGCAGCATCGAAGCCGCGCGGAGCGTCATGCCCTCACTGATCAGAATATACGTATTGCTGATATAGGAAGCGGTCAGAAAGGCGGCAGCGCAAATCAGCACGACCAAAAGCGTGAGCAGAATCGTGCGGATCAGATACAGAATGGAGCGCCGGGAGATCCGAAGCGTCTTCGCAACGGACTTTGCAGCCGCAATCTCTTCTTTTGTCATTTGCTTTTCCATAGATAAAGGTACCTCATTCCTATTATAACAAAAGGGTCGTCCGATTGCAATGAACAGAACGGAAACATCTTTGTAAACACAAAAAGTGAACCAAAATAATATACGAAAAAAACTTCAAAAAAATCAAAAAAAGGTATTGACAAAGGGGAGGGAAGGGGTTATACTAACGAAGCTGTCGCAAGACAGGGGGCGAAAAAAGCCCGGCACCTTGAAAACTATATAGTGCAAAAAGAACAAACAAGCCAGTCAATTCTTTACTGAAAAGTAAGAGAAAGACAACAAACGCAAAGAGCAAAACGACCAAGCGAAAGCAAAGAGCAAAAATCAGTCGAGAGACTGACAGAGATTGAACTCAAGAGTTTGATCCTGGCTCAGGACGAACGCTGGCGGCATGCCTAACACATGCAAGTCGAACGGAGTGCGGACCTTCGGGTCTGTACTTAGTGGCGAACGGGTGAGTAACGCGTGAGCAACCTGCCCTGGCGAGGGGGATAACACTTGGAAACAGGTGCTAATACCGCATAAGACCACACTGCCGCATGACAGAGAGGTCAAAGGAGCAATCCGCGCCAAGAGGGGCTCGCGTCCCATTAGGTAGATGGCGGGGCAACGGCCCACCATGCCGACGATGGGTAGCCGAGCTGAGAGGCTGATCGGCCACACTGGAACTGAGACACGGTCCAGACTCCTACGGGAGGCAGCAGTGGGGAATATTGGGCAAT
>CADAQS010000160.1 GCA_902790115.1 uncultured Eubacteriales bacterium | reverse complement strand
CGAACATACTTTTTCGTCGCTTTAGGCTGTCTCGGCTCGATTTCCGGATACCGATGCCGCAGGATTCTCCGCTGAATTGCCTGTTCCGAATACCCCGGTCCCAATGATCGCAGTCGCATAAACCGTTGTGAACCGCTTGCCTTGATCCGTAGAAAACTGCCTCGCTGTTCAAAGACGTAACCCTTCTTTTTCATGGCGGTGATAAACTGCTGAAAGGTCATGCTGTACTTGACAGCGTGATCTATATCCTCCCGCATGATGGAACGAAAGGTCGGTTCTCCGGCGTGCTCGGCTGCCCACTCCGAGTAGTGTTTCGTCGTGTTGGTTCTTTGGGGTTCGATCACGGAAAGACCGTATTCTCTGCAAAGTCGGTCGGATGCGGCGCGCATTTCGCGGTAACTTGCTTTGCATGCATTGAACTTTTTCCCATTGAGAGCAACGGAGTTCAAGACGAAATGATTGTGAACATGGTCTTTGTCCACATGGGTCGCAATGATCACCTGGTGATCGGGCCACAGCTCCTCAGCCAGTTTCATGCCGATTTCATGTGCGATCTCCGGCGCCACTTCACCCGGTTTGAAGCTCTGGTAACCGTGAAATGCAAGGATCCCGTCCTCCTTTCCGAACTGCCGTTTGACCAACTGCATCTCTTTCCTTGCAATTCCCGGTAAACAATTCCAGCCGGAAACGTAATACTGCTGCTCTGTTTTTGTGCCGTCCATGGCGTACTCCATGACGTCGCGCATGGACTGATAGTCCACTTTATTCCACTCCGCGTTCTCTGTTTTCTGTTTGTCCTCCGCATACCGGAGTACATGATCGAGCCGGGTCTTAACCGGCCATATCTTCGTCGTCGCCATAGATTGCCTCCGGGCCGGTAACCGCTTCCTGAATGTCCAGAATCGCCGCATGCAGCTTTTCCACGTTCTCCGCATATGCTTCTTTATGCAGAAAACCCGTTGCATTCGCTCTTACTGCGATCTGATTCAGGCTGTTCCCAATCGCGTGCAGCTCGCGGATCAATACTTTATAATCCGCCGGCGGCTGTTCTTTTGGAACACAGTCGTGAATCAGAAACCTCAGATATTTTGCTACGGATAGTCCGCATTTCTTTGCCTTTGTTTGTAGTAATTCCTGTTCCTCCGCATTGACGCGGAAGTTGATTTGAATGCTGTGTTTCAGCATGATTAGTATCCTCCTGTAATTTTGTTTGAAATGGTCGTTTGCCGGTTTCCCGGCACATCGGGGTTTAAGGGCGCTCCCTTACGACGGATTGTGCTACCACAATCCCATGCTTGTTAATCCCTAACGGGATCAAATCATCCGTCGTGCTACGACCTCTTATAAGTCGTTAAAATGCTATCATTTTCGGGTCTCGAATTCGGATCAAAAAGTGCTATCATTTTCGGTGTCCGGAACCGGTGCGGGGATTCGCTCCCCGCACCGTAAACCATGCCTCTGCTCCTGCGGATGCCCTCGCGTAACACGGTGTTACGCGAATGCCTTTCCATCGTTTGAGATCGCCGTCTTGCCCTGTGACCGGTTATCGCTCCTGTGCCTTATTTCGTTGCCGACGCTTTTCGTTTTCCAGTGCCTTGACGATCACTTCCGTCATTCGCACCGGCGAAACATCCTTTTGAAAGTGCGCTTTCAGTTCCTCCCAATGCTCCAATGTGGCAATGATCGCTTCCGTGATCTGCGCCGGTGTCTCGTCCTTCGAAAAGAACCGTTCGAGCGCTTCCGACGGTATGGACACCTTTTCGGTTTTTCCCTTGCTGTCCATGAGCACGCTTTTTACCGCGTTCTCTGTCAGCTCCCTGTCGTCATGCATCTGCTTCAATCGTTTTGCCTGTGCTTTGTTCGGCACACACAGTTCCGACTGCATGATGGACAATACGATCTGCTGTTCCGTTTCATCCAGAAACGAAATCCGTTCCGCTGCCGTCTCCTTCAGCTTCTTGCTATCCACCAGTTTCAAAAGCTCAGGCAAAAGCCATGTCAGCCGTATATAGCGATTTACCGTCATATGGCTTTTGCTGTTCTCCTTGCCGATCTGCTCCGTGATACGACCGTTTGGCGGGACAGCGCCTGTGGTGCGCATATGCTTTAGTGCATCTTGCCGCATCTTATACGCAAACGCCTTTTCGCTCGGCAGAATGTGTTCCCGCTGTCGGTTTGCATCCACCATGGCAAGCGTCGCCTGATCGTCGTCAAGATTGCGCACGATCGCAGGAATCGTCTCAATGCCGAGTTCTTTACAGACCGCCATTCTGCGGTGACCGGAGAGCATCTCAAAGCCGTCTCCCTTTGGGCGAAGCAGAACCGGTTCCAGCACACCGTTCAACGCCACGCTCGATTTGAGTTCCGCCATTGCCGCATCTGCTTCGACACGGAACGGATGATTCTCAAAGGGCTGGATCTTTTCCAACGGGATCGCTGTTACGGTTTCCTTGGCGGGCTTGACCTTGCTCGGCTTGGGTTCCGTTACTGTGATCTGATTCTTTTCCGTTGGGATCGTTGTAACGGGTTCTTCTGCTGTTGGAAGTGCCGTCTGCTCACTCGGCAAAGCCGCTTTCTTAATCTCCATCGGCTCGACAGCGGTATTGCTTTTCTGCTGCTTACTCATGCTTCGCTCACCTCCGGCAGGTCTTTCAGCCAGGCAAGGAACGCATCCCTAGGGATCAAGATTCGTTTGCCGATTCTCTTGGAGGGAAAGCCCTTGCTGTGGCTCAGGTTGTAAGCGCCGACCCGGGAGATCCCGAGGAACGCCGCCATTTCTTCTACACTTAACGTGTAGGGAAGCTCCTGTGTATTCGTGTACGTAGGTTTCATGTGATTCGATTTCCTTTCGTGGTCCGTGTAATGGGTTCTTCTCACCTCGGCGTCCCGAAGCGGCGTCTGTCTCGTTTCCTTGATCAGGGGAAACGGTATATCTGCACCGGCGGTATCTATTGCCGGTTGCATTCGATTTGTACTCACACTTATGGCTTTCGATATTCAGTTTTCAAGGTGCTTGTAACATTGTGTTACGTTGTTCTTCCGTTGTGATCGGCTTACGTTGCTTCTCACTGTACATTGGGTAATTTTTTCTGAAATTGTTTAACGTTTTTGAAAATATATTTTTCAGTGCTTCGAGTCCTTCGTCGCTGTCGCCTGCATCGCCCTCTCACTGTACATTGGGTAATTTTTTTGCGAATTGCCGGAATTTTTTTCATATATTTTCTTGTTGGCCATCTTATTGGCGGTTTCTCCAATCACATTGCCTCTCACTGTACTTTGCTGAATTTTTTTGCAAATTGCCGGAACTTTTTTCATATATTTTTTTGGTGGGCTTCTTATTGGTGATTTTTCCAATCACGTTGCCTCTCACTGTACATTGTTGAATTTTTCTGCGAATTGCCGGAACTTTTTAAATATATTTTCTGTGCGGGACATCTTGTCCCGCGGGGTGTTCCCGTTCTCATGACCGCCCGTGGTTCCTGTGCTGCTACGCACCACGTTGTCGCAGCGGGCTGTGCACGCGTCCTTGCTATGTTGCTCGGTTGTTTGCCGTATTCATGGCGGTAGAACG
>CADAQS010000159.1 GCA_902790115.1 uncultured Eubacteriales bacterium | reverse complement strand
CCGAAAAGGGCGACTACACCGAGGAATATCAGGCGCTCTATCACGAGCACATGCTCAAAATGATCGAGGCGCGCCCGTATCTCTGGGCGACGCATGTGTGGAACCTGTTCGACTTTGCCGCGGACGGCAGGGACGAGGGCGGCAAGCACGGCGAGAACCAGAAGGGTCTGGTCACCTTCGATCGAAAGCTTCGCAAGGACGCCTTCTATCTCTATAAGGCGGCATGGAACAAAACCGAACCCTTCGTCCATCTGTGCGGCAGACGCTATGAAAACCGCTGTGAGGAGGAGACCGAGATCAAGGTATATTCCAACCAGAGCGAAGTCCGCCTCTACTGCGACGGAAAACCGGCGGGCACCGAGAGCGGAAAGACCGTGTTTACGTTCCGCGTGCCGCTGACGGGCGAGCACGTAATCCGCGCCGAGGCCGACGGCTGCAGCGACAGCATGACCGTGCGCCGCGTCGATGCGCCGGATGAAAGCTACCTTTTCAACAAGGCGGCGGCGTCCGTGATCAACTGGTTCGACGCGGACGAGATCGATCCCGCATGCTTTTCGATCATGGATACGCTCGGCGAGATCCGGCAGCATCCCCGCGCCGGCGCGATCGTCGATGCGATGATGGCAAAGGGCGCTTCCGAGCGCGGCGACGTCGCCGACGCCGTCAAGGACAATCCCGCCTTGCAGCGCATGATGGGACGCATGACGATGATCAGCCTTTTGAAGCAGGGCGGCGCGGACGAGCAGAGCATCCGGCAGCTCAACCGCATCCTGCAGGGCATCCGGAAGTGAGGGCAGAACTATGACAAAAAAGAGGAAACGAATCATGTGGATCGTCATCGGCGTCGCGGTATTTCTGCTGCTGCAATGGCTGTTTATCGGGTACCGGTTCAGCTTCGGACCGTTTCAGGCACTCGGCGACATCCGTATGTCGAAGCTGCCCGGAAACGCGGAAGCATACAGCATGAAGACGGCGGAACCGATGGCCGACAGCCCGTTCGAAGGAAAGAACGTTCTGTTTCTCGGCTCTTCCGTCACCTATGGCGCCGCGTCTCTGCAGGAAGGAATACCGGAGTATTTTGCGGCTCGGTTCGGGTGCAGCGTGACGAAGGAAGCCGTCAGCGGTACGACCTTGACGGATGACAGCAACAGCTCCTATGTCCATCGCCTGCTGACGAAGGTTGACCCGGCAACCCCGTACAGCCTCGTTGTCGTGCAGCTGTCCACCAACGATGCCGGCAAGAACAAGCCTCTCGGCGAGATTTCCGACGGATTCGACCGTTCGGACTTCGACACGCACACGGTCACCGGCGCGATCGAATACATCATCGCTTACGCGCGTGAAACGTGGGGCTGTCCGGTTGTTTTCTATACGGGAAGCCGATATGACAGCGAGGCTTATGCGACCATGGTGGAACGCCTCATTGCGCTTCGGGAAAAATGGGGGATCGGGGTGCTGGATCTTTGGCATGACGATTCCTTCAATTCGATCCCGGACGCCGATCGCGCTCTCTATATGAATGACAAGATCCATCCGACCAAGGCAGGCTATCGCGAATGGTGGTGTCCGGAGCTGGAAAGACAGCTTTTGACATATCTCGACGCGAAGAAGTGACGGCAGGAAACCGTATGTCCGGCGGGCGCGTTTATCGAAAACGGCATCACCGAAGGTGAGATCATCAAAGTAAAGGAGACGACAGCATGAGCTTTCCCAAAGGTTTTCTGATCGGCGCGTCGACGGCGGCGCACCAGGTGGAAGGCAACAACATTCATTCCGATTACTGGGCGCAGGAGCACATGACCAACACGAGCTTCAACGAACCGAGCGGCATCGCATGCGATCATTACAACCGCTACGAGGAGGATATCCGGTTGATGGCGGCGGCGGGGCTGAACGCGTACCGGTTTTCGATCGAGTGGGCGCGGATCGAGCCGCAGCCCGGCGTGTACGACAAAAACGAGATCGCACACTACCGAAAGGTGCTCGAGTGCTGCCGCGCAAACGGCGTCGAGCCGATCGTGACGCTTCTGCACTTTACGAGTCCGAAATGGCTGATCGAACAGGGCGGCTGGGAAAACGAGGCGACGGTCGGCAGGTTTGCCGCCTACTGCAAATACGTGATTGAGCAGCTCGGCGATCTGATGCACTACGTCTGTACGATCAACGAGGCGAACATGGGTCTGCAGATCGCGGCGATCGCCCGCCGGTACACGATGTTGATGCAGCAGCATCAGAGCGCAGAGGGCAAAGTGCAGGTCGGCATCAACCTCGAAAATCCGATGCTGGAGCGGATGAAAAAACAGGCGATGGAGAACGTACAGGTGTTCGGGACGCCGCAGCCGCAGGTGTTTGTCGGGCAGCGCACCGAAAACGGCGATCTGCTCGTCATGCGCGCACACCGCGCCGCGGTCGAGGCGATCAAGTCGGTGCGGCCCGAGCTTTCGGTCGGCATTACCCTGTCGCTGCATGACATTCAGGCACAGCCCGGCGGCGAAGCCGAAGCCGAGCGTGAATGGAACGAGGAGTTTCTGCATTACCTGCCCTACATCGAGCACGACGACTTTTTCGGCGTGCAGAACTATACGCGCACCCGGATGGGCAAGGACGGCAGTCTGCCGGCTCCCGCGGGCGCGGAAACGACCCAGATGGGTTACGAATATTACCCCGAAGCGCTCGGACATGTGATCCGCAAGGTGCATGCCGTGCTGCCGATCCCGCTGATGGTGACCGAAAACGGCATCGCCACGGACGACGACAGCCGCCGCATTGCATTTATCCGGACTGCGCTCGACGGCGTGCAGGCTTGCATCGACGACGGCATTCCGGTGCTCGGTTACTGCCACTGGAGCCTGATGGACAACTTCGAGTGGCAGAAAGGGTTTTCGATGCGCTTCGGCCTGATCGCGGTCGATCGAGAAACGATGGAGCGGGAGCCGAAGGAGAGTTTGTACTTCCTCGGAAGCATCACAAAGTGAGGGCGGCGCAATGCAGTGGAAAGCTTTTCATCAAAACTGGGAGTTTATGCACGGCGAGCCGAGCAGCATCCCGATGATCCCGCAGAAGACGGAGACTGTCTCGCTTCCGCACGACTTCATGATCGCGGGCGACGTTTCGCCGGATGCACCCGGCGGTTCGGAGACCGGCTTTTATCGCGGCGGAATCGGAAGCTATACAAAGTATCTCGCATGCACGGAAGACGATTTGCAGCAGCGGCGTGTCCTGTACTTTGACGGCTGCTTCGGTTCCGTCAAGGTCGTCGTAAACGGACATATGCTTTTCCGGCACCATTACGGTTACACGCCGTTTACAGTCGGGATCGACTCGGTTCTCAAGACCGGCAAAAACCGCATTACCGTCACTGCCGCGGACAGCAGTGAACCCAACAGCCGCTGGTATTCCGGCGCGGGGCTTTACCGCAAGGTCTGGCTGCTGACCGCGCCTGCGCTGCACATCGCGCCGGACGGCATCTTCGTCCGCACCATGCGCGTGGAAAACGGGACAGCGACTCTTTTTGCGACCGTTGCGATACAAAACGACGGCGAAACCGACCGGACCGAAACGGTCACGGTTTCCGTTACGGAAAAGGGAAGCGACGCCGTTAGGGTTTCTGCTTCGGCAACCGTGATGGTCCCT
>CADAQS010000158.1 GCA_902790115.1 uncultured Eubacteriales bacterium | reverse complement strand
GCGCTTGTCGGCATGACGCTCTCCGCTTTAACCGGCAATATCTATCTTGCGTATGCCGCTCCGTTTATTCTGTATTATGTTCTGATCATTCTGCAGGAACGGTATTTCCGAAAGACTTTTATGCTGAATCCCAAAAATTATCTGACCATGCAGGGCACATGGCCGCTTGACGGAAAAAGCGCAGCTTTTACGCTTCTGGTGATTCTGGTTGTTTTGCTGCTCGCATTTTATGCTTTGGCGGAAAACAAGCTGCGCGGCGGAGAAACCGATAAACAGCTGCACCAGCTGATTAAGCCGCGTCCGATCGAACATCGGACGGAACGCAGCAAAAACGTTCCCGGCAGGGTTCGGCCGCTGCACAAAGCCTTTGCCGTTGCCGGTTACAATTTCCGAATGTGGCGAGGCAATATGCGAATTGTTCTGACGTTTGCGCTTGCTTTTATTCTGTGCTTTCTTCTTTCCGACAAAGCTGCTTCATTTGCATATGACATGAATACGGCAATGCAGGCTTTTGAACCGTTTGTCTGGACCTTCGGCGATGCGAATTCCGTCCTGCTGATTTCATTGCTGCTGGTTTTGCTGTTTGCAGATATTCCTTTTTTGGGCGTTGGCGTCCCGTACTTTCTTGTTCGAATGAAACGCAGCACATGGGCATGGGGACAGCTTCTGTATATAGTTGCCGCAACGACGCTCTATATGGTCTTTATTTTCCTTGCTACTTCTTTGATTTGTGCACAAAACAGCTTTATCGGCAACATGTGGTCGGAAACTGCAGCGATCCTTGGTTATTCCGGCGCGGGGAAAGCTGTCGCTCTGCCTGCGCTTGTAAAGACGCTCGAAATGTCTCGTCCGTATCAGTGCGCGATGGTAATTTTTCTCTTAATGCTCGGCTATACGCTAACTCTCGTGCTTCTGATGCTTTACTGCAAATTGAAATTCGGCAAGGGCGCCGGCGTAGCGGCCGCATTTGGATTTTCGCTATACGGTTTCCTGCTCAATCCGGAACTGTTCAAACAGCTTCTGCATTTGCCGGACGAGCTGATGTATAAGGCAAACGTGCTGACGGGCTGGCTCAGTCCCTTAAACCATGCGACCTATCACATGCACAATTTCGGCTACGACCTGTTGCCGCGGCTTTGGCAGACCTTTGCGGTCTTCACTGTCATGATTGCTGCGCTGATGGCTTTGATCCTACGCGCGATTCGAAACTATAACTTTATGTTCCTCGGAGGAGATAATCAATGAATCTAAAACACAGCCTGCTGATATTGGCCTGTTTATCTCTATTTGCTGCATGCGTTCCTACGCCGAAGGAAGAATTCGTCGTGAATAAAGCAGACGGGACGTTGGAGGAAGTGCTGTCGTCGAACCCGGTTCCGGTATCGATCGAATCGAACGCACAGGATACAGACCGCAGTCCGCTGTACGATGCACTCGGCGCACCGGAACGGTGGACCATGGATCCGGAAACGCGCAGCGTACCGTTTGCCGATCTGACGATCATCGCAGACGCCGAGGTCGTGCTTCCAAACGTCGGCAAGGTATCGGTTTATGAAACAGCGCAGTGGGGATTCTCCGAAGCGACGCTGAAAGCCGTGGCGGATACGCTGCTCGGTGACGGAGAGCGCTACGCATTTGAAGAGGGCTTTCTGAAATCGGAATGGGAGGAACGGATCAAGCGGCGGCAGAAGCGGATCGAGTACATACAGGCGCATCCCGAGCAGTACGAAGGCTGGTTTGAAGAAGCTTTGGAAGATGAGCGGGAATTGCTTTCGCAGATGTCGGAACAGTACACCAATGCGCCTGCAGACTATGCCTGCACACCGTGGAATGGCAGCTACAAGAACGGCTGCATGACACGCGTGTCGGAAGGCGTCTATGCAAAGCTGCGGGTGACAGGCGATCGGCTGATCTTTCATTGGACAACGATGTGCTCCACACCGCGCGGGCTCTATGATTACTTACCGGACAAGGCAGATGGCTCTGCCGCGGTCGAAGCGCGTACTGTCGCGGAAGCGTTTATGGAGCGCGCAGGTTTGTCTGAGGCCTATCGGATCGAACGCGTAAAGGGCTTGCTGCCAGCACCGGAATTACGGGAAAACGACGATGAGATTAGCGGTTATGAAATCACGTTTCTGCCAATGTACAGCGGGATCACAGCCGCGCCGTACTGGACGGGGCACGGCTCAGACACGGCGCAGCAGGCGGCGATCAAGAAGGGACTTTTTGAGGAGCCGGATTATGACGCGAAGATCGGACCGGAGTATATCTCTCTCGTCGTTGAGAATGGACAAATCGTATATGTCGATTGGAGCAATCACTTTGAATGCGGCGAATGCATCAATGAAAACGTCCCGTTGCTGCCGTTTGCCGACATCGAGCGCGTCATCAAGAACGCGATCTTCACCGAGCATTTTCTGGACGAAGGCGTCAACGACACCGTCCGGATCGTACGTATCGAATTCAATATGATGCGCGTCAGGCAAAAGGATGCAGAGAATACGTATTATTTCCTGCCGGTCTGGGACGTACTTGCCTACAGTACGGTGTGGAACGACGCCGAGCCCGCGCATTTCTTCAGTGCGTATGTCACGATCAACGCGATCGACGGCAGCCGCATCGACAGGACGGCAGGGTATTAAGGATAAAAAGACAATGACAAACGCAATCGAAATCCATGATCTTGTCAAGACGTTCGGGCAGGATACGGTGCTGAAAGGGATCAACCGTAATTTTGAAGCCGGGAAGATCCACGGCATCGTAGGGAACAACGGCTCGGGAAAAACCGTGATGTTCAAATGTATCTGCGGCTTTCTGCAGCCGACGGAAGGGCATGTGATCGTGAACGGGAAGAGAATCGGAAAGGACACGGACTTTCCGGAGGATCTTGGGCTGATCATCGAAACACCGGGCTTTCTGCCGAACCTGACCGGTTTAAAGAATCTGGAAATACTTGCCGCATTGAAGAACAAGATCGATCTTCGACAGGTAGCTCAAACCATACGTGAGGTTGGATTAGATCCGCTTTCCCGAAAACCGGTCGGCAAGTATTCCCTTGGAATGCGGCAGCGTTTGGGCGTCGCGCAGGCGATCATGGAGCGCCCGCAGCTGCTGATTCTCGATGAGCCGATGAACGGCCTGGACAAGCACGGCGTAGCGGAAATGCGGGAACTGTTTAAAAGCCTTGCGACGGACGGACGTACGATTTTGCTCGCGAGCCACAACATTATGGACATTGAAACGCTTTGCGATACGGTGTGCGAGATGGATGCTGGCGTTATGACGATGCTGTAAGGAATGAGGTGAACAGAATGAAACGATGGATCAGTTGGATGCTTGCGGTATTGTTGGTGCTTTCTCCGTTGGCAGCGTTTGCCGACGGGGACGCTCCGCAGGAAGATGCGCCGAAAGGAAGGGGAGAGGAGATCGTTACTTCCCTCGATCCCGAAAAATCGGGGAAGGAGTCCGATCCCATCGTGACGCCCGGGAGCGATCCGTATCCCACGCCTGCTCCGAGTGATTCACCGGTGCCGGCGGAAACTCCTGCACCCACTCCGGAACCCACGCCGGAGCCGAAGATCGGAGAAACGCTTTCGATCGATACCGCAAATGTTTATGACGGAATGGCAAAGAGCTACGGAAAAGGATATGTCCCGACGGTCGATCGTGCTGCCTTTGCTCGGAAGTACCTTTCATCAGACGATTCGCGTTACGCCGGAGCTTTCCGCAGACGGTCCCTACGTTTACGGCAATTATCAGTTTGATCTGAAACGCAAGTCTGCCACAACGACCGACGGAAAGACGATGGAGGTGTTTCTGATCCGGCTTGATCTGCCATTGAACGCAACCCGATACAACGGAACCTACCCGATTCCGTTCCGGATCGATTATGTTTCAACCGACGGGCAGCAGATGCAGCAGACCTTTACGGTGCAGCTGACGATATCGGACGGAAAAAAACTGTCTTCCGGTGGCGGAGGAGGACAGTCCTCCGTGAAAAAACCGGTTTTGCTCGTCGATCACTGCGCAATCACACCGGCGGAAGTCTCGGGCGGCGAGAATCTTTCCGTGCAGTTGACCGTGATCAATGTCGGCAATCGGGAAGCGAAGAATATCCGGATATCCGTTTCGCCGGATTCGGAATACGTGCAGCTTCGATCGGACCTGAATGCGCAGTTTATCGATCTTCTGAAGATCAAAGAGACGATCGACGCTTCGTTCTACCTCTGCGTTCTGCCAGGCGCGCCTGCAGGAACGGTGCTTCTGAATACGCTGATTACCTATGAAGACAAGTACGGCGGCTCCTACACCGAGGAAGGCCGCTACCGGATCGGGATCACACAGCCAAGCGTATCCATCGCAGCGACAGAGCTGACCGCGGATACCGTCAACGGCGGAGACAACTTTACGGCGTCTGTAACGCTCCAAAATACCGGCAATCGGGCAGCGGAAAAGATTTCCCTGCAATTCCTTCCGGAAGACGATTCGATTCGCTTAAAAGGCGTGCAGGACACACGAGCGGTGCTATCGCTTGCGCCGAATGAATCGGTCACGTTGCCTTTCGAACTGCGCGCGCTGCCATCCGCCGCGGAGGGCGCTCATACGTTCGGGTTCCATCTACGGTATGAGGATAAGGCGAGCGGAGGCGTCTATGAAGAAGATACGCAGGCACGTGTCACCGTGCTGCAAAAGGCTTCGCTCGGATATGACGACGTCCGTCTTCCGGAGTCGATCGTCAGCGGTGAAAGCTTCGGACAGCCGGTGTGCGTCTACAACACTGGCTTTGCTCCGATTTACAATGTCCGATGCGAGCTGAAATGCGAAGGGTTGATATGTTCCTCGGCTTTTTTCGGCAATCTCGCGCCGCAGGACAGTGCGGATAAGACGATCACCGTGTTTGTCACAACGCTATCCAATTCGCAAAAATACGGCGAAACCTCCGGATCTTTCGAGATCACATACGAGGATGCGGAAGGTCAGAAGTTCAACGAAATCTCCAACGTTCGGATGACCATTTTAGAACCGGTCAAGCAAACCGATGCGGAAAAAGAGAAGGAGAAGCAAAAGATCGAGGAACAGCATGTGGTCTCCCAATGGTGGATCAGCCTGCTGATCGGTATTGCGTTGATTGCAATTCTCGTGTGCGTGATCATCATCGGGAAGTTTGCCCGCATGATGCGGATAAAATAATCTCCTGGAGCCCGCAACCGGGCTCTTTTTTATTGCGAGTAATACTTCGTGGCAAAAATGTGATGCTTTTTTGATAGGAATTGACACCTGTTTGAAACCGAATATAATATATTTAGATAAACAAAATTTGAGTCAATCAAAGGAGAACATAATGAACGTATACGATTTCAAAGTCAAAGCGCAGAACGGCGAATCGGTTGCCCTTTCCGGGTATCATGGCAAGGTCCTGCTGATTGTCAATACCGCGACCGGATGCGGTTTTACGCCGCAGTATGAGCCGCTGCAGGAACTGTATGACGCTTATCATGAAAAAGGGCTGGAGATTCCGGTGCTGAAAGGACTGGCCGGATCGGGCGTGATCGGCCGGGACAGCCTTGTGATCCTGGAAGAGGGACTGAAGTT
>CADAQS010000157.1 GCA_902790115.1 uncultured Eubacteriales bacterium | reverse complement strand
ATGTTGGGACAGAAACATGCGAAAAAAACCGTTTTTTGCATCGTTATTCTATTCCACGATACCCATTATAGCAATGCGATTTGAATAAATCTCGTCCTCTTTGTAAACACTTTTGTGCGATTCTGTTGCGATAGTATGTCCGGTTGAGCGATAGCGGCAGGGAAATCCGACCCAAAAACCAAAAAGCGGGACGGCTTATCCGCCCCGCTTCTTTTACTGAAAAAACTCAGTAGTTTTCCTTGTTGACCTCGAAATATGCCTGCGGATGGTTGCAGACCGGGCAGATTTCGGGTGCGGCGGTGCCGATCACGATGTGACCGCAGTTGCGGCATTCCCAAATCTTGATCTCGCCCTTTTGGAACACTTCGCCGTTCTGCACGTTGGCAAGCAGCTTGCGGTAGCGCTCTTCATGATGCTTTTCGATCGCGCCGACGCCGCGGAATTTGGCGGCCAGCTCGGGGAAGCCTTCCGCCTCGGCGGTCTTTGCAAACTCTTCGTACATATCGGTCCACTCGTAGTTTTCACCGTCGGCGGCTGCTTCGAGATTCTCGGCGGTCGTGCCAATGCCGTTCAGCTCCTTGAACCAGAGCTTGGCGTGCTCCTTTTCGTTGTCGGCGGTTTTCAGGAACAGCGCTGCAATCTGCTCATAGCCGTCTTTTTTTGCCTTGGAAGCAAAGTAGGTGTATTTGTTGCGCGCCTGAGACTCGCCGGCAAATGCCGCTGCGAGATTTTTCTCGGTCTGCGTGCCCTGATATTTGTTCTGTGCCATAAGATCCTCCTGTTTATTTGTACCGCTTGCGCGGCAGAATACGGGTCAATCGGTTTCCTCGCCGAACATGTCCTCAAAAACCTCGTCGGCGTAATCGTGGACGGTTTGCTCAAAACAGCGATAGGCGTGCAAAAAGCGTCGCCCCTGTTCGGACAGCTCGGCGCCGCCGCCGCCCCTGCCGCCAGTGGTTGAGATCAGCAGCGGGAACGAAAGCGATTTTTCGGCGGTCTTGACGATGCTCCACGCTTTCGAATAGGCCATGCCCATCGCCATCGTCGCTTTGCGCAGCGAATGCAGTTCGTCAACGCGCTCCAAGAGCTCAGCAATGCCGGGACCGAAGATCTTTTCCTCGCTGTACAGGCGAAGCGTGATCGTATATCGCAGCTTTTCGGTCATGGGGACCACCTCCGTAGATATGCTTCATTTTATCCGATTTTCGGGGAAAACGCAAGAGCGCGCGCAAAGAATACGACTATTTTCTGCGCGCCGCGCATACGATGCGGTGAAAGGAACGGTAGGTTTCGGAAAGGAGAAGATCCGTATGGAGATTCAAAAAACAGTCTTATCGGTGGAAACGCTGGTCGGTACCGCCGTCGCGCAGGCGCAGCTCGAAAGCGCAATCCCGCTGCCGGACGGCGTACAATCGGAAAAGGTGCTTTCCTGCGAGCCGGAGGTCAGTGTACGCGAAGCGATCTGCACCCGGGACGGCGTGCAGGTAACAGGACTTTTGCTGCTGCATCTGACTGTAGAAAC
This sequence comes from uncultured Eubacteriales bacterium, assembly GCA_902790115.1. GTDB lineage: Bacteria > Bacillota > Clostridia > Christensenellales > CAG-138 > UBA3792. The sequence continues at coordinate 2,177 of CADAQS010000157.1, read as the reverse complement.
GGAGGAGGGCAGACCGGCCGCGTTTGATGCCTCGGCGACGTTCACGCACACGATTCCGCTTTCCGGTGCTGCGGAGCAGATGAGCGCACGCGCCGCGGCCTATGCGCCGACCTGCTTGTGCCGGGTGGAGGACGGAGGACTTCGGATGCAGACGACGCTGCTGCTGCGCACAGCCGTGTTTTCCACGGAGCGGCAGGAGTGCATCGCCGGAATTGACGACGCAAAGGGTTTGGAGACGCAGGGCGGACAGATTTGTCTCGACCGGCGGACGCTGCTCGGCGCGCATTCGCTGCGGGTCCGGGAGACCGTGGACGCGCCGGTCGATATGACGCTGCTGCGCGCATCGGGATATGCCGAGGTCGGGCGGCTGGTCAACGGCGCGGACGGGATCCTGCTCGAAGGCACGTTGACCGTGACGGCGCTGTTTGCCGATGCGGAGGGCAGCGTGACCCGGCAGGTCTATGCGGTTCCGTTTACCGACACGATCACGGCGGAGGCGAATCCCGCGCCGACTGCGACGGTGGAGCTGCAGCAACTGAACGCGGACTATGACGCCGACGGCGAACTGCAGCTGGAGGCGGCGCTTTCGGTCGGGCTGTACGGAACGGCGACGTCGGAAGCGGCGGTTCTGTCGGACGCATACGACAGCGAAGGCAGCTTTTCGTGCCAGACAAAGACGGTTCCGTGCCTGACGTACCTCGGGGAGCACATGCGCACAACCGTTTTGCGCGAGCCGGTCGCCGTCCCGGGGCACATGAAGGACGTGACGCGCGTGATGTACACGTGCGCGGTTCCGGCGATTACCGAAACGCGGGTCGAGCCGACCGGCGCGTCGCTGGACGGGTTGCTGCTGCTCAACATCGTGTACCGCGCGGACGACGGGCGGCTGTACGGATTCCGGACCGACGTGCCGTTCTCGATCGCGCTCGATCCGGTCGGAACGCTGCTGCTGCCGGAGATCGCGGTACGCTCCGCGGAAGCGGCGGGCAGCGGACGGACGCTGACCTGCACGGTCGAGCTGCGGTGCGGCGGAGAGTGGTACCGCGAACAGACGGTTGAGCTGACGACGGACCTGCGTCCGGGCGCGCCGCGCGACCCGCATGAAGGGATTCTGATCTACTTCACCGATGAATGCGACACCGTGTTTTCGATCGGAAAACGGTTCGGCATCCCGCAGGAAACGGTTCGCCAATGGAATCCGAAGCTGGCGGAACCGATTCCCGAGGGGGTTCCGGTTTTGCTGATGCGCGGATAGCTAAAAATGTTTTATTTGTGTAAAATATATTTTAGGAAACCGGACTATTTCCGGTTGACATTCCTCTGTTCGGTGATATGATAAGGGTGTTGGAAACCCCAATATCATTTCATTTTACGGAGGACTTATGAACAGCTATATCGAACGTGTTTTGGCGGATGTCAAACGGCGCGATGCGAACGAGCCGGAGTTTTTACAGACCGTTGAGGAAGTGTTGAGTTCTTTGGAAGTCGTTGTGAATCAGCATCCCGAGTATGAAAAAGCCGGTTTGCTGGAGCGCCTCGTCGAGCCGGAGCGCGTGATCGAGTTCCGTGTTCCGTGGGTGGACGATGCGGGCAAGGTTCGTGTGAATCGCGGCTTCCGCGTGCAGTTCAACAGCGCGATCGGACCGTACAAGGGCGGTCTCCGGTTCGCGTCCCATGTCAATCTCTCCGTTATGAAATTCCTCGGCTTTGAGCAGACGTTTAAGAACAGCCTGACGACGCTCCCGATGGGCGGCGCAAAAGGCGGTTCGGACTTCGATCCGAACGGCAAGAGCGATGCGGAGATCATGCGGTTCTGCCAGTCGTTCATGACCGAGCTCTATCGTCACATCGGCATCAACATCGACGTACCGGCAGGCGACATCGGCGTCGGCGGCCGTGAGATCGGCTATCTGTTCGGTCAGTACAAGCGCATCCGCAACGGCTTCGAGAACGGCGTTCTGACCGGCAAGGGCCGCAGCTACGGCGGATCGCTCGTCCTTCCGGAAGCGACCGGCTGGGGTGCGGTGTATTACCTCGTCGAGGTGCTCAAGCATGAGCATGACACGATCGAGGGCAAGACGATCGCGATCTCCGGCTTCGGCAACGTTGCATGGGGCGTTGCGATGAAGGCGAGCCAGCTCGGCGCAAAGGTCGTCACGCTGGCAGGTCCGGACGGC
>CADAQS010000156.1 GCA_902790115.1 uncultured Eubacteriales bacterium | reverse complement strand
GGAAGCATTCCCGGACTTGTCCCGGACAAGACGTGTCAGAAGGCTGCTCTCGCGTTTTCTGAATCCCTCTTCCCCTTCCAGCCGGAAGATTTCGGAAACCGGCATCCCCGCCTCCTGTTCCAGCATTTCATCCATATCGTAAAACGGAATGGAAAGAAGCCTTGCAAGTTCTCTGCCGACGCCTGTTTTTCCGCTGCCCATAAATCCGATCAGTACAATGTTGTCCATAAATGTTCCCTGACCTTCTCCACCTGCTCCTCCCCCGGCTTTATGCCTGTCCAGAGCTTAAACGCGCTGATGCCCTGCTGCAGCAGCATATCCAGCCCGCACCAGCCGGGAGTGCCTTCCTGTCTTGCAAGCCGCAGAAACAGCGTCTCTTCCGGATTGTAAATAACATCATAGACCGCAGCCGCTTTCTGAAAGAAAGCGCGGTCAGCAACAGGTGTTTCATTCACTTTCGGCGTAAGGCCGGCCTTCGTGCACTGGATCGCAAGAAAACCGTTTTCTCTGATTTCCGGAGCCTTTGAAAGCGGCATCGACGACACCGCCATAGAAGGAAAATCCTTCTGTACGGTTTCTGCGAGACGCGCGGCATGTTCCACGGAGCGGTTTAAGATGATCAGCTTCCGGACGCCCTTTTCGCCGCACATATAGCAGGCTGCCTTCGCGGCGCCGCCGGCGCCGATCATGACAACAGTGTCCGTCCGGATCAGGCCGTTCCGGCCGTATGTCTGATCCGCAGGGAAGCAAACGCCGTTCGCATTTAAAGCGCTCCCGATCCCGGAGCAGTCCGTGTTATATCCCTTGTATCCTCCGTCCACACGAACGAGTGTGTTCACTGCCCCGATCTTCTCCGCCGAAGGATCAATGTCCCGAAGAAAAGGAATAACCGCGGATTTATATGGCACTGTCACATTCATGCCGAGAAGATTCAGATCATACGCGCCGCGGACGCCCTCCTCCTCGCAGACCAGCTGCTTGATCCGGCGGCTCAGCTCCGGGTCGCTGCGCTGGCCGAGGATGTCGTTCAGCGTATCGACCATCATTTCAATGCCGGATTTAATGATCATAGCAGAGATCACAACGCCGACGTAAGCCTCCAACGCAAGTCCGGTTGTAAGGTAAAGAATCGCGCATGCCAGCACGGACGCCGACAGGATCGCATCAAACAACGCATCGGAACCCGAAGCAATCAAAGAACCGGAATTGACCTTCTTCCCTTGCGCTTTGACATACCGTCCAAGCACGAGCTTGACGACGATCGCCGCTGCAAGGATCACCAGCGTGACCCAGCCGTAATCCGCCTCTTCGGGATGGATGATCTTTTTGACGGATTCCACCAGCGAGGTAATGCCGGCATACAGAACGATTGCGGATACAATCATTGCGCTCAAATATTCGATCCGCCCGTAGCCAAGCGGATGCTTTTTATCCGGAAGCTTGTTGGCAAGCTTCGCACCGACGATCGTAATGACCGAGGACAGCGCATCGGACAGGTTATTGACTGCGTCCAGAATGATCGCGATTGAATGGGATAGCAGCCCGACTGCAGCTTTGAAGATCACAAGCATGATATTGGCAAGGATACCGATGACGCTTGTCCGGATAATAACGCGATTCCTGTTCTCTGCCGAATCGATCATATCGTTGCTTTGGTTTTCGGATTTCATAATTCTCTCCTTTAGCTGTTAATCAGTCTCTTTTCCCAGTCCTGTTGACGAAAACCGACAAGCGCAAAGGAATCTCCGGCAAGGATCGGACGTTTAACCAGCATGCCGTCCGATGAAAGCAGCGTGATCTGCTCCTCCTCGGTTGTTTTCGGAAGCCGTTCGGAAAGCTGCATGCTGCGATACAGCATTCCGCTGGTATTGAAAAGCCGTTTTAAGGGCAATCCGCTTTTTCGAACCAGTTCACGGATCGTTTCCGCATCCGGATGATCCGTTTTGATGTTGATCTCACGATATGCAATACGATTATCATCCAGCCACTTCTTTGCCTTCTGACAAGTGCTGCATTTCGGATAGCAATAAAAATCCATCCTTCTCTCCTTATGCTGTCATCGAATTGCCTGCTTCGGGCAAGCGTTCTTGCACTCCATACATAGAATGCATTCCGTACCGTTTTCGCGTTTGCGGGACGGATCGAGAATTTTTACATCCATCGGGCAGACTCTTTCGCAGCGATGGCAGTTAATGCATCGATCCGTATCTACCTGAATCCGTGCGAGCGAAAAATAGCTCATCGGTTTTAAGAATACCGTGATCGGACACAAATACTTGCAGAAAGCGCGGTTGTCTTTGAACAGAAAAGCAAGTAATATGCCTATTGCATAGTACAGAATGTTTCCGATCAGAAACAGCAGGAACATGATCTTTTCTAATCCGTTCCGAACGGTAAGAAATAATCCGATCACCAACGCAAGTGAACCGGAAAAGGTAACATACCGCAAAAATCCAAGCTTTTTTCGAGGTGCTTTCGGGATCCGATAAGGCAGAAAATCCAGAACCATCGCCGTCCAGCAGGCATATCCGCACCAGCCTCTTCCGAACAGAAGCGGCCCGAAAATCTTGGCAACTGCATAGTGGATCGTCGCGGCTTCAAAAGTCCCCAGGAACAGATAATACCAAAACCCTTCGATTTGCATGTTCTCCCGACAGATAATACCGAGATATACAAGCATATACAGACCGACCAAAAGCTGCACGATCCGTCTTGCATGCGGAACTTTTCGTGTGAACAGGAAAAGCCCGAGCGCAAGGGATGCACCGATGTAGGTGAAGTTGAACAAATAGAACAGATTCCCTTTTGCCAGCCAGAGCACCACTGCGATTGTTTCAAATACGAGAAAAATCAAAATGGAATGCAGATACTTTCGGAATCCCTTATCTGCAGAATTATGATTTTCGTGTCGATCGGATGCGTTCATTTGCTTCTTTTTTGCCGCTTTGCTTTGCCAAAACGATCGAGTGCCAGTTCAAACCACGCAAGCAACGCTGCGCTGATTACAATGCCGCCGATAATATCGGTCAGCCAATGCACACCGGAGAGGAGTCTGCCGATAACAGTCACCAAAAGGATCAGCGCGCATACGATCCGAACGGCAAGCAGCGCGGGAGCATTGCGGATATACTTTTTCAGAAGAATCATCGCGCTGCCCATCACAACGATCGTCAGCATCGTATGGGAAGACGGGAACGATGCTTCCGGATCAGTTTCATTCGGCATCAGTACCGGCCGGTAGTTCACAACAGCTTTTTCAAACAGCACATACAGCAGGATCACAGCCGCATAAAGAACCCCTGCGGCAAGGATCTGCGTATCTACTTTGAAAAGATTCCTGCGGCGAATCAGCTGCAAAAGGCCGAGAACCGCAAACAACCCTGCGACCAGAATAGCAAAATAACCGAGAAACTGCGTGATCTTGTACCAGGTCATATTCAGCCCGATGTGATCCGCAACCGCTCCGTTCAGATGCGAAAATCCGACCGATGTTTCCAAAGGTCCGATTGCCGCAACATCCACGGTTTTCACGAAAACCAAGAACAATACGGAAAGCAGCGTCAGTATGCCTGCAATCGCATATTTTCCTTTTTGCTGCATAGATTTTCTCCTTTCCCCTTGATGCAAAAACGCATCGATGATTCGGAATAAAACATATTATACAAAGTCCGGAGAAAAATTACAAGAGCTCCATCCGGATCCCGACAACGCCGTATTGTTTCTGACGTTCAAGCGAATAATACG
>CADAQS010000155.1 GCA_902790115.1 uncultured Eubacteriales bacterium | reverse complement strand
GGAAAGAGGACTCCAGCATGGAACAATTCAGCACGGCAATCGACTTCGGGACGTTTTCGCTCCCATGGAATGCGGTGTTTCTGGTGCTCGCGGTGCTTGCCGCGGTGATCACGATGTCGGCGCTCGTCCGGCAGCGGAAGCTGTACCGCGATCTTGCTCTCGATCTTTGCATTCTCTGCATTCCGGTCGGCATGATCGGCGCGCGCGTTTTTGCGGCGCTGTCCGGCAAGATCGAATGGGCGTCGTTCTTTTCGCTTGCCGATACCGGCCTGAATCTGTTCGGCGCGATCCTGTTCTGCACCTGCGGGATCTACTGCTACTGCCGCATCCGCAAGTTCGATTTCGGACAGACGATGGATCTGGCGGCGCCCGGTGCGCTGTTTGCAATCGCAATCGGCCGCTGGCAGGATTTCTTCCTGTGTGACGGAATCGGCTATCCGGTGCAGAAGACGGCGCTGAAATTCTTTCCGCTGGCGACGTTTACACGGCGGTACTTTACCGACGGCGTTTCGGTCGCCTACGCGGTGTTCTTCTGGGAGTTTCTGATCTGCGTCGGACTCGGGTTGTTTGCGCTGCTGTTCCTTCTGCGACGGGAGCTGCAACACGGTGACGCCGCGGCGCTTTCCATGCTGCTGTACGGCGTTTGCGCGTTCTTCCTGGAGTGCGCGCGCGATCCGGCATACCGGCAGATCGTGTTCTCAGATGTGACGTTCAACGATCTGATGGCGGCGCTGCTGGTGCTCGGCATTTTCCTGTGGCTGCTGCTTGCAAAGCGGTTCCGGGGAATCCGGATCGGACTGCGGCAAAAGCGGCTTTTGACCGACCCGGAAGAGCCGGCGGCGGAACAGACCCCGGCGGAAGATGCCCAAACGGAAGATTCCGTGCATCCGGACAAGCGCATTCTGAACCCGCATATCTATCTGGTCGACCTGTCGGATCCGCTGTATGATCGGAAGAAGTCGATCCTTGCGCACCGCAAGAGTGCGCCGGTCTTATGAAACGGATCATTCTGCTGACAATTGCATGCCTGATGCTGACCGCCTGCACGGTGCAGGAGGCGCATTTGGTGTACCGCCCCGAGGAAACGGCGGATGCGGCGACTGCCGCTCCGACGGAAACGCCCGGCCCCGATACGCTCGATCTTCCGACGATCACCGGCGAGCCGTTTCATGCCGACGCAAACGGCGTTCTGATCCTCGACGAACAGACGCATTATCTGGAGTATTACGTCACACTGAACAACGTCCGGATCTACGAATACGGCGAGGGAACCTTTCTGGATGCGACCGCGGTCAACAGCTTTCCGCAGACGCTGACGGGCGGCATCCGGCTGACGTTTCACGATGCGAACGGCGTCGTCTACGGCTACGGCGATCTCTATACCGCGGACGGCAAACTGCGGCTCCTGCCCGGCGAGAACCGCGTGTACGCCGATATTCTGACCGAGGTGGACGTGCAGATGATGGACTTCACGGTCTCGGTCGAAGGCGGTCTCTCTCCGGAGAATCCGTAAAAGAGTAAGAAAAGCGGCATGCGTTTGACGCATGCCGTTTGTGTTTTTGGACGGTCAGGTCGACTGCCGTTCGACAATCTCCGTGCAGATCAGCATCTTTTTGCTGACCCGCTGACCGGACAGAAGCGCAAGGATGTTGCGTGCCGCGGTCATGCTGATGTCATAGAGCATGTTGTCGAGCGAGGTCAAAGAGGGAATGCTGATACGCGCATAGTCCGAGTTGTTGATGCCGATGACGGCGACGTCTTCGGGGACGCGCTTGCCCATGTCGGCGAGCGTACGAAGACCGATCATCGCGAGTACATCTTCGGAATAGATGATGCCGTCGACCTCGGGATGCTGTTCGAGCATCGCAACGGTTGTGGCGTTGATGTCCGAGAAAGAGTTGCCGGATTCATATTCGATCAGCGGAACTTCCGGATAGTAGCGGGAGATACCGGTCTCAAATCCAAGTTTTTTTTGCTCATTGCTCGGCGTGGACTGGTTCATCAAAAAGGCTGGGCACTTTTTGCCCTTGCTGTACAGCAGCTTGACGCAGTCCGTCACGCCGTTCAGCTCGTCGCCGACAAGACCGTAGACGTTCGGCGCGTTGAGATAGCCGTTGCAGATGATGACCGGAATGGAGGGCAGATACAACTGCAGCGCTTCCTTGACCACGTCGGACTGATAGATCGAACCCATCAAAACAAGCGCTTCGATCTTGCGCTGACTCAGCGACTGAATGTTTTTGACCCAGTTTGCTTCGTCCCGTCCGGTGTTGTGGATCAGACAGGAATAGCCGTGCGCCGAAAGCTCCTGCTCGATGTAGAAAATGCCGTCCGTATGCTGCGTTGTGCGGATATCGGTGATTAAAATACCGATCATGTGCGAGGACTGCATAACGAGTCCGCGCGCGGCTTCGTTCGGGATATAGTTGTATTCGGCAAGCAGCTTCATGATCTTGGCTCGCGTCTTTGCGCCGACGTTCGGCTTCCCGTTGACAACGCGGGAAACGGTACTTGCGGAAACGTTTGCCATCTTGGCAATATCGTAAATTGTAACCTGCATGGAAAAAACTCCTTTAGTTGCTTTCTTTATTGTAATCGATTGAATTGCGTTTGTCAAATAAAAAAAGCAACTTGTTCCTGCAACAGGTACAACGTGATATATCTTGTAAAAACCTTGACATACGATCACAGCGTATGTATAATGATCGTAAAGAAATCGATTGCAAATCAGGGAGGTCAAATATGATTCGCAGAAGCAATGAAAAGGTTGTAGAACGTCCGGAGCGCAAGTTCGGTGCACCGGGATTCATCACGGTCCGGAATCTGATCAACGACAACGCCGAGCTGAACGGCAAGGGACGCGTTTTTGCGCATACAACCGTGCTGCCGGGCAACGGCATCGGCTATCATGAGCATCACGGCGATACCGAGATCTACTATGTATACAGCGGCAAGGGCGAGTACAACGACAACGGAACGATCACAACGATCGAAGCCGGCGATGTCACGTTCACCCCGTCCGGCACCGGCCACGGCGTGACCTGCATCGGCGACGAACCGCTTGAACTGATCGCGCTGATCCTGTTTGATTGATCCTATGAAAAAGCAGAGAGCCTGGGTACAGGCGGCGGTCGATGTCGACGATATCGATCTCGGCGTGCAGATTGCGAAGATGGCGATCGACGAGGGTGCGGAATGGATCGAGGTCGGAACGCCTCTGATCTATCGCTACGGGCACGACGCGATCGGCATGATGCGAAAGGCGTTGGGCAAGGACGCCGTTCTGGTTGCGGACTATAAGTTCCTCGTTCCGTTCCTTTGCATGCAGCATGCGGAGAAGCAGGGCGCGGACTATGCCGTTTTCGAGGCGGGCTATCAGACCGAGCTGATCCGGATGACGATGGACATGGCAAAGGATATGCATGTCAAGCCGATCTTCTGCCTGTCGGTCCATCCGCAGGATTATACCTACTACACCGATCTGTATGCGGACATGGGCGCGGAATATTTCTTCTCGCACCACTATTACAATGTGCTCGACAAGAACACGCACGAACCGGTTCGCTGCAACAATGCGGAGAGCTTTATGGCGTGCCGCAATCCGGTGAAGTTCTGCATCACCAACGATGAATTCGACACGCTCGAAGCATCGGTCAAAGCCGGCGCGGACTGGATCACGTTCGGTCGCGCGATCCGAACGCCGGATCGGGAAGCCTGCCGCACTTGGATTCAAAAGATCCACGGCATCGAGCGATAACGAAACGACATAAAAGACGGAGCGGTTTCGCTCCGTCTTTTT
>CADAQS010000154.1 GCA_902790115.1 uncultured Eubacteriales bacterium | reverse complement strand
TTTACCGTACAGTATAACGTTTCGGTGTGCGGCAGAACCGTCGCGCCGGATATTGCCTCGCTCGACCTGTCCGGCGTTCCGGATGCGACTGCGTCGTCGCTTTCCGACGCGCTGCCGCTGCTGCCGAACCTCAGGACCGTTTCCCTCGGCACATGGAGCCGAACGGCTGAGGATCTGAACAAGTTTCTCGCGCTCGATAACGGCATCACGTTCACCTATTCGTTTTCCTACCTTGGCAAGCAGCTTGACAACACTGCCGAGGAGCTCGACCTGCACGGCACGAAGATCACCGACCTCGACGGGCTCAAAGCGATCCTGCCGCTGCTGCCGAACCTCAAGAAGGTCGATATGGTCGACTGCGGACTCGACGACGAGACGATGGGCGGTCTCGTCAAGGCGTTTCCGGACACAAAATTCATCTGGGAGGTCGACCTCGGCTTCTGGGGCAAGCTCCGCACCGACGCGACCGCTTACACGACGCGCAGCAGCAAGACCGAGGATCAGATGAAGTACCGCTTAACGACCGCGACCGTGCAGCCGCTGCAGTACTGCACCGATCTTGTCGCGCTGGATCTTGGCCATCAGCAGATCGATGACATCTCGTGCCTTGCGAGTTTGACCAAGCTTCAGGTCCTGATCCTTGCCGACAACCGGCTGACTGACATCTCGGCGCTCGCCTCGATGCCGGATCTGATCTATGTCGAGCTGTTCATGAACCGCATCAGCGACCTGAGTCCGCTATCCGGGCTGAAAAACCTCAAGGATCTGAACCTTTGCACGAACAAGATCAGCGACCTTACGCCGCTGTACACATTGACCTCGCTCGAGCGGCTCTGGTACTCGAACAACCTCTATACCAAGGCCGATCACGACGCGCTCGCCGCCGTGCTCACAAACTGCCGCTGCAACCGCACGGTATGGGACGAGACCGCGGACGGCTGGCGCGAGCATGAGCGGTATTTCTGGATGCGTTCGTTCTTCGAGCACAGTCCGCGCTACAAATAACCGGAGGCAAGCATGCACGGATTCCGAAAAGTTTTATCCGTCCTTCTGACAGCAGCCTTTGTGCCGCTGTCCTTGGCGTGCCAAAAACCAGCTGTTTCGGAAATTCCTGCCGCCCCGACCCCAGCACCGACACTGTCGATCAGCCCCGCGCCGAGCGCCGTTCCCACCGCGCACCCTGCCGGCGTGCCGACCGCCGCGCCGACCGATACGCCCGCGCCGACCGATACGCCCGCGCCGACCGCAACGCCTCTGCCCGATCCGTTTGTTGCCGAATGGTTTTTGAAGGACTTTCGGCTCATGCTGAACGCCGACGGCAGCTTTACGCTGAACGGCGCGGGAAAAGACGCGAGCGGAAGCTATACCCAAGCGGACGGGCGCCTGACTTTGACGCAGGGCGAACGCAGCTATGCCGTTTCGGCGGGTACCGACGGTGCGACGCTGACGCTTCTGCAGCCCGGACAGGAGCCGCTTGTTTTCACCAATGCCTGCCCCGATCCGTACCGCTGCGAGCCGGTTTCGCCCGCACCGACAGAGGACGGCGAAGCGCTCGCGATCCGTTATGCCTTTTCGGACGGCGGCGTTGTTACGGTCGAACTCAATCGCGATTACGCCGAATCCTATTGCTTCACCTCTTCGGAGCAAGAGCCGAACCATGACTCAGCCGACTGGCTTCCGGTCAGCGGACAGGTGTTCCGCACGTTCAAGTACGACGGCACGTACAACATTTTTGTGCGCGATGCGGACGGAAATGTGAGCGATCCGTACCCGGTCACCGTCGCCTCCGGCTACCGCTATATCATCCGTTCCGAAGGGCTGCAGTCGCTCCGGACTTCGCTCGAACGCGCAGCCTCCGAACATGACACCTCCACCGAAGCGATCAGCAGCGCGGTCTATGCGGACGCGGCGTTTGCCGGTCTCTGCACGCGCGAAGGTGTCGTGACGGCGGCCGTATCCACGGTGTCGCACCTTGCCGAGCTCGGCGTTTCCGCGCCGTATCAAGGGCATGGCTCGTATCAGGGCGAGAACGATTGGGGGCTGAACCCCGAGTGGGGCAGCAAGCTCAAAAAACCGACCAAGGACGGCAACGGTACCTATCTGTATACGGGCATGCAGTGCGTCGGCGCGATCGTCTGGGCGTACAAGCAGGCCGGCATCAACCTGTCGAATCCGCAGACGAGCTGGGTCATCGGGCAATGCGGCGAACGGGAGAAAAAAGGCGACAACGTGATCGCCTACGATCGCGCACAGCCGGGCGACCTGTCGCAAAAGGACGGACACTATCTGATGATCGTCGACCGGCTCGACACCGACGGCGACGGCATCTCCGACGCCTACCTGACCTATGAGATGGAGGCGCCGCACCTGACGCTTTTGATTCTGCCGATGCGCACGCTGCGCTACCGCACGTTTTTCGACATGAGCGCCGTCTTTGAAAACGCCGGGCGCAACCGCCGCCACGCGCGCTTCTGGGACGATACGTTCTTTATTCCCGAAACCGCCTACCCCGCCGCCCTGCAGGCCGCAGCCGACGGCGTCGGACAAAAGCGCGCGCTCGACCGCCTGCTGCGCGGCATCGGCGCGGTGTCCGATTCGGAACCGTCGCCGTTGAAAGGAGGAACCTTATGAGACCGAATCCGTTCCGATCGCTTTTGCTGTTCGGGCTGATCGCGCTGCTGCTGTTTGCAAACAGCGTTTTCTTTGCGGCGTCTGCCGACGAAGCCGAGGCCGAAAACCTGACCAAGCGCTGCACGATGACCTCCGACCTCAGATCGACTGCGTTCATCGAGCGGATGCGCGACGACAACTATGAATCGGCGCAGCGGTTTGCTGAAGGCGTGACCGTGAGCCTTTCGTGGGCCGACGATGTGCCGGTCCGCGCGGTCTACCTCGCGTTCTACTATGAGCCGAAGCCCTATCTTGTCCGGCAATACGATGCGGACGGCAATCTGCTTTCCGAAACCGAAGGCGAACTGCTCTACAACAACAGCATTCCCGTCGGTGAGCAGACGCGGCGCGTCACGATCGTTCCGCTCGAGGAAATTGCGCTGTGCTCGTTCTACGCCTTCGGCGATGGCGCGGTGCCGAATTACCATCCTTGGGAACCGACGCCCGAAAAGCTCGACTATCTGATGATCGCGATGCACCCGGATGACGACGTGCTGTTTCTCGGCGCAATCACGCCGATCTACGGTGCGCAGCAGGGACGCACGGGCTCGATTTTCTACGCAGCGACGCGCGAGCGCATCCGCAAGGACGAGGCGCAGAACGGCGCGTGGATCATGGGTCTTCGCACCGAACCGATTCTCGGCGACTTTCCCGACATTCCCGACAGCTTCCGCAAGCGGTTTGAAAAGACGTTCCTCCAGAAGGACATCGTCAAGTTTTTGGTTGGGCTGATCCGGCAGTACCGTCCCGAGGTCGTGTTCTCACAGGATCTCAACGGCGAATACGGTCACTGGCAGCACGTCCGGCTTGCGGCGTCGGTGCTCGTTGCAATAGCTGCCGTGCCGCTGTCAAAGGCGCTCTCGGGCAGTGCAGGCTCGGGAGTGACCGTGATGTGCATAGCCCCGTCTTTGTTTTTCTGTACTGTCATTTCCGTCTGGAGAGGCTATTACGAGGGGCTTCACAATATGTATCCCACCGCCGTTTCGGAGATCATCGAAACGGTGTTCAGACTTGTGCTCGGACTTGGCTTTGCCTATGCCGTTCATAGCTATTGCATGACCGGCTTCGCAAAAACAGGCAGGTGCTTCGGGGTCGTCTGCGAGAACGCAGCACAGGCGCACCAGACCTCGCTTGTCTATGTCGCAGCTGCCGCTA
>CADAQS010000153.1 GCA_902790115.1 uncultured Eubacteriales bacterium | reverse complement strand
GATAGATGACAAGATCCTCGGCGTTCCGGCTTGCGGAGGAACGGTAGAGGACGCCGTTCCGAATTACATAACCGCTTTGCTGCGCGCCGTAGTAATCGCCGTTGATCGCAAGAACTGCGTTGACCGAATCCGCGATCGCGGAAGTCTTATCGGTCACGTTTCTTCCATAAGTGTTCTGTGCAAACGCGGTTTGCAGGTACTCCGCAGAAGACAGCGTTACGTCCGCAACATAGACGGTCGTATCGTTTACGCGATACTCTTGCAGTGCGACGCGGATGTTGTCATCCTGATACGTCGTATCGGTCGAGATCGGTTCGGAACGGTTTTCGTCCGGTTTCTGAACGGTCGGCTGCGAAACGAGCTGAACCGCGTCGGAAACTTCTTCCTGTTCGGACGAAAACGCTTCATTCGATGAAACAATCGAAACTGCAGGTTCTTCGAAGACCGCATATTTTCGTACAATCACGAAAGTGTCTAAAAGCAGATATCCGGTAAATCCGGTCAAAAGCATTATAAAAACAATGCTGAACAGATGCTTTTTCCAAAACATCTTATATCACCTCCTACGATTCCATCTTGGATACAGCATACCGTCCGAACTCTAAAAGAACTTAAAACGAAAAATAATGCGTGATTTTTTCCGGAATATATGATATGCTTTTGAAAACATCGAAAGGCTTGATGCTATGAGACTCTTGTTTGCGGAAGATGAGAAATCGTTATCCAAAGCGGTTACCGCAATTCTTGTCAAAAACAATTATTCGGTCGATGCCGTTTATGACGGGCAGGAAGCGCTGGATTATCTCGAAACGGAAAACTATGACGGAGTCATTCTGGATGTCATGATGCCGAAACTGGATGGAATCAGCGTGCTGAAGCGCATGCGCGCTGCCGGAAACAAGACGCCGGTTCTGATGCTGACCGCAAAATCGGAGATCGACGACAAAGTGCTCGGTCTCGACAGCGGCGCAAATGACTATCTTACCAAGCCGTTTGCAACCAAAGAACTGCTTGCCAGGATCCGCGCGATGACCCGGACGACTTCTGTACAGACGGATTCGAACCTGCATGCCGGCAATCTGACGCTGAATTGCTCGGGCTTTGAACTGATCGGACCGAAAGGTCGGTTCAAACTTGCGAACAAGGAGTTTCAGATGCTCGAAATGCTGATGCGGAATCCGCACAAGCTGATCTCGACAGAATCGTTTATGGATCGGATCTGGGGCTATGAAAGTGAGACAGAGCTGAATGTCGTTTGGGTCTATATTTCCTATCTTCGCAAGAAACTCAGCTCGGTCGGTGCGAATGTACAGATCAAAGCGCAGCGCGGGATCGGCTATTATCTGGAGGTAGAATCATGATCCGGAAACTGCAGAAAAAATTTGTCGCAGCTGCGATGCTGTCGCTGCTTGCCGTTCTGATCGTTTTGATTGCGCTCATCAACGTTCTGAACTATCGAAACCTTGTCAGTGAGGCGGACAGCACACTGGAGCTTCTCGAAGAGAATGGAGGAGGCTTTCCGGATTCATGGAATCCGCCCGAGGATAAGCACCGTCCGGAAGATCGAAACCGTTCCCGCCGGAACTTTTCCGCGGAACTGCCTTTCCAATCCCGCTTCTTTACGGTGACCCTGCGCGCGGAGACAGGGGAAACCGTGGAAACAAATCTGAAAAATATCGCGGCAATCGATGAGGAAACGGCCGTTCAAATGGCGCAGGATGTCGCGGAACGAAACCGCGACAGAGGCTTCATGGATTCCTACCGATACGGAAAGAAAGAAACATCATTTGGAACGCAATGGATCTTTTTGAATTGCGAGCGAGAGCTATCGACCTTCTGGAACTTCGTTCTGGTCTCCTGCGTGATTTCCCTTGCCGGTTTTTCGGCGGTCTTTCTGCTGACCGTACTGGTTTCGGGTCGCGTGGTGCAGCCGATCGCACAGAGTTATGAGAAGCAGAAGCGGTTCATCACGGATGCCGGACATGAGCTGAAAACACCGCTCACAATCATCCGAGCCGATGCCGATGTTCTGGACGAAGACTTGCCGGACAACGAATGGCTCGACGATATTCGCTTGCAGACCGACAGGCTTGCCGCTTTAACCAATGATCTGATCTATTTGTCCAGGATGGAGGAACAGGAGCAGCCGCAAATGCTTCCGATTCCGCTGTCGGAAATCGTGCAGGAGACTGCACAGTCGTTTTTTGCGGTTGCAAAAACACAGGGGAAGGACTTTTCGTTGAAGGTTCAGCCGCTTTTGTCTCTGAACGGAGATGAAAAAGCGATCCGGAAACTGGTCTCCATTCTCTTGGACAACGCGCTGAAATACTCCGATTCGAACGGCTCGATTTCGCTTTCGCTGCAAAAAAACGGAAAGCAGATCAGGCTATCCGTTGCGAACACGACGGAACAGATCCAAAAAGGAAACGCAGATCGGCTGTTCGATCGCTTCTATCGAACCGATTCTTCCCGCAACTCCGAAACCGGCGGCTTCGGACTTGGCTTGTCGGTAGCAAAAGCTGTCGTTGAGTCGCATAAGGGAAAGATCCGAGCGTTTTCTTCCGATGGAAAATCGCTGACGGTGGAAGCGGTTTTTAATGAGTGACACAGTGGTATATAGCAGCCTGGAGTTACAGGAACGAATTCTTCGGTGTCAGCCGTGCAACTTCATTCGTTCCTTTTACCGGAAAAGTTTTTGAAAAAACACTTTACTTTTTCGAAAAGCTGTACTATAATACCATTTGTTCGGGGCTTTAGCGAAGTTGGCTATCGCGCTACACTGGCAGTGTAGAGATCAGGGGTTCGACTCCCCTAAGCTCCACCAAATGAAATCCTGTCACATGTGGCAGGATTTCTGTTTTCATAGACTTACGCCCGAGGATTTCTTGTTTATCCACAATTTGATTCGACATAATCTATGTAATTCAATATCTTTGCAACCAAATTTTGAATTCTTTTCGGAAAACGCGACAGATTGCGAAAGATATGTTATACTGATAACATGCAGGTAAAGACAGTGAAAAAGAATATTTCAATGAAGACAAAAGGCATACGCCTGACCAGAAAGCGGGAGCAGAAAGCGTTTCCGCTCGATATTCTGTTTCATTCGTTGAAACTTCTGGTGCTGGCTGTGTTTGTTGTCGGTTTTTTGGGTCTTGGATTGCTTTACGGCGTAGCGAAAGCATATATCGATACGACGCCGGCGCTGGACATCGCGCAGCTGACGATCAGCGACCGAACCTCCTATCTGTACGACAGGAACGGCGAAGAGATCATGACGGTTTCTTCGATCGAGTACCGCGATTGGGCGACGATCGATGAGATTCCGGAAATGCTTCGCAACGCGTTTATCTCGGTAGAGGACGTTCGTTTCTATAAGCACAGCGGCGTGGACTTCAAGCGTTTGTTCTCTGCAGCGCTTGAGATCCTCGGAAACAGCAATTCTTCGGGCGGAAGTACGATTACGCAGCAGCTGATCAAAAACAAGATTCTGGGCTCTGAGCGCACGTACAAGCGGAAAATTCAGGAAGCTTTTCTTGCGTTGGAGCTCGAGACCGTCATGAAGAAGGATGCGATTCTCGAAGCGTATCTGAACGATATCTATCTAGGCGGTTCCAACTACGGCGTGAAAGCGGCGGCAAAGGACTTTTTCGGAAAAGAACTGAACGAGCTGACCATTCGCGAGTGCGCTATGATCGCCGGTCTTACGCAGAATCCGTATCGCTATAATCCGCGTCTGAACTACTATTGGGAAAAGTATGATCGGGCCGAAGATGCGTATGAGCGTTATACCGTTGCACGAACGGAAACCGTTCTGAAACGGATGTAGGTCTCCGAAAACTCCAAGATGTATGACATGGCGTACTTTGTCGAGTACTGCATGGATGATGTCATTACGCATTGGATGAAGGCGGACGGCGTCGCAGACACGAGTGCAAACCGCATCGCATACGAAAATAAACTGCGTACCGGCGGATATCGCATCTATACCACGGTTGACCCGTACATCCAGAATACGGTTCAGACAAGCCTCGCAAGCTGGGAAAACTATCCAAAGCTTGCCGATATGAGCAACAGCGTGATCACCGAAACGATCTCGGACAGCATCACAATCGAAACGATCGAGCCGCAGGCTGCCGCAGTCGTGATCGATCAGCATACCGGTGCGCTTCGCGCAATCATCGGCGGCAGAACCGAACCGAGCATCCGCAAGGGCATCAATCGCGCATTCGACAGCTACACGGAAGTCGGTTCCGCGATCAAACCTTTGTCCATATACGGACCTGCGCTGGACAACGGGCTTTCGCCTGCTACGATCGTTGCCAACGTTAAAGGGGCGATACCCGGCTGGGGCGGCGAAAACGGCTATCCGAACGGTGGACTGACTTCGAGCAAGACTTACGGACCGGTTACGGTGCGAACAGGCCTTGCGCAGTCTCTGAATGTTGTTGCAGGCAGAATGCTGTTCTCGCCGAACGTCGGGACGACGCGTGCAACGCAGTATCTTGAGCGCCTCGGCATTCCGGCTTCGCAGGTCAATCAGGACGGACCGGGTCTTGCGCTCGGTACGACCGGCATCACGCCGATTCAGATGTGCGCAGCTTACGCAGCGATCGCAAACAACGGATACTATCTTGAACCACTTTCCTTTACCAAGGTGACGGACAGCGACGGCAACGTCATTCTGGATGCCGACATTATTAACGAAACACAAAAACGAGTGTACAACGAAGCC
>CADAQS010000152.1:3905-6003 GCA_902790115.1 uncultured Eubacteriales bacterium | reverse complement strand
TTCGCTTGTTCGGACACTTCTGCTTGTGCTGCGTACGGCGCAGCCAGTCCTGCGCTTCGCAACCGTCCGCTGAAAACGCCGCACTGCGGCCTTTTCCCGGCGGCAGAGCCGCCGTCGCGTCGTTCGAGTCCTTTGAACAAAACTGCAAAACAAAAGACCATCCGACGGATGGCCTTTGTTTTGGCAGGGGCAGAAGGACTCGAACCCTCAAGAACGGTTTTGGAGACCGCTATGTTACCATTACATCATGCCCCTATTTTTGGCAACGTCGGTATTATAGCACCGTTTTTGCAGCTTGTCAAACACTTTCTGCACGTCTTCCGCCTTCTTGCACCCGACGGACGGATGTGCTACAATGTCCGAAAACGGAGGGCGAAATGGATCGGTTTGTGGTGTTCGACGTCGAAACGCCGAACGAGCAGAATACCCGTATGAGTGCAATCGGGATCACGGTCGTCGAGAACGGGCGTGTTGTCGATTCGTTTGCGTCGCTCGTCAATCCGGAGACATACTTCAATCCCTTCAACATCGCGCTGACCGGTATCACGCCGGAGGCAGCGGAGCAGGCGCCTTCGTTCGGAACGCTCTGGCCGGAGATCGGGCCGATGCTTGAGAGCGGGCTTTTGATCGCGCACAATGCGCCGTTCGATCTCGGAGTGCTCGGACGGTGCCTGCGCGCTTACTGCATCGACGCGGATCGCTACACGCGCTACGCCTGCACCGTGCGCATGAGCCGGAAGCTGCAGCCGAATCTGCCGGACCATCGACTCAACACGCTCTGCGCGTACTGGGAGATCGCGCTCGACCATCACCGCGCGGACAGCGACAGCCTCGCCTGCGCCGAGCTTTTAATCCGCTACCTCGATCGCGGAGCGGATCTTTCCGAATTTATCCGCACCTACGACCTCAAGAAGTTCCATACGCTCAAGCCGGCGGAGGAGAAGGCGCTTCGTGCGGAAGGTTTTCTGCAATAAAAAAGGGCGAATCGCCCTTTAACAAACAGATTCTTCACCGAAAAACCGGAAACGGTCGCGGCAGAATAAGACGCTCAGGCGTCTTTTTTGGTTGCCGTATCGATCGATTTGCCGAACACAACGAACCGCTGGTACAGAAACTCCGTTACAAAATTCAGCAGCATGTTGATCGCGGTCACAAGGTACTCGTTCCAGTGGAGCGTATCGACGAGATAGTCCCCGAGCAGCGTCGAAAGCGGCGTGAACACGGCATAATATGCGGCGACCTTCGCCATCGCGACCGGCACGTTTGCGGCGGAGCGGAACGTGAACTTGCGGTTCAGCGTAAAGTTCCAGAGCACCGACAGCACGAGCGCGACCAGATAGCATACCCAGTACGGCCAGTGCAGCAATTCGTTCATCAGCGTGAAGCTGCCGATCTGAATCAATCCGGCGCTGATCGAAAACAGTACAAATTTAACGGCTCGTTTGAATTCCTGCATCGTTCTTTCCTCCCCGAAAACAGGGTTAAGCATACCACAAACCGGAGCCGAACGCAAGGCGATCGTGAACATTGTGAACAAAAGTCCGGAATTTCGTCCGGACTTTTCTGGTATGATGCAGGTGTCGGGAGGAAAGGAGACAGAGATGATTCTCGCATACGAAGGCAGGTGCGGCGTATGGTGAGCGTGGAAAGCTGGCTGAAACTGCTCGAAAGCCAGATCGGGCGGGGCGTCTACGTTTGGGGCGGAAACGGACAGGCGCTCGACCGGATGACGGATCCCGAAGCGTGGATCCGGCGGCATGAAACCGATGAAACGAACGCATCGCGCAGCATTGCGCTCTACCGGCTGCGCAAGGCGGCAGGCATCGAGGAGGTGCGGGCGTTTGACTGCTCGGGTCTGATGCACTGGGCGCTCAAGAGCCTGCATATTCTGGAACGGGATGTATCCTCGCGAACGCTGTACGCAAGGTGCGAAGCGATTCGGGAGGAGGCGTTGAAAGCCGGCGACTTCGTGTTTCATCACGACGGAGAACGGATCGTGCACGTCGGCGCATACGCAGGAAACGGCACGGTGATCGAATGCCGCGGACGCGACGACGGCGTCGTCCGGACAAAGTTCCGCAAAGGATACTGGAACCGC
>CADAQS010000152.1:0-3889 GCA_902790115.1 uncultured Eubacteriales bacterium | reverse complement strand
TCGGACGGCTCACGGGAGCTTTTTCGGACGACGTTCCGTCCGTGCCGCAGGTGCAGGTCAAGGGCAAAAACGTGCGGATTCGCAGCAGCAGCTCGACCAAAGGCAAACACATCCGGACTGCGCACGCGGGCGAGCGCTTTCCGCTGCTCGGAATCGCCGATACCGGCTGGTACCGGATCGATCTGAACGGAAGCGTCGGGTACATCACGAACAAACCGCGCTACACGGAGGTGATTGACCGTGCCTGAACAAAGCATGTCGGAGATTCTTCAGACGCTGACCCGCATCGAAACGACGCTGCAGACAATCGCCCAGAACAGTGCGGACCATGAACAGCGGCTGCGGACGCTCGAGGGGCGCGGAACCGCGCGCTGGGATGCGGTGACGCTGTCGGTGCTGACGTCGATCATCGTCGGGGTGATCGGGTATTTTCTCGGAAAACGGTAAGAAAGGAGCTACTATGGAAACGGTCAATCTTCAAAGCCGCATGAAGTCGCCGATCTTCTGGATCGGACTTGCGGCATGTGTCTATCAGGCGGTTGTGAGCAGTTTGCTCGGCACGTCGGGCATCCGGCTCAGCCCGACCGCCGAGGCCGTTCTCGGATCGATCAGCGTCGGCCTTTCGGCAGTGCTGATCTATTGCAACGGCAACAATCCGAGCATGGATCGGTACTGAGAAAAGCGGGAGGCGATCAGAGGCGTTCAGTCAAGAATGTTTCAAAGGCACAGTGGCTTGGTCGACTGTGCCTTTCTGCGTATATGATATTTAAAATTGGATACTATCCTATCCCTTCGTTCAATAAGTCCTCAAATCCAATTCCGTCTATCTTAAATGTATACGATGATGTAGAATATTTTGAGATAATGATAGAACATGCTATCTCTTTTCCTTCTAAAAGTGCTTTTCTAAACACGTCCGAAATTTGTCGTTCTGCGCTCGTTTCTGTCCCTTGAAATCCGAATATTATCCACCCATCATTTGTGTCAGTTTTTCCATAATAAACTTCTCCGTCTATTTTGAAACTGAACTTAATCGTTGAACTGTCTATTAGTGTTGGTCTCATTCCATCTATACCTTGTTCATTAATCAAGAATCCAAAATAATTTATCCTTATTTTTCCATCATTTAGAAGCAAAGGCATAGCTCCCACTTCAACTGTTAGAGGAGAAGCATTATTGTATTTGTCAGAATATGTTCCAGAAAACACTCCATAATATATGTAACTTCCATTCGGATCGCCAAATTGATCTGTAAGTTCTATTCTTTTCCACTTTGATGGATTGGGTGTAGCTGTAGGCGTTGGAGCAACGGTAGGGATGGGAGTTGCCGTTGGAGATGGTGTTATATCTTCTATTGCTGCAGTATTGCTATGTTCAGCGGAACATGCACATATTATGAAAAGACATATAACAATGAGAAACAAACGTTTCATGACTTGGCTCCTTTCTGAGCAATGTATTCTTCTAAATCTCGTAACGGTATTCTCCATGGGCTTCCGCAATCATCCTGTTCAGCATGTGGAAAGCATCCTAAACGGAATAGTTTAGACACATAGCTCTGCGTACATTTAAGTATTGCAGATGCTTCTTTCGTTCCGACATATTCCATAGTTTACCCCCTCTTTTGAAAGCTGCACTCATATAGGTGCAATCTCAATGTACCACACTTTTATAATCGAGTCAAGAACAATGTTCCTATTTAAGTGCAGCGAGGTTAATGTGAATTACAAAATTGAAAAGAGAATCGGAAATAATTTACGAAAGATTCGCGAAGCAAAGAACATGACGCAAAATGAAGCATCTGCTAAATTACAGCTAGAAGGCTGTGACATTACAAGAAGCGCTCTTGCAAAAATTGAGGTTGGACAGAGACATCTTTATCCTGATGAGATTATTCTGTTTAAACAGATATACAATATCTCGTATGATGAGATCTTTCAATAAATTTCGTTACTCGATAGATTTCTGAAACTATCTAAACGTTCGATCTGACGCAGGAGGGTATCACCGACACATGGTGGTGAGTAAGTGTACTCTTTCAACGCAATCAAGCTTGCTGCCAGAAAGTCAAGCAATAGAGAAAAGACGGAGGGGTTGTCGTATTCCCCCTATCCATTCATGCTGTTTGAAACCTACCCTTCCGAGAGTGCCTCTTTCTCCCGCTTTTCAGTCTTCCAGCAGTTTCCCAAGGTATAGCGCGGCGGTTTTCAGCATCTGCAGCTCCGGCGCGAAAAAGCGCGGCGTCGGTTCGTTCGAGAGCAGGATCACGCTGCCTGCCGGATCGCCGCTGACGGTGACCGGCATGCCGCAGACCTGCAGAAACTGCGCCTGCTGCGATTCGAGCAGCGGCGTGCGACTGACCGCGGTATCGTCATAAAACAGCATCTGCCGCCGGTGCAGAAACGCGAGATAGTCCTTCGACAGCGCCGCGCCGAGCAGCGCTTTTTTCAGCGTTCCCGCCGCGAAAAGCACGGTGCTGGTATCGCTGATCGCCGCCGTGCAGCCGAATGCGCCGTTGATTGCCTGCACCAACTGCGGCGCGTAGTCCGACAGCTCGCGCATACGCGCGTATTTCCGCAGAATGATTTCGCCGTCGCCGCCGGTGTAGATCTCAATCGGGTCGGATTCGCGGATCCGCAGCGAGCGGCGGATCTCCTTCGGGATCACGAGCCGCCCGAGATCATCGATTCTGCGCACGATTCCGGTTGCCTTCATACCAAACTCCTTTACGGTCCTTTTTCGCCGTAGTATCTGCATAAAATCGGCGGAATATGCATGGACGCGGGCGAAAAGCCGTGGTATAATGGGTTGGAAAACGGAGGGCGTTATGGAAAAGAAAGCAAAAAAGGAACTGCCGGGCGCGTCGATCGGTCTCTACATCTGCGCAGGCATCATGTTTGTGCTGCTGGCTCTGAGCGTCGTCGGAATCTTCATCGGACGGGAGGACGGGACGTGGCCGTACTTTATCGGCGCGGCACTGATCACGCTCGTCATGGCAATTACATGCCTGCTGTCCGCAAAATGGTTTCAGGAGCGGGGCGTCAAAAAGCCGAAATTTGCGTCATACGCGTTCACGGGCGAGTTCGCGCCGCAGAAGAAACAGGCCCCGCAGCAGCCGAAAAAAACGGCGGGCGGCAAAACCCGCTCAAAACATTGACAGCGCGCGAAAAACGCGCTAAACTGGAAAAAAACAGAGAGGGGAAAACGCTATGCAACCGATTTTAAATATGAAGCGCCGCATCGGGCTCGGCCTGCTGTGGCTTCCCGCGACGGGACTGCCGCTGACCTGCCTCGAGCTGTTTGGCAATCACGACATCACCGACGAGGATCGCGCCATGTGCTGGACGATTCTGCTGTCGCACCTTGCGGCCGCCCTTTTGACCTGCGTCTTTTTCATCGGCGCGGTGATCTGGATCATCTGTCTCGTGTTCGCAATTCTGACGTTCTGCGGCCGCGAGACGCCGAACATGCCGCTGCTGTCGGATCTCGGCAAAAAGTTTGCCGCATGGACCAAGCCGCAGGCGGAATAAAGGCTTCCATCAAAAAGCACGGGATTGCTCCCGTGCTTTTTTGTATACAGCGGTTATGTCGCGAGGACCTTGTGCCTGTCGAGCGGGACGCTGCGGAAATAGATCAGCGTCGCAAGGCTGCAGACGAGCCAGCCGGCAGGGTAGGAGAAGCCGATCGGCAGCATCGTGTTCGAGATATAGTTTGCCATGATGTACAGATAGATCTGCCGGAACACGACGAACGACGACAGCATGATGAACATCGGCGCGCGGGAGTTGCCCGCGCCGCGCAGCGCTGCGGCGTAGACCTGGTTCACACAGCACAGCACGTAGAATGGCGTGAGGCAGCGGAGGAAGATCGAACCGTTTTCGACGACCTC
>CADAQS010000151.1 GCA_902790115.1 uncultured Eubacteriales bacterium | reverse complement strand
CTTCAGCCATCCGTCGCCGACGCGCTTGGTGATATAGTCCGACAGCTCGGGGTTGCAGACGCCGAGCCAGCGGCGCTGCGTGATGCCGTTCGTCTTGTTCTGGAACCGCTCGGGGTAGAGCTGATACCAGGGACGCAGCACGTCGTCCTTGAGGATCTGCGTATGGATCTCGGCGACGCCGTTGACGTAGCTCGAGCCGTACACGGCGAGGTTCGCCATGCGGATCACGTTGTTCGACACGATCGCGTACGGTTCGCAGTCCATGCCCTTTGCCATCAGCTCGCCGCACAGTTTCGCGTTGATGCGGTAGATGATGTCGAAGATCTCCGGCAGCAGATCGCGGAACAGATCGACCGCCCACTTTTCGAGCGCTTCGACCATGACCGTATGGTTCGTGTAGTTGAACGTCTTCTGCGCGATCTCGAACGCTTCCTCGAACTCGACGCCTTCCTTCATCAAAAGCCGGATCAGCTCGGGGATCGAAACGGTCGGATGCGTGTCGTTCAGCTGGATCGTAACGTACTTGGCAAAGTCGCGGATCGGGCGGTTCTCGCGCTTATAACGGTACAGAATGTCTTGCAGGCTCGCTGAGGACAGGAAGTACTGCTGCTTGAGACGTAGCCGCTTGCCGGCCGGCGTCGTATCGTTCGGATACAGCACGCGGGTGATGTCCTCGACCGCGTTCTTTTCAAGCACGGCGGAGGCGTATTCCTGATTGTTGAAGGACTGGAAGTCGAAGTCCTGTACGGCTTCGCTCTGCCAGAGGCGCAGCGTGCCGATGTTGTTCGTGCCGTAGCCGATGATCGGCATGTCGTACGGCACCGCGCGAACCGTCTGATCCGAGAAGGAAACGAGCACCTCGTGGGAGGCGCGGCGGCGGCTCCACGGATCGCCGAAGCGCTGCCAGTCGTCCGCAGATTCGACCTGGAATCCGTTTTCAAAGCTCTGTTTGAACAGGCCGTATTTGTACCGGAGACCGTAGCCGTCGAGCGGCAGATTCATCGTCGCGGCGGAATCGAGGTAGCAGGCGGCGAGACGGCCGAGACCGCCGTTGCCGAGCGCGTCGTCCTCGATCTCTTCGAACATGTTGAGATCGAGTCCTTTTTCGGCAAACGCCTTTTTGACGTCGTCGAGGATGCCGAGCGCAAACAGGTTGTTGTAGACGCTGCGGCCGGTCAGGTACTCCGCACTGAAATAAAACGCACTGCGGACCGATTCGTGTGCATGGCGGCTGGTGTACCACGAGTCCGCGATTGCACCCATCACAACGGTCGCGAGTGCGTTATGAATTTCCTGAGGCGTTGCTTCGTTCAGAGTGGTCTGGAAATCACGTTTCAGCACGATGGAAATGTGATCCATAATGGCTTCTGCCTGCATAATAAATCTCCTGAATCTGGATTTATGCGAAAATCGCACAGATGCAATATTACGATTAGATTATAGCATACGCAGCCGTCAAAGGAACAGGGCTTTACAGCCTTTTTGCGTAAAACTTGCGTAAACGGACGGACAAAAATTTGCAATTCGGACGCGCGTTTTTTACGCGACACATCTTGTCGAACAGAGGGAAAACGTTTATAATAAAATGATGATTTTCCGTTTCGGAAGAAAAAGGAGTTCATTCGGCCCATGGGTGCCATCGGATATTACAACGGCAAACTCGGAGATCTTGATACGATGTCGGTCCCGATGCTCGACCGCGCGTTCTATTTCGGCGACGGCTGCTACGAAGCCTGTCTCGTGCGCAACGGCGTCGCGTTCGGATGCGACGCGCATATCGACCGGTTCTTTTCGAGCCTGTCTCTGCTCGAGATTCCCGCGCCGTGCGACGCTGACGCGCTGAAGGCGGTTCTTGCGGAGTGCATCGCGGCAGCAAACGAGCCGGCTGCGGTTCTTTATTGGCAGTGCTCGCGCGGAACCGACCGCAGAAAGCACAATTTCCCGGCGGCTTCCGTCCGCCCGAACCTTTGCGTCATGGTTACGCCGAAGAAACTGCCCGGCGCGCATGACGCCGTCCGTCTGATGACCGCCGACGACATCCGCTTCTCCATGTGCAACGTCAAGACACTGAACCTTTTGCCGAACGTGCTGACCAATCAGCGCGCGACCGCGCAGGGACTCGACGGCGCGATTTTTGTACGGGACGGATTTGTGACCGAGGGCACGCACTCGAACGTGCATATTTTGAAAGACGGCGCGCTTGTCACGCATCCGGCGGATCAGTACATCCTGAAGGGCGTCACGCGCGGCAAGCTGATTGCGATTTGCAGGCGCTTCGGCGTAAAGGTATCGGAACGGCCGTTTACCAGGGCCGAGCTGTTCACGGCGGACGAAGTGCTGATCAGCTCGAGTGCGGCGCATATCCGGCGCGTCACCGAGATCGACGGACGTCCGGTCGGCGGACGGGAAGGGAAGCTTCTTGAAACGCTGCAGACGGCATACGAGGAACAGTTTTTGAAGGAAACGACGGTCTGACATGGAGCATACAACGTTTTTGAAAACAGAGAAAAAACGTTCCGTTCCGATCCGGATTGCGTTTTGGACGGTGATCGCACTGGCTTCCCTCTTGTCGGCGGTGCAGGTTTGGTTCGGCATCACCTACTTTGGCATGCGGCCGGTGATCGTCGCGCAGTACGGAGAGCCGCTGCCCGACGCGAAAGCGTTTTCACCGCGGTACGGCGCGGTCTATGAGGACGTCGCCGAGGAGGTCGAAACGCTCGGCCTGCATAAGGTGACGGTTCGTGTACGCGGCCGCGACAAGACGGTCTGGCTTTGGGTGCGCGATACGGTTGCACCGCAGGCGACAGGGCTGGAACGCACGATCTCGACGCTCGAAACGCTGCGTCCCGATCAGTTGATCGAGCACCTGAGCGACCGGGACGACCGGGTGCGCGTCAGCTTTTTGGAGACGCCGCCGTTCGGAACGGTCGGGGATTATCCGGTGGCGATCCTGCTTGAGGACACAAGCGGAAACGCCGCCCGTGCGGACGCAACGCTGCATATCCGCGTCACCAACGAGGGCGTCACGCTCGAGGCGGGAAGCGAAATCCCTGCTGCACGCGCGTTCTTACGCGACGATTATGCGGTCTCCGCGATGACGGAGATTACCGAAAAGATGCTGCACACACCGGGAGAGTACCCGATCGCGCTGACCGTGGACGGAACCGTTTACGACTCGCTTCTGACGGTCGTCGATACGGTCGCGCCCGAAGCAGAAACGGCGATGGTCGTGCGCGTGCCGGGAGAAACGGTTGCGCCGGAGGATTTTCTGACGTCGGTCGTGGATGAATCCGAGGTCACGGCGGAATTTGTGACCGCGCCGGATTGGGATTCGCGCGCGGTGCAGACCGTGACGATTCAGCTGACCGACCTCGGCGGCAATGCGTCAAAGGTGCGCGAACAGCTTCTGTTTACGCATGCGAAGCCGGTCTCGCTCGAAGCGCGGACCGAACCGCTGCGTGCGGACGAATGCCTGACCCCCGGCGCGTATGAGAGCGCGGAGCTCAAGACGCCGTTCGTACCGAACCGGGTCGGTTCGTTTGCGGTCATGCTGGTCGTGGACGGGACGGAGGAGCTTGCGCTCGTCGCGGTGCGCGATACGGTAAAGCCGAAGATTAAGGCCGAGGATACGGCATGGTATACAGGCCATCCGCTCGATCCCGCCGAGCTTTGCACCGTGACCGACATCACCGAAACGACGGTCGAGGCCCGGGAGCCGATCGACTGGACGAAGGAGGGCGAACAGCAGGTCACGCTGCTTGCGACCGATGCGGGCGGCAATACCGCGAAGACGTCGCTGACGCTGACGCTTTCAAAGGATACCGAGGGACCGGAGCTGTACGGCGTGCGTGACCGGAATTGTTACGTCGGCGAGCCGGTCGCGTACTTTGCGGAGGTCTTTGCCGAGACCCTTCTGCTCAATCATAACGTGCGTTGCTTCGATGTAGCC
>CADAQS010000150.1 GCA_902790115.1 uncultured Eubacteriales bacterium | reverse complement strand
ACGGCTGCGGCGGCGCAAACCTTCCCGCTGACCGTGAAATCTACCGAAAAGCGCCGGAACGTCCGGAGGGACGGCCGTGAGCATCCGGTTCGACGCGAAAGCGTATCAAAAGGCTGTCGCCGAGCATGCGCCGAAAAGCAAAGTCCTCGCCCAGTGCATCAAAGCGTTCTGCATCGGCGGGCTGATCTGCATGATCGGACAGGGTCTTCACGATCTCTATACCTTTGCATGCGGCCTTTCCGAAACGGCGGCAGGAACATGGACGTCCGTGACGCTTGTCGGTCTTGCTGCGCTTCTGACGGGCCTTGGCTGGTACGATCGCCTCGGCGCGTTTGCCGGCGCGGGCAGCGTCGTTCCGATCACCGGCTTTGCAAACTCGGTCGTCTCGCCGGCAATCGAGTTCCGCTCGGAAGGTCTGATCCTCGGAACCAGTGCTAAGCTGTTCACAATCGCAGGGCCGGTGATCGTCTACGGAATCAGCGCAAGCGTGCTCTGCGGACTGATCTACTGGCTGTTCGGCTTATAAGTCGTTGTCCTCCGTACCGGACGGCGTTTCCGTTTCCTCCGAAACAGGTTCTGCTTCCGGTTCGGGCGTTTCCGACGTCACAGGCGTTTCGTCCGGCACAAGCGTTTCATCCGGCGCGGCGCTTTCCGGCGACGAAACCGGCTGTGCGTCGGGATACGGAATGTATATGATGTCGCGGATCGAGCGGGAGCCGCCGGGCGAATTCACGAGCTGATCATGCCATGTCATCTGCGCAGAGATGCCGCCGTCGAGGTTGTAGGCCGCTTTGCAGCCGAGCTCTTTCATCAGCTGCGCGGTCTCTTCGATCGAAAGACCCATCGAGTAGCCCTTCTGCCGGCCGTCCACGAGGACGAGGCAGTAGTGGCCGGGTTCATAATAGCCGATCACCGAGCGCGGATTCCGTCCGCCGATCGTATCAGGCAGATTGAACTTCGTCAACGGTTCGCCGTTTTCGTCAAGCAGGTTCGGACCGAAGTTCCACGTCTGCCACGGACCGCGTTCCTGAATCTTCTGGACGTCGATTTCTTTGGGCGAATAGACTTCCATCACGCCGTCGCGGTACAGAACGCACAGGTCGAAACGGTAGCGCTTCGCGTCGTGCAAGACCTCACCGTCCACGACAATGTAGGCCTTGTCGTCCCGGTCACGGTAGTCGCCCGACACGGCGAGGATCGCGTTATGATTTTTGGAAAGCGTCGTGATCTTCTGGGTTGCGCCGAGCCGGAAATTGTCGCGCGCCTGTGCACGGCGCAGACTTTCGACGTCCTGAATCCAGATATCGGCGACAAAGTATACGAGTGTCTTGCCGGTTCGCGTCTCGTCCTTGACCCGCGTGACCGTGATGCTGCGCGTCGCGTCGCGATACTCGGATTCGGTATCGATGACGACGTCCTTCGAGAACTTATCCCTGTAGGACGGATCCAACAGGCCGAGCATCTCGGGCGTCGGCGTCGGAGTCGGCTCGGGCGTCGGGGTCGGCGAGGGCGTCGGCTCCGGCGTTGCAGTCGGCGTCGGAATCGCAGTCGGACGTGGCGTCGGCGTCACTTCCTCAAGCAGTATTTCTTCCACGGCCTGCAGCGTTGCGGTCGGGACAGCGGACGCCGTTTCAACCGGTACGGAGGCTTTTTGATTGTTCCCGGCGCAGCCGGTCAGAAGCGCGGCACAGACAATCGCCGAAGCGGCACAGAGAAAGCGTAACTTAGCCATCTGTATTTCAAAAATCCTTTCGTTTCCGTAAAAAACTCGTTCTTTTGCATTATAGCAGGCGCTTAGCGGACTGTCCATTGTGATTCGCCAAAATTTACGACTTCGTTGCAAATATCGTAAAAAACGGTACCCCCAAGCATTTCGGGAGTACCGCTTTGTGCTATCGGATCCGGAACGCTTTCCGCTCCGGAAAGATGGGTTATGCGCCTACGCCGGGCTGTTCCGAGGGCTGCGCGGATTCGGCAGGATCGGGCGATGCCTCGGGAGCGGGTGTTTCGGCCGGTTCGGCCGGGGCTGCTGCGGAATCTTCCGGAAGCGCTTCACCCTTTTCGACGATCGTGATACGGCCTTCGCCGAACGGATCCTTATAGGCTGCGCCGACGGTTCCGCCGAGCTTCTCCACGATGTAGTTGATCAGCAGCTGGTTGTCAATCATGACCTCGTCCTGCAGCAGCTTCACGCCCTTGAACATCGCAAAGCCGTCGCCGCACTCCTTGAGCAGGTAGTTGTGGCTTGCGAGCGTATAGGTCTTTTCCGGATCGAGCGGCTCGTATTCGCCGGTCGCCTGATTCAGAACCATTGCGTTCTTGACGCGGCGATCGCCGGAAACGCCGGTGAACATGCCGTTCTCGTCCAGCGTGACTGTCGAGTCAACGTTCAGATCGATCACGAACTGCATACCGGAAACATGCTGGAAACCGCCGGACTCGCCGGGCAGCTTCGAGACGCCGAGCTCGAGCGCGTCAAGGATCTGCTGACCGGTCACTTCCGCGACGCAGAGCATGTTGCCGAACGGATGGACCGAAATGATCTGACCGTAGGTGATGTCGCCCGCCGGAATCTGCGCACGGACGCCGCCGCCGTTTGCAAAGCCGATGTCCGCACCCGAAACGATTCGGTATGCGTCGGCGCACAGATCGCCGAGGTTGGTCTCCTGATTGCGGATGATGCGCGTATCCTTGTTCTGCGGATCGTGCGTAATCAGGTCAACGTCCGTATGAGCAACGACTTTGTTGACCAGTTCGTTGAACTCGGCATTGATTGCATCGATCTTTTCGGCAACGCCGCCGTCATTGTTCAGAGCGCCGATCATCTTGCCGTAGGTCACGGCGCTGTTGTTGATCAGCATCGTGGAGAACGTGCCGTCCTGCTGAATCGTCAGGCAGCCGACGTACTCGAGCTTCGTCTTGGTCGAGGAGAGGATGACGTCCTTGCCGTCCTTGTTCTTGACGATCTCCTGCTCGATCATCGAGTGGGAATGTCCGTCGAGCACAACGTCGATGCCGGTCGTGTTGGTGATGACTTCGGAACTCGTCCAGGGCGAGCAGTCTCCTTCAATGCCGAGATGCGTCATCGCGATCACGTAGTCCGCACCTTCGGCTCTTGCGGCGTTGACGGCCTTCTGCACGGTGTCGTACAGCTTCTTTCCGGTATCGTCCTGACAGAAGGTGTAGATGAATTCGCCCTTATCGTTCTGGAAATAGGACGGCGTGGAGGAGGTGAACGTCTTGGGCGTTGCAACGCCGACGAACGCGACCTTCTTGCCGCCGATCTCAAAGATCTTGTAGGCGTCGAAGATCGGTTTTCCGTTTCGATCGGTGAAGTTGCAGCACACATACGGGAAAGACGCGCGCTGCACGTTCTTGACGAACTGCTCCATGCCGTAATCGAATTCATGGTTGCCGGGGATTGCAACATCGTACCCGACCGCGTTCATGATGTCGATGATGTACTCGCCCTTCGAGAGCGTACCGATCGTATCGCCCTGCACCGCGTCGCCGTTGTCGACGAGCAGCACGTTCTTGCCGGCGTCCTTGAGCGCGTTTTTCAGAAGCGCAAGGCCGGCAAAGCCGATGTTGTCATTGACGCCGCAGTGCGAATCGTTCGTATAGAGGATCACGATGTCCCCGTCGGTCGCTGCGGGTTCCTCGGCGGCTTTGGCGGCGGCATCTTCCGGGGATTCCACAGTCACCGTCGTCGTAACGGTAACGATGTTGTCGCCGATCCGATAGGTGGTTTCCGAGGTGGTTTCGGTTTTCGATTCCGCCACAGCAGCCGGAATGAGGCTCAGAACCATTAAAGATGCAAGAAGAATTGCAAACAGTCTTTTTTTCATTTTTTGACTCCCTTCTGTGATTGTTTATTTCTGGATGCGGATCGCATCGCCGGAACGGATGGTACCGTCCCGCAGTACGATCGCAAAGATCCCTTCTCTCGGCATTACGCAGTCGCCGACCGCCTTGCGGAT
>CADAQS010000149.1 GCA_902790115.1 uncultured Eubacteriales bacterium | reverse complement strand
TTCCGTCTTCTTTCATTTTCGTCCTCCTTTCGCTGCAATCAGCATAGCAGAAAAGATGTAACAGGGGTGTAACTTCTGTTGTGTTCTTGTTGCAGAGTTGTAAAATCATTCTAAAACGGCGCATACACAAAGAACCGGATCAACAGATCCGGTTCTTTTGTGTAAAAACGGCTTATTTGGCATACATCAGTCCGAGAATCCAGCCCGCAAGGCGCGCCGGGAGGAGCTTGACGAGCACGCAGACCGCCTGATAGGCGATGCCGACAGAATAATACGGCTTCGGGTGTCTGCGCAGCGAAACGGAAAGAAACTTCCGCGCGATGCGCTCGGGTGCCATGCCGGTTTGCTCGTCGTGTTCCATCTTGGCAACGGAGCGCACAAGGGCTGGGTAGATGTCTGCGCCGCGTTCGTCCTTTTTTCGCGCGGCGGTGAAATCGGTCTTCACATCGCCGGGAAGAATCGCCGAGACGCGCACGCCGGTATGGCGCAGTTCGTTGCGCAGCGCCATGACCAATCCGTTGATCGCCGCTTTGCAGGCGGAATAATGCGCCTGAAACGGGATCGGCGTGACGGCGGCGACTGACGAGGTGAACAGAACGATGCCTTTGCGGCTTCGCAGAGCGGGAAGGGCGGGCGTAAGAACGCGCAGCGCGCCAAAGTAGCAGACGTCAAACTGGCGCTGCGCTTCGGACAGTGCGGTGAATTCCACCGCGCCCGAGATGCCGATGCCGGCATTCAGCACGAGCACGTCGATGCTGCCGGCCTCCAAAACGATTCGTTCGACGGCAGCAGACGCGGCTTTTGCGTCGGTCAGATCGACCGGAATATGCCGGACGCGCGAATCTTTCGGCGCGGTGCGGCAAAGACCGTAGACCGTGTCGCCGTGCGCCAAAAAAGCATCCGCGCAGGCCGCGCCGATTCCGTGCGATGCGCCGGTGATGACGACAATGCGTCCTTGTTCAGTCGATGTACGCATGGATAACCTTTTCAATGATGTCCAGCGCTTCGTCGAGGAGCGCTTCGGTGTGTGTCGCCATGTAGCTTGTGCGGAGCAGACACTCCTTCGGATGCGTGGCGGGCGGCAGCACGGGGTTGACGTAGACGCCTGCATCGAACAGGGCCGCGCCGGCGCGCAGCGTTGTTTCGGCGTCCTTCGTGTAGAGCGGGATGATCGGCGTCGTGCTTTCGCGGATCGCGATATCGCGTTCCTTGAGCCCTTTGCGCATGTATGCGGACAGGTCGAGCAGCCGCTTGGGCATGTCCGGATTCTCTTCGAGAATGTGCAGCGCTTCGATCGCGGTCGCGCAGGAAGCCGGGGGAATCGATGCGCAGAAGATGAACGGGCGCGAAACGTGCCGCACATAATCCACGATCTCTGCATCCGCGGCCATAAAGCCGCCGATGCTGGCAAGTGACTTCGAGAACGTGCCCATGAAGATATCCACGTCCTTGACCAGACCGAAATAGTCGGCCGTGCCTCTGCCGCCGTTGCCGAGCACGCCGAGACCGTGCGCGTCGTCTACCATCGTGCGCGCGCCGTACTTCTTGGCGAGGCGGACGATTTCCGGCAGATTCGCGATGTCCCCTCCCATGGAGAAGACGCCGTCGGTGACGATCAACCGTCCCGCATTGTCAGGCAGTTCCGAAAGCTTTTTCTCAAGATCCGCCATATCGTTGTGGCGGTAGCGAACCATCGTTGCCATGCTCAGGCGACAACCGTCATAGATACTCGCATGGTTTTCCCGGTCGCAAAGAATGTAGTCGTTTTTGCCTGCAATCGCACTGATGATGCCGAGATTGCTCTGAAATCCCGTCGAGAACGTCATGCAGGCTTCCTTTCCCAAAAAGGCAGCCAGCTCACGCTCCAGCTGTGTGTGCAGAACCAGAGTGCCGTTCAGAAAGCGGGAACCCGCGCACCCCGAACCAAACTCCCGGATTGCCTTCGCGCCCGCTTCGATAACGCGCGGATGCGTCGTAAGGCCGAGGTAGCTGTTCGAGCCAAGCATGATGCGGCGTTTGCCTTCCATGATCACTTCCGTGTCCTGCTTCGATTCGAGTTCGTGAAAATACGGATAGATTCCTTTTGCACGAATCTCATCGAGCATTTCATTTTTGCATTTTGCAAACAGATCCATTCCATTACCTCCTTTCTTCGGTTCTTTGCCGGGCGGGGAATGGGTACGCCCGAAATTCGGATCTTCGTTTCGACGGGTCAGCGGTAAACACGCGGAACCCGATCTGAAATCGAAAGAAGAATTTCATAGCTGATTGTATCGGCAAGCTCGGCAAGTTCATCTGCCGTAACGCGCTCGCTGCCCTGATTGCCGAGCAAAACGGCTTCGTCGCCGAGCTTGACATCTGGAACGTCGGTTACGTCGACCATGAGCTGATCCATACAGATCGTGCCGATGCCGGGACAGCGCCGTCCGCCGATCAGAACATCGGCTTTGCCGGAAAGGCAGCGCTTATAACCGTCGCCGTAGCCGATCGGAAGCGTCGCGACGACCGTTTCCTTTGTGGTGACGTATTTCTGCCCGTAGCTGATGCCCTCGCCGGGGCCAAGCGTTTTGAGATTGGAAATATGCGTCACAAGCGAAAGCGCCGGGATCAATCCACAGTCATTTCCGGCCTTGCCGTTCGGATGGCAGCCGTACATGGCGATGCCGAGCCGGACCATATCATAGGAATAGGAAGCGGGAGCGCCCAGAATTGCACCGCTGTTTGCTGCATGCACGATGGGAGAGAACCCGCGTGCGCGCACCGCGGCGACGGCGGAATCAAACCGCTTCGCCTGCAGCGCGGTAAAGTCCGGATCGTTTTCGGATTTGGCGAAGTGCGTAAACATACCGGTCATCCGAACGTTCGGACACCGTTCGAACGCATCGAGCACAGCGCGAAGCGCTTCTTCGGAAGGGACGCCGATGCGATGCATGCCGGTGTCGATCTTGAGGTGCACGGAAGCGTTCTTGCCGGCCTTTTTGGCCGCGGCGGACAAATCGTACACCTGCTCGGGCGTAAAAACGGCGGCGGTCAGATCGCAGCGAACGACCGCATCCCAGTGCCGCTCATCGGTGACGCCGAGAATCAGGATCGGCTTTTCAACGCCGGCCTCGCGCAGACGCATGCCTTCTTCGCAGATCGCAACGCCGAACATCGACACGGAATCGTCGGCATCCAGATGCTTGCCGACTTCGCAAAGCCCGTGTCCGTAGGCGTTTGCTTTGATGACGGCAAGCATGCGGGTGCCTTCGGGCAGTCCCGCTTTTGCCGCAAGGATATTATGATCGATCGCCTTTAAATCGACGATCGCGTAGGTGCTGCGTAACATGCACGGTCTCCTCACCCAAAAAGTCATTATCCAATACAGTATAGTCCGATTCGGGCGCGTTGTCAAATATTCCGCGGCGAAAAGTATGCGAAAATCCGGTAAAATAGGCCATCCGGATCTTGACAAAAAATTTATCAAATTTTGTTAACAAAATGTTCAAAAAAGTATTGCTATTTTCAAGGGGTGGTGTTAAAATGGGATAGAAATTCAAGATGTAGGGGTTTTCTATGGTTCGGATCGTTGCCGGAACGGCGCGCGGCAGAAAGCTCGAAACGCCGGAAGGACTCGATACCAGACCGACGCTTGACCGCGTCAAGGAAGCCGCGTTCGGATCGCTGCAGTTTGCGGTGCCGTACAGCCGGGTGCTCGATTTGTTCTCGGGCAGCGGAAGCCTCGGGCTTGAGGCGGCGTCCCGCGGGGCGGCGCATGTCGTACTCAACGACCATAGCCCCGACTGTGTCCGGATTATCCGCAAGAATGCCGAAACGCTCGGCTTTACGGGCATGACCCGCATCCTGAATGAAGAGTATCTCGACGCAATCGAGCGGCTCGATCGGGAAGGCGAAACGTTTGATATCGTCTTTCTGGACGCTCCGTATCGGGACGGAACGGCACAGATCGCGTGCGAGGAACTGTTCCGGCGCGGCATGGTACGACCG
>CADAQS010000148.1 GCA_902790115.1 uncultured Eubacteriales bacterium | reverse complement strand
AGAACGGAAACATAGTGTCCTCCTGTTGGCAAGTAGCGACAGTATAGCAGAAGTTTGCCGAAAGAACAAGCCGGAGTTTATCTGTCTGCGCTCAGAGCCGCAGCTCCATGACGACTTCATCCTCCCAGGCGTCGCCGGTATGGACAAAGCCGAGCTTTTCGTACAGGTTTTTTGCCGCGTCATCGCCGGCGATATAGCAGAGGATGACCCTGTCATACCTTCCGTCGCGCTTCATCTTTTCAAGGATCAGCTTCGCGGCCTCGTATCCGTATCCGTTTCCCTGATACCGCCAATCGATAAAGAACTGGCTGAAGTTGTACGCATTATCCTCTTCGGCGTCGTAATACAGGGCCATTCCGACCGGCAGATCCTCCCGGCACAGGAGAAACGCCCGGCTGCGGCAGCCCCGATAGGCGTACGCCCTTGCGAGGATCCCCGCGGTGTCCGCAACGAATGCGCGCTGATCCTCCCGCACGGAAAGTCCCGGTCTCCAGTTTTCCGGCGTGACGGGTTCCAGACGGATCATATTTCGTTCCTCCGACAAATCGATCTGACCGGCGTCCGGTCAACGGTATCGTACCACAGACGACGGGGGAATACAAGAAAAAAGCACAGCCGTTTGCGGCGGGCAAACAGACTGTGCCGGGCGTATTCGTTCCGTGTTCCCGCAAATCCGGCGCGAGACGGATCATTTTTCGAGATTCTTGATGACGTTTACTGCAATGCCCTGAATCGACAGCCGGTGCACGCTGAGGTCAATCGTCTGCACCCGGAAATCGTCGTTCTCGGGCACGAGGTCGACGCGGCCATTGCGGCGCGGATAGTAGCGCTTTAAGGTGGCGTTCTCATCGTCGACGAGCGCGACGATGATCTGTCCGGTCTCGGCGTCCTGCTGCTGACGGATCACGACAAGGTCGCCGTCGTCAATGCCGGCCTTGACCATCGATTCGCCGTTGGCGCGCAGAATAAAGAAGCTGCCGCTGCCGAAGATCGATTCCGGCAAACGCACATATTCTTCAATATTTTCTTCGGCGAGCAGCGGCATGCCGCAGGCAATCGAGCCGATGATCGGCACGTTCAGCGTGGACTCGCGCTGCTTCTTTTCCGCCTTGGTCGTGATGCGGCGGTGCCCGGCGTATTCGAGCATTCCGTTCGCGTTCATGTAGCGCAGATAGCGGCTGACCGTCGCCTGCGGAATGCCCGTCAGGCTGACCAGTTCCATGATCGTCGGCGCGGCGCCGGTCTTCTCCCGATGCGCGTTGATGCTGTCCTCCAACAGGGAAAAATACTCGGTTTTCAGCGGTCTCATGGCACACACTCCTATTAACGGAAACAAATTATCATAATGATTATACGCAATTTGCGTCCGTTTGTCAATCTTTTTTTCCGAAAACAAATGCCAAAAGCAGACGGCGCGGCAGCGTCCGGTCTTCCAACCGGCGGGGGAGCGAGAGGCTGCGGCCGGGGAGGTAAAAAAGGCGAAAAGTACAGGTTTCTGATTGCATATTGCGCTGCCGGATGCTATGATGAACCCAACAACTGAAAACGCATGATAGAGGCGCGGGATGCATCAGTACTCTCCTTGCTGTTGGGATTGCAAGAGGAGGAAAGGGCTGACCGCCGAGGAGCCGGGACTGCAAACCCATGCGGGCCGGTATCCGGGGCAAGGGAGAAGATCTCTTGCACTGTCGCCCGAAAGGGCGGAGAGCTGTCAGACAACATAGAGAGTTCAGGTTCGATGAAACTGTGGCGTCATGACGGGTCATGGCGCCTTTTTGGTTGAAGAACGGGGCATCGCCCGAAAGGAGTATCTCTATGCAGAACAGATGGAAGAATATGGTGCTGGTCGGTCTTCTGGCGCTGATCGGATTCAGCTGCTTTTTTGTGATCCGACTGGTTACGGAGGGACCGTTCCTCTGCTGAACTTCAGACTGCCCAAAAAGCCGGATCATTTCCGGCGACCGGGAAACAGCGTGTCGAACGGTTTTTGACGCACAAAAATGCACCGCCGCGAAGGCGGTGCGTTCTTTTAATCCGTTCTCGGTTTTCCCTTTCCGGACTTTTCCCGTTTCAGCGCATGGGCGATATTGATCGCCTGGTCGGAGCAGCGTTCAAGATCGGTGCACATATCCGTGAAGATGACGCCGGCAAGCGGGTCGCAGCCGCTGGTCAGAAGACGGTCGATGTGGTTCTGGATGAACCGCTCCTGCATGTCGTCGACCTGCTGTTCGAGCGCTTCGGCCTCGGGCAGGCGGGAAAGCGCACTCTGTTCAAAGATCTCCATCGAAACGTCGAGACACCGAAGCACTGTAGCACTCATTTCGCGAAGCTCCGTCAAAGCCTCCTTCGACAGCGTGACCTTGGCGTCCTTGAGGCGCGCGGCAAACTCAATGATGTTTTCGGCATGGTCGCTGATGCGCTCATAGTTCGAGGTCACGCGCACCATGCGCGAAAGCAGGAATACGTCCTTTTCGGGCAGCTGCAGGCTGCGCAGGCCGACAAGTTTGTCGCTGATCGCGTGGTCGAGCCAGTCCACAGTGCCTTCGGTCGATTCGACGGCGTCGAACAGCTCCTGTTTGGACGGGTCAAAGAAATACTGCAGCGCGGTTTGGAGATTGCTGCGCGCGAACGCGCCCATGCGATTCACCTCGCGCTTTGCCTGATGCACCGCGACCGCGGGGACGATCTTCTCACTCGCGTTGAGGTAGACCAAACGCCTGTCCGCCTTTTGCCGCTGTTCTTCGGGCAGCAGGGGCATCGTCGCGTAGGTCAGTTTGATGATCCCATCCGAGAACGGCAGCAGCGCGAGCACCGAAACGACCGCGAAGATCGTGTGCGTGTTGGCGATCTGCCGCGCGACGTTGTCAGGCGAGAGCGCCTGAATCCATGTCAGCACGCGCGGGAATATGCCGGTCACGATCAGCAGCAGCGCGGCGCGGAGCAGGTTGAAGTACAGATTCAGAAGAGCGGTACGCTTGCCGTTGCGGTCGGTCGTCAGGGCGGCGAGCAGGTTCGGCATGACCGAGCCGATCGCGGCGCCGATCACAAGGTACACGCACTGGCGGTACGACAGCAGTCCCTCGACCGCAAACGCCTGAAAGATCACGACCGAGGACGACGAGCTTTGCAGAATCGCCGTGAACACGACGCCGAACAGAATCGCCAGCGCCGGGTGCGACAGCGCGGAAAGGACCCGGAGGAAGCCTTCGCTTT
Source organism: uncultured Eubacteriales bacterium (assembly GCA_902790115.1). Classification (GTDB taxonomy): domain Bacteria; phylum Bacillota; class Clostridia; order Christensenellales; family CAG-138; genus UBA3792. The sequence goes on along the minus strand of CADAQS010000148.1, from coordinate 826 downwards.
GCGACAGCGGGGCGATGGCGGATTTGATCAGCCCGATGCCGACAAACAGCATGCCGAAGCCGAGTACGATTGCGCCGATGTGCCGGACGAGCGGCTTTTTCATAAACAGATACAGGAGCGCGCCGATAAAGACTAGGAGAGGCGCAAACGCGGTCAGATTGAACGCCGTGATCTGCGCGGTCACCGTCGTGCCGATGTTCGCGCCCATGATGACGCCGATCGCCTGCGCGAGTGAAAGCAATCCCGAATTGACGAATCCGATTACCATCATGTCGGTAGCGGACGAGCTTTGCACGAGCATCGTGACGAGCACGCCGATCAGCACCGCGAGAAACCGGTTCGTCGTGACCTTCTCCAGAATCGTGTGCAGCGAATCGCCCGCGGCGTTCTTGAGCCCGCCCGACAGCACCGTCATGCCGTACAGAAACAGCCCCACGCCGCCGAGCATCGACAGCGCTTCCCAAAGCGTCATAGACCCAACCCCCTATATAATACCATCTTATTGATTTCTTACCTATGCTTATAGTATAGCGGCCTGCCGCGGAAAGTCAATATTAGACAGGCTTTTCGACTGACAAATAATCGTAAAATGCGATGCGAACAATGGAGGGACTTCCCGAAAAAAATGTTCGCAAATCCGAATCACAGTGTAAAATGCCACAAATGGCATAGGCAAAACTGGAGTATAAGCCAGAAGAAAGGCACTGCATTTTGTGCAATACGGATAAATGTAAATTCTTGCGGGTGTTATGCCCGTTTTATAATGCGATCATTATAGATACTACTATACATATAATGTATATTTATTATGCAACCGTTCCGTTCT
>CADAQS010000147.1 GCA_902790115.1 uncultured Eubacteriales bacterium | reverse complement strand
AACGGCACTTTCAAATCGAGCTGCAGTTTGTTGTAGACACGGAAATAGAAATCAAAAACGTTTCCGCTCCAATCACCAGAAGATGAAATTACCCGGTCAGTCCAGCGATGAACATCATCGTATTCCTCCCGGTAATCCAGGAAATACATAGGATATTCGCGAACGATGTCAGATTCATTACCGAACATCAAAAGTCCAGCTGCAGTCGGGTGATTCTGCCCATCATCCCCTTTTCCTGCCGCACCAAGCTTCAGCAAAAACTGTTCATCATCCAATGTTCCCCAAACATGGCCGGGGCGACTTAGACGCATGCGCTGCCGATACGCATGTAAACTCTCTATGTTGAAGACATCCATGTCCATTTCCTGTAAAAGAAGCATGTCCTGTGTTTTGATGGAAGCATCTCTGTACATGGCACGCAATTCTTCTGCAGTGCATTTATAATCACCTTCGCCATTGCGGCGGTAACTGTTCAAAGGATTGCCGTCCAAGTAGACTGGTTTATATGTGCGGTCGGCACGAGGCACATTGATAACAACCACACTTTCCCCATTCACCGATTCTATGGTTACGTTTTTGCTTGATAGGATATTGACACTAACCTTGTTGGGATTGTTGACCGTATTCCAAAAAGCCAACATAAGATTATAACCACATGCAGGGTTTTATCTGGTTGTTCTTCCACGCCCAACAGAATAATTCCGCCGAGTGTGTTTGCAAATGCAGAATACGTTTCCCAAATACTCTGCGGTAAGCCACCGACAGCCTTCTTTGCTTCGATTCGGTTGTTCTCTCTGTATTGTTCCAAATGATTCAAATCAAGCATGGCGTGCCTCCCAAAACTTCAAATACATTTTACCCGAAACCAGTCAGAAAAACAAGTTCAGTGTTGGAAAAAGCGCTCGTACCTGTTTCTGAACTACACAGTTGGCACATGCACTTTTTTATACCACACTAATCGATAAAGCTGTAAAGAAGACAAGTAAAACCCAACCTATTCACCTGCCTTCGTGTGATTACAGATGTGTCAAACAAAATAATCCAATAATGTCAACTCATCATCTGTGAAGACCATCTTCACACGGCAGACGCCGTACCCTTGCTCGGAGCGGATCATAAGCGATTCGGGGATCTTGGAAAGATACTTGCGCCCGAAATTAGTATTACCGAAATACGCGTCGAAATTGGAAACCGGAAGAACCACCCAATCGCTGTCTGCTGGTTTATGGACCATATAATATGCGTAGAGCATTTGCGCCACGTTCTGGGGAACCTCATTCGGGAGCTCTCTTGAAATGCGTTGCTTTATTTGCTCCGGCAATTCGACCTCATGATCCTGCAGCGGCCCGGCTTCCAAAGCGTCCGCAATGATATCATCAAAACGCAGCAGCCATTCCGATCTGGTACCCGGTGCAAAGATCGGCACCTGCATTTGTATCACCCTATTGTGCCAAGTATCATCGAATGATTTCTTCAACTTGACGGAAGCCTTTTTTGAAGCGTCGCTGATAAGGTCAGGGTTCGCCTCTGTAAAACGAATGACCTCATGCACATGCCGATACAGCCAGCCTGCGCCTTTGGCTGTGACCAGCGTCGGGAACTCTTCATGCAGAGCACGGAAGTCCGTGCCGAACTGCCATTTCTCCCGTTTCGTCTGGCGTTTCTCCGGCATGCTGCACCATGCGCAAAGCGCCCGGCGCGATTTGTCTATGTTTGCGTACGGGTCCCCGCCGTCGAACAGAAATCCGCGCGCGATGACCGTCAGGATATGGCCCAGACCCTCCATCTTTTCTTGTAACATCGAAAACGTAAACCGGCCGAGGAAAGACAGATCCCGCTTTCCCTTTGCCCGATAGACCGGCTTTTCGGTATATGCTTTGAATTCGTCCCGTTCCCGTATCATACAACTGCCCCTTCACACGCATTTGCCAGCACTTCCTGCGGCAGCACTTCCAACGCAAACCTGCGTTTACCCAACGCGATCGCACACCGCAGAACCTCGTTCCGATCGATCTTTCGGTCGAACGTCAGCAAGGTACGGCAATTCTTTGTGATTATCTCCTTATAATCCCCGTTGTACCGGATGCTGTCACCGCTTCCGAGCATGAATTGCAGGGCATGGCTGTCATTCTGGCGATGCAACGCATGTTTCTCCGCTTCCAGGGAATGATAGAGGTCATCATAATCGCACAGGATATCTCCGAGCATCCTATATCCGCTACAGCGGAAATCACAAAGCAGGTCGATATAATCGCCAAGCCGGTAAGCATACAAGTGTTCCCATAGGAAATCCTCTCTCCGTTCCGGGGGCAGGAAATGCCACTGTTCGTCCCTAAGCGCCGCCCGTGCTGCCTGTATTCGCGCCGGACGCTCGTTGACAAACGCCGCATAGAGCGCTTCGACCGAAACGTCTTCTTCTTGACCCCGGGAGAAAAGAATTCGGGCTATATCTTTCTTTCGCGGCAGCTTCGCCGGTGGATGCCGGCAGATGCGTATCCGGTTCAGCGCTTCCTCGTAGTCGTCGATCAGATCCCTGGTCTCAGACAATTGGACTGGATCGATCCGCTCTTTCCATTCCGGGTCCTTTGCAAAAGTGAATAGCTCGGCATCCGAAGCCGGTTTCATAACGGCCTTCGGCGTGTTTTCTTTCAGCTGTTTCGCGATATACGGCAGCCGTTCTATGTTCGACGTCACTTTTCCCCAGTCGATGCCCACAAAAAAGCGCTCCAGCCGTTTCGCGGTCGTGTCTCCGCTTTTTGAGGATCTGCCCCTTTCCAGAATGCTCTTGTATTTCAGGAAGATGCTGCGTTCTGCCTTCATATCCCCGAAATAGCCGGAAACATCTGGTTTGATACCGCTTTTCGCGGAATCGATCTCCAGGCCGGACAGAATCGCAAGCATCTCGGTCTCCTCCCGAAAACGCTCCCTTTCCCCGGCCGGTACGGTTTCATTGTAGGCGAGGACACTGCGATCGAACGCGGCGTTGCTGATCTGTCCTATGCGGGAATCAAATGTGCTCTTTACCGTTTCCAGCCTTGCCTTCCAGTCGTCTGCATCCGCAAGGCGCGGTTCCGCCGCGGGGATGCGCAGCGGCAGCAGCCGGTTTTCACCATTTTCATATGCGGCAAAGACATACTCGTTCAGCAACGGATCTGCCACGGTCTTGATCATGTCCCCGTCAAAGTCAGCGCCGCCGAGCCGGTCTGCGATCATCGCCCTGGAATCGATCATAACGACATAGGTCAGGTGCGATAGATACCGTTCCCGCAGCGGCCCGATCACATCCATATCCCGGACCAGCGTCTCTTCATTGCGCGCGATATGCGGGTTTCTAAGCAGGGTATAGCGTTCCTGCCTCGGATACAACGCTCCAGGCGCATACATCTCGTTTCCGGAAATACATTCAGAAAGCAGAATCTCCTCAGCTTCCGGGTCCCCCCCAACTGTTCTCACAAGCAGATACAGGAACCGCATCAGGTCCCCGGACAGGTAGCGGTTGTCGCCGGAGATCAGCAAATGCCCGAGGGAATACTGTTTGAGCACGCTTTCGCTTCGGTCCGCTAATTCCTTCATGAATACGGGTTCGCGCAAAAAACCGGCGTTCTTCTGCAGCAGTTTTGCCAACAGATCTTCTCGCTGCAGAGGGATGCCGGATTCCACATCCCTGTCTTCCGTAAAGTACGCCAGACAGGATGCCGGATCGGCGATCAGCCGGTAATACTCCGCTTCCGTTTCCTTGGTGATCCACTGCCGCTTGTCGTGATCCGGGTCTTGTGTCCAGCCGTCCGGCAGGTCGCGTGGACGAAACACCTCCGGCGGGATTGGGATCGTTGACAGGAACTGATAATTCAATTCCGTGAAAGCCTCCCGTTTTACCGGATCGGTCCCGGAGATATACAGCGCATGGTCATACTTGATGCAGCGGGCCAGGTATTCCACCCAGGAAAGGCCGTTATCACACATCCAGCCGTATCCTTTGAACATGCTCTTTGTCAGGATCAGATCCACATCACCAACAGGATGGCGTACGCCGAACATGTCCTCCAGTTCCGTTATGCCGAGCGATTGAAGCATCTCGGCATAGTTTACCCGGTGCACCACGCCCTTGATATACGGCATGCGGATCTGATAGGACGAGTGAACGTCCGTCCTTGACAGAACCGTATCGATCCGGTCCGAAAGCCGCGGCGAGACAAGCCCTTCGCCATCAAATTCCAGCACCTCAACGTCGGTGGCTTTTTCCACACGATGGTATTCCCGCATCGGGTTGTTCGTTCCGTCGTCTTCGACCGTGATGCATGGCACGTTTTTTACGATCGTTTTCGGATTGTCCACGACAATGACGCGGCGCGGGTCGAACAGGTCTTCGGAAGGGATACGCGCCCCGCCGGTGAACATAAGGCCGTTATAGGCATACAGCTTGCTGAGCTGGCATGTCCTGATGCGCATCCCGAGCATCATCCGTTCCCGAATGGCGGAATAGATCTCCTCGGAAACAAACGACAGCCGGCAGTCGCGGCTCATGCTGGCGGACCGTTCAAACGCAATGAAGCGCCTGGCGCCCTCTCCGAAATCCAGGTTGATTCCTTCCGGTCGGAACATGTGGTCAGCGATATCCTGCATCTCGGCATTCCTGCCGCGCCGGTTCCGGTCATATATCCCTTTGAAGTGACAGAGGCAAAATGATCGCTCCATTCCGCCAGTTCCGCCGCATCC
>CADAQS010000146.1 GCA_902790115.1 uncultured Eubacteriales bacterium | reverse complement strand
ATCCGATGACGATGCCGAGGAACAGGAACAGAAGCACAAGCGCGAGGTTTGCAACGAAAAGCGGCGCGCTTTTTTTGACCCATTTGAAGTAGTCGACCTCGATCATTGACAGCGCGATCAGAAGAACCGGCGAGGTCGGGAACAGCACGTTGGTATAGCCGTCGGCAAAGGTGTAGATCAGCACGAGCATCGGATCGGACAGACCGACGCGGATCACCGCGAGCATGCCCATGACGAGGATCGCCTTTGCGGTCGAGGAGGAGATGAAAAACTCGAGCACGAGGATGATCCCGTACAGCACGAGCGCGATCAGAAACGGACTTTTGCCGGCGACGAGTGTTTGGATCGAATGCACGACCGTCGGCATGATAGCGCCTTCGTCGAAGATGTACTTGACGGATGACGCGAGCGCGATAAAGACGATGGTCGGCAGTGCGCACGCAACGCCCTTTCCGAAGCTTTTCAGCACCGGTTTCATCGATCCCGCGCACAGGACGCCGACCGCGACGCCGAAGATCAGAAAATAGAGGATCAGCACCGGCACGGTGTAGCCGCGAAGCGCCGAAACCGCAGAGCAGGTGATCAGAAGCGCAAGGCAGACGAGCAGAAACACGATGTAGCTGACGCGGATCCGCGTTTCGTTCGCATCGGATGCGCCGGATGCGGCCGGCGCACCGGCGCTTCTCAGCTTATCGTCATGCGCGGCGGTCAGGCCGGATGCGGGGTCCTTTTTGAGCTTTCGGACGTAGAGCAGCACAAAGCCCATCAGCAGCAGATACATCGCCAGGAAGATGACCACGCGGTAGAGGATATGCTCCATCGGGTTCGCACCGATGATCTCGGAGGCGAGCAGTACCGTAAACGGATTGGTAATCGCGCTGGCAAAGCCGAAGCCGCATGCGATGATGCTGACCAGAAATCCCGTAAACGAATCGAACCCGACCAGCACGCACAGCGCGGTCACGATCGGAAGCATCGTCAGCATCTCTTCAAACTGTCCCAAGAACGCCCCGAAGCACATGAAGAGGAACGCGACCGCAAACAGAAGCAGGGTTCTGCGCTTTTGGAAGCGGCGAGAGACCGCGCCGACGAGCGCACGGATGCCGCCGACGTCGTTCATGACCTGAAACGCGCCGAAAATCACAAGCAGAAACAGCGACAGCATCAAAAGCGTCAGCCCGCTGCCGGAGAAGAAGACCAGCACCGGCGCGAAAAGTCCCTTGTACCACGGGATGCCCGATGCGCCTTCCGTGACCGAATAGGCTAGGTAGTCCGTGCCCCCGTCCGCAAGCACGCCGAAGCTGCCTTTCGGGATCACATAAGTCAGTGCGATTGCGGCGAGCATCAGCGCAAACAGCAGCGCGGCCACCTGCAAAAAGGTCTTTGCGGACAGATCGACGAGCGTGTCAGAGCCCTTTTTCTGCATCATATTTCTCCTTCAACAGATCGGCAAGCAGCGCCCACCGCGCGGCCTGCCGGGGGTTCTCTTTGGGATAAAAGTAAAAGAGCGTGTTCTGACGGTACGTTTCGAACTCCGCCGCGCAGGAAAACGGCAGCGCTTCCAGCACATCGAACCCGACCGAGAACGACTGATCGCCGTCCGAACGGTACGTAAAGCCGTCCTTGGTCAGCGTGCAGACGCCGGAATCTTTGGTGCGGAAGCGGCCGGTGTCGGAAAAATATACGGCATCCACAGGCGCTTCGAGTTTGAGATGATCGAGCTCTTTTCGCTCCCATTCTTTGATGCGGTCGTAATATGCGCCGATTGTTTCCGGTTCGCCGTCGAACCGATAGTTTCCGTTCAGCCGGTGCGCCGCGCCGCAGGCGGAGCAAACGAGCTCATTCTTGACGCCCTTGGTCGCATACAGCGCGCCGCAGTCGGCACAGCGGTACAGGAGGTTTTCCAGCCCCTCGGCAAGATCGGTTTGCCGGTAGGTGTTGATCGGATCGACGGCGTCGTCATACCGGAGCGTCGCGGCGATCAGATCGTCCAGTTCGGCGGGGGTCATGGCGCGCGCCTCTTCGGCGGTGATTACGCGTTCGACGCCGACCCGGATATCGGACCGGTAAAAGCGACTGCGCCATTTCGGCTTGGCAAAGTACGCGCCGTTGATTTTGATGAGCACCAGATCCACGCCGAGCTTCTGATAGAACGCGCCGCCGCGGTCGAGGATCGGATAGGAGCGTCCGGTTACGGAAAGCCGCGCCTCCGGGAAGATGACCACCGGATACCCGCTGCGCAGCGTCCGGAGAATCTTGACCGGCGTGACGATGTCCTTGTGGAACATGCGCTTTGGGATGAAGCCGGATTTTCTGGCGAGCGTGCGGACGACCGGGATCGAAACGTAGTGCCGGTTGACGACAAACGCCGGATTGACGTCCCGCAAAAACTGCCGGACGTAGTAAAAGTCAAAGAACGATTCGTGATTGCAAAGCACAAGGTACGGCGCTTTGCGGCCTTTCAGCCCGGTATCGTCGAGAATCAGACGCTGCTTTTTGCGGCGCAGAAGATTCACAAGGCGAAAGAAGGCGGCATAGACGATCGAATCGGGCGTTCCGTCGTTTTCCTTGAGAAAGAATCTGTCCAAAAAGACGAACAGGATCACAAAGAGCAGAACGGAAAGCAGCGCGATGATCAGGATCAGCAGCGGCAGCGGCAGCGCGTTGCCGATGAAATACTTGGTCGCCGCGCCCATCAGGTTCGAGGTCACGATCGAAGGGATCACGCCGGTCGCGACGGTCAGAAGGTACCTTCCGTAGCGGAGACCGCGGCGGCTGCCGTAATAGCAGATCGCGCCGAACGGAATGAACGGCATGATGAACAGAAAATACAGCATCAGAACCGTTCCGCGATGCTTTTTCGCCGTCGCGGCCGCGGTGAGCCGGTCGATCATCTGTTCTTTTTTGTCGAACTGCTCGTTGTCAAAGCCGAACACGCGCACGAGCACGTAGATGATCGTCGCGCCGAGGCAGATGCCGACGTCGCACAGCAGGATCGCGATGTAAAACGGATAACTCATGCCGCTGGAGATCTGGATAAACTCCGCGGGAATGAAGATGACGACCATCTGCAGCGCTTCCACAAGTACGACCGTCATAAACCCGAGGACGCCCTTGGAGACAAGCAGCTCCTTTGCGCCGTCGAGGTCGTTGTGAATCTCCATCCGGATGTAAGGGACCAGAATATCCTTCAAAAAGAACGCGAACAGCGTGATGACGGTGATCAGCGATACGAATATGATGATCCGCTGGGTACGTTTTTTCATAACCATTCCGCTCCGTGATTGTAATAAAAGATCGGGCAATCGATGCGGCAATCCGAATGCGCGAAAGAAGGAACCCGATACCAAGAGTTTAGCGGGAATTGCGAAATTTGTCAATACATGCGCGCATGGATCGGGGAGGGACTTATTTTCTTTTTTGCATACAAAAGAAGACGCGTTGCGTTGCCTTCCGATTGACACCTTTTCGGAAGCTGTGGTAAGATGAAGGCAGTTTCTGAGAATCCGCTGGAGAACGTTATGCAGTCGAATGAACCGATCATTTCCTTTCGGGATTTCACGTTCCAATATTACAGTCAAAAAGAGCCGACGCTGTTCAACATCAATCTGGACATCCGACCCGGCGAAAAGATTCTGATCATCGGACCGTCGGGGTCGGGCAAAAGCACGCTGGCGCATTGCATCAACGGCTTGATTCCGTATGCCTACAAGGGCACGATCACGGGGACGCTGACCGTGGACGGCAAGACGCCCGAACAGAGCAGCCTGTTTGAGCGGTCGAAAAAGGTCGGCACCGTGCTGCAGGATTCGGACGGACAGTTCGTCGGACTGACGGTCGGCGAGGACATCGCGTTCTCGCTCGAAAACGACCGCGTGGCGCAGGCCGAGATGAAGGAGACCGTGCAGCGCGTCGCGGATATGGTGGACATGGGCACGCTTTTGTCGTCCTCGCCGTTTGAGCTGTCCGGCGGACAGGAGCAGCGGACGGCGCTCGCCGGCGTCATGGTCGACGACGTGGACGTGCTGCTGTTCGACGAGCCGCTCGCAAACCTTGATCCGCTGACCGGCAAAACAGCGAT
>CADAQS010000145.1 GCA_902790115.1 uncultured Eubacteriales bacterium | reverse complement strand
GACGTCCTTCTGCTTTTGCTCGACGGTCTGCTCGGCTTCCTTGCGGCTCTTGGCGATCTCCTCGATTTCGCGCTCCCTGCCGAGCAGCGAATAGCTCGACTTTTTGACGCTGCCGCCGGTCATCGTGCCGCCGGTCGACAGAAAGTCGCCGAGCAGCGTTGCGATGTGGAACGCATTTTTCGACTGCTTTTTCAGTGCGATCGCGCTGTCGAGATCCTTGACGATGACGGTTCTGCCGAGCAGATAGTCCGCGACGATCGACAGCTTCCGGTCGCATTCGACGAGCTCGCTCGCAAGGCCGACCACGCCGTCGTGCGAGAGGAATTCGCGCTCCCGTTCGTTCAGCGGATTCGGCGTCAGCATCGACAGCGGCAGCAGCGTGACACGGCCGATATCATTCTTTCGCGCGTACTCGATGACCGTCTTGCCCTCTTCGGCGGTGTTGGTCACGATGTTCTGCATCGAGCCGCCGAGCGACATGCCGATCGCGGTCTCATATTCCTTCGGCACCCGCAGCAGTTCCGCCACGGGACCGATGATACACTTTTTCAGACGGTCGTCCTTGTCCGCCGCCTGCATCAGAAGCCGGACGCTGTTCTGATAGCCTTCGTGCGAGCGCATCATGTCGCGGAGCACATGCTCGCGGCTTGACAGTGCGCCGGCGTTCTGTTCGGCAAGCCGCAGTTCCGCCTGCCGCGCAAGGTGATCGGATTCGAGCGCATAGCGGTTCGATTGCGCCGCCTTATATGCAGCGACGTGCTCATTGTGCTGCGTCTGCGCCGCGCCGAGCTTCTGATCCGCTTCCGCCAGCTCTGCTTTCAGCCCTTCCGCGCGGCGCTTCGCCTCGGCTTCCTCGCCGTCCAGTGCTTCGAGCCGTTCGTTGAGCTGTGCCGTCATCGTCTCGAACCGGGACAGATTGCTTCGCGCGTCCGCAAGGCGGTTCATCGCCTCCATCATCGCGTTCTTCGCGGCTTCGACCGCCTGTTCACGCTCCATAAGGTCGCGGTCGGTCGCCTGCATCTGTTCGGTGCGCGCCGCAATATCCGCGTCCATTTCCGCACGCTTCCGCTGCTCTTCTTCGGAGATCTCAACCTGCTGCAGCTGTTCCGCAAGCGAAAGGACCTGCGTTTTCAGAGCGTCGCGCTCCTTGATGATACGCTCGGTCTCCTTTTTCGCATGATCGCGCCGCTCCACCAAAAGATTGCTCTCCCCGACGTGCGCTTCGACGCCGGAAAGCATCTCGATCAGCAGGTTTTGCTGCGCGGACAGACGCGTATCGAGTTCTCGCACCTGCGCTTCCAGTTCCAGCGACTGTTCCGAAAGCTGCCGGTCGCTCTCCGCGTTGACCGCAAGCTCATGCTCGAGCTGTCCAACGGTCTCCCGCAGCGAAGCAAGGCGTTCCTTCTGCCGGTCGGTCTGGTACAGGAACATATTGACGTCAAGATCCTTGAGTTCCTCGCGCAGCTTCAGAAACGTCCGCGCGGTCGCGCTTTGCTCCTCAAGCGGGCCGATGCGCGCCTCGAGTTCGTTCAAAATGTCGAGCAGGCGCTCCATGTTCTTTTCGGTGGAATCAAGCTTGCGTTCCGCTTCCTCTTTGCGCGCACGGTAGCGCATGACGCCCGCGGCTTCCTCGAGCGCGGTACGCCGGTCGCTCGATTTGTTGGACAGGATCTCGTCGACCTTGCCCTGCGAAATGATCGAATAGCCGTCCTTGCCGATGCCGGTGTCGCGGAACAGCTCCATAACGTCCTTGAGACGGCAGTTTTTGCCGTTCAGAACGTATTCGCTCTCGCCCGAACGATACATGCGCCGCGTGACGGCGACTTCGTCGTAATCGGTCGGCAGCTTGTGATCGGAATTGTCGAACGTCAGCGTGACCTCGCACATCGACTGCGCGCGGCGGGTCTGCGTACCGTTGAAAATCACGTCCTCCATCTTGGTGCCGCGCAGCGCGCGCGCACTCTGTTCGCCGAGCACCCAGCGCACCGCGTCGGAAATGTTGCTCTTGCCGCTTCCGTTCGGACCGATGACCGCCGTGATCCCGGTGCCGAACTGCAGCTCGGTCTTCTTCGCGAACGATTTGAAGCCGGAAATATCCAGTCGTGTCAGTCTCATGGTTGTTTCTCCATCCGGGACAGCGCATCGGCGGCGGCAGCCTGTCCTGCGCTCTGTTTGGAATTTCCTTCGCCCGTGCCGAGCACCTCGTCGTCCAGCACGACCGCCATCGTAAACACCTTTTTATGATCCGGCCCCTGCTCGTTCAACAGCCGGTATGTGACCTGCTTTCCGTGCGTTTTGTGATGGACCAGCTCCTGCAGGCGCGTCTTGTAATCCTTTTCGAGTTCGGGATGCGCGGTAAAGTCAAGCAGCGGCAGCACGTTCCGGTGCACAAATGCCTTCGCAGGCTCCCATCCGCCGTCCAGATAGATCGCCGCAATCACGGCCTCGAACGCATCGGACAGAATGGACGGCTTTTCGCGCCCGCCGCCCTGCTCCTCGCCGTGGCTCAGCAGCAGATAATCGCCAAGCCCGACGCCCTTTGCCGCCTCGAACAGCGCGCTTTCGCAGACGATGCTTGCGCGCGATTTGGACATCTGCCCCTCCTGCATGTGCGGGAACCGGAAAAACAGCTCCTCCGACACGCAAAGCTCAAGCACCGCGTCGCCGAGGAACTCCATACGCTCGTTGTCCTTCGGTTCGCGCCGCCCTTTTTCGCTTTTGTAAAAGGAGGAGTGGGTCAGGGCGCGCTCCAGAAACGCGCCGTTTTGAAACTGGTAACCGAGCGCGGCTTCGAGTGCCGCCCGGTGTTCCGCCTGTATCATAACGATCCTTTCCGTGCCGTTTCCAAGCCGTTCCCAAGCGGAACGGTTTAGGAGCGCCACTTACGAAAAAACCCGCACGACGTGCGGGTTATCCGACTTTTCGCAGTCGAAAGCTTACTTCTGCAGATAACGAACGATGTCGCCGACGGTCTGCACTTTGGGCAGTTCCTCATCCGGAATCTCAATATCGAATTCCTGCTCCATATCCATGACGAGTTCGACGATATCCAGAGAGTCCGCGCGCAGATCCTCAATCAGATTGCTATCCATTGTGATCTCAGCGGGATCCAGATCGAGCTGGTTCGCGATGATCTGACAAACCTTTTCAAATTCCATGTTCTACTCCTTACTCTCCAACGGAGATTTCAATACAAGCTGTATTGTACCCATTCCGCGGCCGTTTGTCAACTGTTCCGGGCAATTTTGCACCGATTTTGCCGCGGAAACAGGCCGTTTCAGTCCTCGATCTCGGTTTTGCCGATCGTCTCGCCGATGACCGAAACGAGATCGCCGTCCACCCACAGATACGCCTGCCGCAGCGCGTTGTAGATCGCTTTCGCGTCCGAACTGCCGTGTGCCTTGATTACGCCGCCGTTGACGCCGAGCAGCGGCGCGCCGCCGTATTCCTTGTAATCAAGTTTCTTTCTGACCGAAGCGAACGCCGGCTTTGCGATCAGGCCTCCGATCTTGCCGCGCACCGAGCCGTACAGGCCTTCCTTGATCATGCCGAGAATGACTTTTGCCGCACCCTCAAAGCCTTTGAGCAGCACGTTGCCGTCGAAGCCGTCGGTCACCATGACCTCAAAATCGCCGCTCATGAGTTCGCGCGCCTCGACGTTTCCGATGAAGTTCACTTCCGGCATCGCCTTGAGCCGCTCGTGCACCTCCTTGACGAGCGCGTTGCCCTTTTCCTCCTCCGTTCCGTTCGACAGCAGGCCGACGCGCGGATTTGCAACCTTTGCGACGCGCTCCATATATGCTTTGCCCATCAGGGCAAACTGCTGCAGATAGCCTGCCTTGCAGTCGGTATTGGCGCCGCAGTCGAGCAGCAGCACGCAGCCGCCTTTGACGGTCGGCAGCAGCGTTGCCAATGCCGGACGTTTGACGCCCTTCTGCCGCCGCAGCGTCAGCGTCGCGCCGGTCAGCAGCGCGCCGGTGCTGCCCGCAGAGACGACGCAGTCCGCTTCGCCCGCCTTGACCGCCGTAAACGCCCGCACAAGCGAGCTGTCCTTTTTCTTTTTATAAGCGGCGGTCGGACTCTCATCGAAGCCGATGACCTCCGTCGTCGGAACGAGCGTAAACCGTTCCTTTTGCGCCGTGTTT
>CADAQS010000144.1 GCA_902790115.1 uncultured Eubacteriales bacterium | reverse complement strand
CGATGGGGAAAACAGTTCTGCATAAGGATTTTCCGTACCGGTCAAAAGATCGCACAGCAGCTTTGCGGCGACCATGGAACCGGTCATACCCCACTTATTGAAGCCGGTCGCAACGTACAGCCCTTCCGTTCCCGAAGAATACCGTCCGATATACGGCACGGAATCGAGGGTCATACAATCCTGCGCCGCCCACGCATACCGGATTGTTGCTTTCGGATAATACCGATCGGTAAAACTCTTGAGCTCCCGGTATCCGCCGCCGTTCTTTCCCGTCCGATGACTTCCGCCGCCGATAAAGAGCAGATCCCGGTAATTACGGAACGACAATCCTTTTTCGTCGTCATCCAGGAACATTCCGTCCAGGGTCGGCGCGTTTTCCAGCGCGAGCACATAGGAGCGGTGCTGATACTGTTTGATGAAATACGCACCGTGTTTGTTGAGAAACGGAAAGTGCGTCGCGACGATCACGCGCTTGGCGTAAACCGTTCCGCCGCTTGTCGATGCAACGATGCCGGATCTCGTTTTTTTCAATTCCCGCACGCGCGTATGTTCATAGATGCGGAGCCCTTCCGAGATCCCGAAAAGAAACCGGAGCGGATGAAACTGCGCCTGGTTGGAAAACCGGATCGCACCCGCAACGTCGAACGGAAGCGGAAGCGCATTCGTCTGCTCAGCGGGTATGCTGAGCTTTTTCAGCGCACGCATCTCTTTTTCGATTTTTTCGTCATCATCCAGCGTATAGATGTAATTGTCCTTTTGCACAAAGTCACAGTCGATCTCATCACACAGCGAACGGTAGGCGTCGATCGCTTCTTCATTGGCAAGATAATAGAGCTTTGCCTTGTGCTCACCGAACTGGCGAATCAGTTTCTCATAGATCAGCCCATGTTGACTTGTAATTTTCGCGGTGGTATTCTTCGTTGTGCCGCTGCAGAGCGTTTCGGCTTCGCAGAGCGCATAATCGACGCCTGCTTTTTCCAGCAGATACGCCGTTAATACGCCCGCCGTACCGCCGCCGATGATCAGCACATCGACATGCAAGTTTCGTTCCAGTTTTGCGTAAGATCTTATATTGACCGTTTTTTTCCAAACAGATCCCATGGTTTCCTCCGTTTCAGATTTAACGGTATTCTTCCGCAAAACGGGTTTGTTCATTCTAAACGCATTGCAAAAAGGCTTTTCCCAAGGGACATTCGTCCAAAAATGCGATCGCGATTTCATAAGGCGCAGCTTTACGACGCTGTATCCCGTTGCCGAAACGAAGAAGCGTTTAGGGAAAGCGCTTGCTTGCACGAAAAAAATACGTTCTGCAACCTAAGAGATCGGAACAATTGTCATTTTTCGCAGGAAAGCAGGTTATTCTGAGTCGTTTTTTATGTGATCGATGCCTGCCTATGTATGGTGCATTTTCCGGGGAAGGCATTTTTAAGGCGCTTTCACTAGAAGAAGCGGATATCCGACAAATGAAAAAAGGCCGGACTTTTTGTCCGGTCTTTTGAGGACATGCGAGCAGGGGGCGGATCGATCGGAGCGAAAAGACTCTATGCGCTCACTCTGCTTCTGTGCCGCTATAGCGGTCGAACCATGCAGTGATCTCGGTCAGGCGGCGGATGCGGTGCTTCGGCTTGCCGGAGCGCGACAGCTCGTGGTTTTCGCCGTGGAACAGGCACAGCCGCGCCGGGATGCCGCGGTCAACGAGCGCCGCGTACATCTGCAGACCCTGTTCCAGCGGGCAGCGGTAGTCCTCGTCGGAGTGAATGAAAAGCGTCGGCGTTTTGACGTTCTTGGCATACTTCAACGGCGACTGGTCCCACATCCGCGCGGGAGAATCGTACGGGTCGGCGTCGGTTTGATCGTTCGCAAAGTAGAAGCCAATGTCCGATACCCCGTAAAAGCTCAGCCAGTTCGAGATCGACCTCTGCGACGCCGCGCAGCAGAACCGGTCCGTGTGCCCGATGATCCAGTTCGTCATAAATCCGCCGTAGCTTCCGCCGGTTTCGCATACGCGCTTCGGGTCGATTGCCGGATATGCCGAAAGAACCGCGTCGGCAAAGTCCATCAGGTTCCGATAGTCGGTTGCGCCGTAGCCGCCGCGAATGTCCATGAACGCATTGTCGCCGCCGTCGCTGCCCTTCGGATTGCAGTAGAACACGAAGTAGCCGCGGCTTGCCCACAGCTGCATTTCGTGGTAGAACACCGGCCCGTACACCGTCTTCGGTCCGCCGTGGATGTCAAAGACCGCAGGGTAGCGTCTGGCTGGATCATAGTCCTTCGGGAGCAGTACCCAGCCTTCGATTTCCAAGCCCTCGCTTTGCACCGTCAAAGGATGCGGCTCGGCAATATAGCGATCCTCGAGCGCTTCCTTCTGAAAATCGGACACCCGGGTGAGCGCTTCGGTTTTTAGATCGTAGAGGTACAGTTCCTGCGGGCGCATGTCATACAGCGCGACAAGCAGCGCCTTGCCGTCCGCGAGATCGAACGCGTCGATGCTGCCGGGTTTGGTCAACACCGGCGTGTCGCTGCCGTCCAAATCGAGCCGGTGCAGCACGGCATTGCCGCCGCGTGTGGCAAGGTGGTAGAGACTCTTTTCATAGGAGACGTGCTCGCGTCCGCCGCCGTAGCGGCAATCGCTTCCGACGATGCCGTAGAGGTTGTATTCTTCGGCGCGCAAAAGGGTGATTTTGCCGCCGCCGGGGTTGAGCGTATAGATCCAGTCATTTTCGTTGATGCCGTGGCGCTTGCCCTCGGTGCCGATCAGAACAAGCGTCTCGCCTACCGCGTCCATAGATGAAAGCGAGAGCGTTTCGCTCTTTGCGACTTCGCGCACTTCGCCGGTTCGGAAGCAGCATGCGCGTACCGTAAAGCCGTACAGCGGCATCTTGGCTTCGCGCGCACGGACGGTGTAAAAGAGTTCGTCGTGCAGGACGGTCATCGTGCCCGGCTCTTCGGGAAGGTCGGTTAAAGGCCGGATCGAAAACGGCTCGGTCGCAACCAGGAACAGCCGCCGGCGCCTGCCGTTGATCACGCCGGCGCCGTTTGACCAGTAGGGCAGCTCGTCGAATACCTCGTAATCGGCCTCGTCCTTTTTCGCTTTGGCATACGCGTCGCGCGTGTCCTGATCGGCGCTGTAAAGGTCCGGCGCGTCCCGGCCGACCGAAGCGACGATGGCAAAGTGCGTCGGATCGAGCATACGGATCTGCCGCGCCGCGAACGGCACCGTGAAGAACGGCTGCGCCTCGCCGCCGCGCAGGTCGAGCATATAGTAGGCGGTAAACGGATCCTGCGCATCGGCACGCTTTTGTTCGGCGGCGGAGCGCACCGCGGCAAAGACGAGCCGGTTGTCGTCCAGCCAGAAGAAGCCCCGCTCCTTGCCGAGGTCGGTCAGCGGGCGGATTGCGCCGTCCTCAAAAAGCCACAGGCGCGATTCGTATGTGTTCTCGGTTTCGTTCATATTCGACACGACAAATGCGGCGCGTCTGCCGGACGGCGCGAATTGCGGCTCGGACAGGAACCGGTAGGTCAGAAGGTCGTTCAATTCGATCGGTTTCATATCGCTCTCTCCTTGCTTTTGAGATTTGATCTGATTATATACGATTGTCGGAAGCTTGGAAAGCCTTTTTGGAGTTTTTCCACACTTATGGAAAAAATATGTCAAATCAGACACATCGTCCGGTTTAGCCATTGCTTTTGCGCCGCGATCTTTCTATAATAGAACAATAAGCGAACACGTTTACGCTGACTGCGGGGTGAAAACTCCTGCGGAGGAAGGGGGCAGAATGATCATTACGGTCGTCTGCGATGTGCTGGGCGCGGAAAACAACGGCACGACGGTTGCCGCGATGAACCTGATCCGTGCGCTGAAAAAGAAGGGACACACGGTGCGTGTGCTTTGCGCGGACCGGAACCGCAAGGGGCAGGAAGGCTTTTACATCGTTCCGACGCTGAATCTCGGCCCGCTCAACGGGTACGTCGAAAAGGTCGGCGTGCAGCTTGCCCGGGCAGACAAACGAATTGTGGCGGAGGCGCTCGACGGCGCCGATGCGGTGCATGTCATGCTGCCGTTCGCGCTCGGCGACCGCTCGATGCGCATGGCCAAGAAGCGCGGGCTGCCGGTCACAGCGGGGTTCCACTGTCAGGCGGAGAACATTACGGCATACCTCGGCATGAACAAGCTCGAT
>CADAQS010000143.1 GCA_902790115.1 uncultured Eubacteriales bacterium | reverse complement strand
CCGGCGAGGGCAACGGCGACTGATTTTAATACAGAAAGAAGCAGGCACAAGCCTGCTTCTTTCTTGATCAAATCCTTACTGCCAGCCGTAATCGTCATAATCGGTCCGGGTATCTCCATCCCCTTCCGCCTCACGCTGCATGGCAACGAATCGCAGAGATTCGACGTCGAGCGGCTCGCCGATCATTCCCATGCACGCCGAACAGGTTGCAAAACACTGGGGACAGATACAGCGGCTGTCGAGTCCTTTTTCATCCTGTACCATATAGGTTCCGCATACACGACAGCTGCACCGCATCGTTTCTCACCTCCAAGCTTTTTGTATTGTACCACAGGAAAAACAACTATGCAACCGTGCAAAACGATGGTATAATTAATTTATGAAGCGTATCTTTGCTGCCCTCGCGCTTGCCGTCCTGCTGCTTTTTGGCAGTGTCAGCGCCGAGGAAGAACCGTTTGAAATCATCCGTCAGGGCGCCAAGGGCGAAACGGTCGTTCGGATTCAGGAACGGCTGTTCGACCTCGGTTACTATACCTATAAACCGACCGGAAGCTATCAGACCGTTACGCGCAGCGCGGTCGTGGCGTATCAGGTTGCTTCGGGACTCATGAGCGATGGAACGATCGGGAAGGAATCGCTTTCGGCGCTGTTTGCGCATAACGCCGTCCGTGCGCCGTTTCACGCCTATGTTCCGTTGACCTATACCGCACAGTCCGGCACGCTGTCCCGCGGGATTGCGCAGCGCTGGGAAATCGTAAAGCAGCAGCTCGTCGAGGGCGAAACCTGCAGCATGGTCTTTCAGGGCGGTGAAAATCATGCTGACTTTGCTGTGCCGACGCGCGGAACGCTGCGCGACGCAACGACGCAAAGGATGCTTGCCGCATGGCTCGGCGAAACGAACAGCTTCTATAAATGCGCCGTGCTGCTGACGCTCGACGGACAGCCGGTCGCTGCTTCGATCCAATGGAACGGAGACGATGCGATCTGCCTCTATGTCGCCGGAAGCACGTCCCATATCTTCGGTCTTCCGGACCCGGATCACGAAGCGATGCTCCAAAGAATTACAAACTGAAACCCTTCCATGAAAAACCAGGCGGAAAACCCGCCTGGCTTTGTTTTAATGAAAGATTGCAGTCAATCCGTAATGTTCCAGAAGCGCTTGCGCATCCTTTTCCCCGAGCACAAAACAGGCCGTGGTCAGCGCATCCGCAAGCGCTGAGCTTTCCGCGGTGATCGTGACCGAAGCCGTGCCGTTCTGCACCGGCATGCCGGTCTTCGGATCGAGAATATGGTGGTACAGCACGCCGTCGAGGACGAAGCAGCGCTCATAGTTGCCACTGGTCACAACGGCTTGATCGCAAACCTGCAGAATCTCCAGATAGTCCTGCGGCGTTCCGAAAGGATCGCGAACCGCGACGGTCCATTGTTCGCCGTTCGGTTTGGTCCCGATCGCAACGATGTTCCCGCCCATATCGAGCAACGCAGACGTTACGCCCCGTTCCCGCAAAAAATGAGCAACCCGGTCGGCGATATATCCTTTTGCAACGCCGCCGAGATCCAGCTGCATGTCCTTCGGCAATGTAACCGTATTGCCGTCGATCTGTACCTTTCGGTAATCGATGTGCCGGACTGCTTCGGAAAGCAGAGCCGGGTCAGGCAATACCGGTTGGTCCGCATCGAAGTCCCACAGCGTCGATGCGCCGGCGATCGTCGGGTCGAACGCGCCGTTGCTCTGCGCGGCAACCGCAAGCGCCAGCGTCAGAACGTCCCTTGTCTCATCGGAAACGGCGACAGGCTTTCCGTCGGCATGATTGATGTTCCAGACGTCGCTGCCCTCGACGGTCCGGCTTAAGACTTTTTCCAGTTCTTCACAGTAGGCGACGGCTTCCTCGACAATTGCGCGCTTTGCGTAGGCGGTCACCGTGACGACCGTATCGCAGGCAAACGTGACCTCCGACACCGGAACGCGCGGCGTTGTGCAGCCGAGCAGGAGCAGACACAACAGAAGCAAAAGCACCCTTTTCATGCGTGTTTACCCCTTTCATACCGGTCGATGGCACGGATCGCCGCTTGGCTGACCAAGCCGAGCAGCAATCCCGCAAGCAGCCCCGCAGCAAGCAGAACCGGAAGGTACCCGAGCGCAGCAGCAGGTGAAAGCAACGCACATGCGATTGCGGTCTGTCCGATATTATGCAGCACGCCGCCTGCGGCGCTGACCGCGACCACGGACAGATTCGCACGATGCAGCAGCACCATACCGATCACCGACAGAATGCCGCCCGCAAGCGCATACAGTGCTCCGACAGGACCCGAAAACAGCAGTCCCGACAGCCCGACTTTGAGCAGCATCAAAACAAACGCCTGCCAACTGCCAAGCTGCCAGATCGCGTACAGCACGACCAGGTTTGAAAGACCGATCTTGATGCCCGGTGCGGACGGAACGATCGGCAGAAGCGATTCCACATACCCCAGAATCAGTGCAAGTGCTGTCAAAAGCGCGAGGCGCGCAATCATTTTTGCATTTTTCACGGCGCGCCCTCCACAAGTTCGATCGAAACGCGATGCGGCGCACAGATGATCCAGCTGCCGAGCGGTCGGCGCGAAACGGTTTTGCTGCTCAGAACGCCCTGCTTTACACAGTCGTTTCCGCGGCAGTTTGCGGATTCCATCCGGATCCCGCCCGCCTCGACGACGATCTCGTTCTCCTCCCCTTCGCCGATTGCCTCCGAAACGAGCTTGCCGTCGCGGATCACAATCGTCTGAGGATCATCGAGGCGGATGCGCAGTTCGTTTCCGTCCCCGTAGCGGATCACGGCGGTATCGGCTGCGGACGCACCGTTCAGTACGATCAGACGCACGAAAAAAGCGATCGCTGCGATCAAGACCAGTGCAGCGATCAGCCACAGGCTCGGATTGCGTGCGATCGTCTTTCTTTTGGGTTCGTCCATCTGTTACTGTCCGTTAAAGAGGAGGTCGTGTGCGATCGGCCGGTAGAACAGCCGTTCGATTTCCTTCGGGTCGCGCGTCTGTCCGAGGATCCATGTGAGCTTTCCGACGACCGCTTCGGTCGTCATGTCAAAGGCTTCTAAAATCCCGCGGCTCTTGAGCGTGTGTCCGACGCGGTAAACGTTAAGGTCGCTGCCTTCGGACAGCACCTGCGTGGTCATGACGATCAGCTTTCCCATCGCCCGTGCGCGTTCGATGCTGCTGAAAAAGCGGGAATCCGGCGTTTCCGGCAGTCCGCCGACGCCGAAGCTTTCCACGATCACCGCATCGTACCGCGCGATCGCGTAGTCGAGCATCCCTGCGTCCGCGCCGGGAATCAGCTTCACAAGGCCGATGTTGTTATGGATCCGGTCGGAGAAAACCGGCGCGTCGGAATGCGGCAGATCGATGTACTGCAGCACTTTGCCGTCCTGCAGCACCGCAATCTCCGGGAAATTGATGCTTGAAAACGCGGAGAAGCTGTGCGTGCGAATCTTCTTGGCGCGCGTGCCCAGGATCACGCTGCCGTTGAACACAATGCAAACACCCGCTGCACGCCGATAGCAGGCGTACGTGAACGCGTCGGCAAGATTCGTTTTGGAGTCCGTAACGTCCATGCTGATCGGCTTTTGCGCACCGGTCAATATGATCGGCTTCGGCGAATTCTGGATCAGATATGACAGCGCCGCCGCCGTATATGCCATGGTGTCAGTGCCATGCGAAATCACAAACCCGTCATAAGCGTCGTACTGCGAGCGGATGCAGCGCGCGATCGCGAGCCAATCATCCGGCGTCATGTTCGTGCTGTCCACATTCATGAGCTGCACGCAGTCGACCGTGCAGATCCGCTGCACATCGGGAATATACCGCAGCAGCTGCTCGGTGGTGAGCTGCGGAGACAGCCCGGTATCCGTCATTTCCGAAGCGATCGTGCCGCCCGTTCCGATCATCATAATCCTTTTCATGCTTTCAGTATAGTCCTTCCCCCTGTAAAATGCAAGATAAAAGAAACCGCTTCATCAAAACGAGGAGGATCACTCCTCCTCGTCCTCCTCTTCTTCTTCCCAATCGGGATTGACCTCAACCAGCAGCCGCAAAACGCGCATGCGTTCTTTTTTGAGGATTGTGACCGTCAGATTCTCATACACAAAGCTGTCGAGGCGTTTGGGATATCCGCCGACCATCTCGACCGCCCAGCCGCCGACCGTGGCGTTGTCGTCGTCGAGATC
>CADAQS010000142.1 GCA_902790115.1 uncultured Eubacteriales bacterium | reverse complement strand
GTTTCTGTTCCTGCGCGACATCCGTCCGACGCTTGCGGTCGGCATTTCGATTCCGGTCTCCGTGCTGTTCGCGCTCGTTCTCATGTACTTCTCCGGCGTGACGATGAACATCATCTCGATGGCGGGCCTTGCAATCGGCATCGGCATGCTGGTGGACAACTCAATCGTCGTGATCGAGAACATCTACCGCCTGCGTGCCGAGGGGGTCCCGCCTAAGGAGGCCGCAACGCGCGGCGCGAAGGAAGTTATGGGTGCGATCACGGCCTCTACGCTGACGACGATCTGCGTCTTTTTGCCGATCCTGTTTGTGCAGGGTCTGACGCGTCAGATCTTTATGGACATGATTCTGACGATCGCGTATTCGCTGCTTGCAAGTCTTGTTGTTGCGCTGACCGTGATTCCGGCGATGGCACAGGGGCTGCTGCGTCGCGAGGTTCGCCCGATGAGCAGCTTCACCAAGCGCCTTCTGTCCGGTTTTGAAAAGGCGGTTCGCTTTGCGGTCGGGCACCGAGGACTTGCGATTCTGCTTGCTTTGGTGCTGCTCGGCGGGACGGCGTATCTGTCGCTGCGAAAGGGATTTGTCTACTTCCCGGAGAGCGGCGGCACGCAGATTTCGGTCACGGTGCACGTGCCGGAGGACCTGACGTTTTCGGAAACCTGCGCGCTTTCGGATGAGCTGCTTGCGGCAATCGAAACGGTTCCCGACCTGTCGGACGTCGGCGGAATGGTCGGCGACGGCGTGTCGAGCGTGATCGGCCTCGGCAGAGGCGGCAGCAGTCAGATCACGATTTACGGTCTGGTCGATGAGAGCAGCGGACGATCCAGTATCGAGGTCTCGCGCGATATTAAGAATGTGCTTTCGGCGTTTGACGACCGCGTGACATATTCCGTTGCCGGCATGTCCACGATGAGCTACAACAGCTCGCTGTCCGGCGACGGATTCACGGTTGAGATCTACTCGAACGAGCTCGACGATCTGCGCAACACCGCAAAGGCGGTCGCGGAGAAGCTTGAAACCGTGGAAGGACTGCGGGAGGTCTCCGGCGGCGCGGATGACACAACGCCCGCGCTGCACATCACAGTCGATAAGGAGAAAGCGATCGAGCATAACCTGACGACGGCGCAGGTTTATATGGCGGTCGTGAACGCTTTGACCAACTCCGTTACGGCAACGCAGGTCACGACCGATACGACGTCCCTTTCGGCGACAATTCTTTCCGAGGACGGCGCTGCGGACCGGAGCCGCCTCGAGAATCTGTCGATCGAAGCGACGCTGCGCGACGGCACGACAAAACAGGTTCGTTTGTCCGACATCGCAACAGTCACAGAGACCGAAACGCTTGCTTCGATCCGCCGGTCCGAACAGCGGCGCTGCGTTTCCGTCTCCGCAACGGTTGCGGACGGCTACAACGTCACGCTCGTGTCCGCCGAGGCGCGCCGTGCGCTCGATCAGCTTGAACTGCCTGCCGGCTGTTCGCTGACCTATGCCGGCGAGAATGAGACGATCATGGACGCGATGCAGGATCTTCTGTGGATGATGCTTTTAGGAATTCTGATCATCTATCTGATCATGGTCGCACAGTTCCAGTCGCTCCTTTCGCCGTTCATCGTCATCCTGACCGTGCCGCTGTCGTTTGCGGGCGGCTTTATAGGACTTTTGATTGCGGGGTTCGAGGTCAGCATCGTTGCGATGATCGGCATGATCATGCTTGTCGGCATCGTCGTCAACAACGGCATCGTGCTCGTTGACTGCGCAAACCGGCTGCGGGAAGAGGAGAAACTCGGGAAGCGGGAGGCGATCATCAAGGCGACAACGATGCGTATTCGTCCGGTTCTGATGACCGCATTGACAACAATTCTCGGTCTTCTGCCGCTCGCAATCGGCGTCGGAACCGGCGCGGAGATCATCCAGCCGGTTGCGATCGTCTGTATCGGCGGTCTGACCTATGCCACAATGATGACCGTGTTTATCGTTCCGGTACTGTACGATCTGCTTCGACGCGACAAAAAGCCTTCGGAACAGACCGAGCTTCCGGCCGAGCCGCTTCCGGAAGGCGCATAAACGGCTGTTTTCCGCCCTCTGCACGAACGGAGGGCGGGTTCTTTTATGAAATAAACGATTTCTATTGCAAATCGGTTTCGGATACGGTATAATACATTCTAATTTCAATTCCTGTGAGGTGGTATCTTTCGTGGACAGTAGTCCCATAGGCCCTCTTTTACGGGCAGCAGAAGACGTAATCGGCTCTGTCGGCTTCGGCGGCATTGCCCGTTTTCTCCTGTACTTTGTGCTTTTACTTGCCGGCGGCGCATACTTTGCGGGCGCGGAAACCGCGCTCTCGTCCGTCAACCGGATCCGCATGATGACCTACGCGGATGACGGTTCCAGAAAAGCCCGCCGCGTTCTCTATATTCTCGATCACTTCGACGAAGCGCTGACCACCATTCTGATCGGCAACAACATGATGCACATCGGCTCCGCAACGCTTGCGACGGTTGTCGCAACGCGGCTTCGCTGGGGCGATTTCGGCGTATCCATGGCGTCGCTCGGCACGACGTTCTTCGTCTTTTTCCTGTCCGAAATGATCCCCAAAACGATCGCAAAGGCCTGCAACGAGCGGTTTGCGCTGTTTGTAGCGCCGTCGCTGCGCGTTCTGATGAAGGTGCTGTACCCGTTGAACCTTGCGTTTACGGCGATCGCGGATCTTGCCAAGAAGGTCTTCCATGTGCGCGAAGAGGAGGAGCCGACGGTCTCCGAAGAGGAGCTGCACGACATCATCGAAACGCTCGACGAGGAGGGCGAGATCGATGAGGATACTACAGAACTGATCCAGTCTGCGCTTGACTTTACCGAGACGCCGGTCGCAGAGGTGTTTACGCCTTG
The DNA here is from genome assembly GCA_902790115.1 of uncultured Eubacteriales bacterium. GTDB lineage: Bacteria > Bacillota > Clostridia > Christensenellales > CAG-138 > UBA3792. Next base: position 1,395 of record CADAQS010000142.1, on the reverse strand, counting down.
GGAAAAGGTTACCTATCTTCGCAGTACGATGCGGCCGAAGCAGATCGTTTCGATCATCGAGCAGACCAACCACAGCCGTCTGCCGGTCGTCAACAAGGCGGGCAAGGTCATCGGCATCGTGCAGATCCGGAAGTACTTAAAGGCGTATTTGCAGTTTCATGACAACGTACAACTGCAGCGCGTGATGGATCATCCCTTCTTCGTGCAGCTCGGCACGCCCATCGACGATCAGCTTGCGGGCATGAGCGCGTCAAAAACGCATATTGCGATCGTGCGGGATGAGCAGGAGAACGTGATCGGCATTTTGACGGTCGAAGATATTTTAGAGGAGCTCGTCGGTGAAATCTACGACGAGGACGACGAAGGAGGCGAAGACGATGCTTGATTGGATTCGCTGTCTTCTGATTGCCGTTTGCATCTTTCTGTCCGCGGTGTTCTCCGGCGCGGAGATTGCATATAATGCGCTTTCCGAAGTCAGGCTCCGCCACCGCGCCGAAGCCGGAAACCGGCTTGCCAGGCAGGCGCTTCGCTTCTACGAACGGTTTGATTCGGGCGTGATTGCGATCCTGCTCGGCAACAACTTCGTCAACATCGGTTCCTCGTCCCTTGCGGCGGCGATCGCGATCTCGCTGCTCGGCGAACGCGGCGCATGGATTGCAACCGCGGTCATGACCGTTTTGATCATCACGTTCGGCGAGATTCTGCCGAAGATCCTTGCCTCTGAACGGCCGGAGGGCTTTGCGGAGCGCGTGGCCTATCCGCTTTCGGGACTTCGGATTGTACTGTACCCGCTCGTCTGGGTGCTGCAGAAGTTCCTTGCGCTGCTTTCCAAGGTCTGGGAGGATAACGCAAGCGATGAAACGATTACCGAGGACGACCTCGAAACGATTCTCGACACGGTCGAGGACGAGGGCGTCGTGGACGAGGACGTAGCGGAGCTGTTGCAGTCTGCGTTCGACTTCGACGATGTGCTTGCGTATGAGATTATCACGCCGCGCGTCGACATGGTCGCGATCGACCTTGACGATCCGCGCGAAAAGATGCTCAAGGTCGCGTTTGCGTCGCCATATACGCGCTTGCCGGTCTATCGTGAGACGCCGGATCACATCGTCGGCGTGCTGCATATGAACCATCTCTACAAGGCGCTGGTGCAGAATCCGGATGTCAACATCAAAAAGCTGCTGCTTCCGGCAGTATTCGTCCATAAGACCACGCCGCTGCCGGACGTTCTGAACACAATGCGCAAAAAGCAGAGTCACATGGTGATCGTGACTGACGAATACGGCGGAACGATGGGCATTCTGACGATGGAGGACGTTCTCGAACAGCTCGTCGGCGAGATCTGGGACGAATCGGACGTCATCGAGGAGGAGTTTGTTGAGATCGCTCCGAACC
>CADAQS010000141.1 GCA_902790115.1 uncultured Eubacteriales bacterium | reverse complement strand
AGAGGGCGTTTCGCGCCATGAAACGCTGCTTCGTCTCAGCAAACTCGAAGGGGTGTATGTTCCTGCGTTCTATGAACCGACCTATGAAAACGGCAGGTTCCATAGCTATACTTGCAAGGAACCCGGTGTACCGAAGCGCGTCAAACGCCGGATCCTGAAGGATCTGGAACATGCGCCGTACATCGGCAATCAGGTTGTTCCGAACATGAACATCGTCCACGACCGCGTCGCGGTTGAAGTCATGCGCGGATGCACACGCGGCTGCCGGTTCTGTCAGGCGGGCTACATTTACCGTCCGGTTCGCGAACGATCCGAGGAAACACTGCTCAAGCAGGCGCATGAACTGGTTGCCTGCACGGGCTATGATGAGGTTTCGCTGCTCTCTCTGTCCACGGGAGATTATTCGCACCTTCGCACGCTGCTCCCGCGGATTATCGACGACATGAACGAACAGCGCGTTTCGGTTTCGCTGCCGTCGCTTCGCATCGACTCCGATCTTCGGGAAGAGCTCGAAAAGATGCAGTCGATCCGGAAAGGCGGTCTGACCTTTGCGCCGGAAGCCGGAACGCAGCGTCTTCGGGACGTCATCAACAAGAACGTAACGGAGGAGGATCTTCTTCGTGCGGTCACGGATGCGTTTGAAGCCGGTTGGTGCGGCGTCAAGCTGTATTTTATGATTGGCCTGCCGACGGAAACCGACGAGGATATCGAAGGCATTGCGGATCTTGCCCGAAAGGTCAGCCGTTGCTACTATTCGATTCCGAAAGAAAAGCGTGGACAGGGATATCGACTGACAGTCAGCGCTTCGACGTTCGTTCCGAAACCGTGGACGGCGTTTCAGTGGTGCGGACAATGCACACAGGAGGAGATCCGGCGGAAACAGCAGGTACTCAAAAACGCGATGAAGGGCGTTCGCGGCGCGGAACTGCATTGCCATCCATCGGTCTTGAGCGTTCTGGAAGCCGTTTTCTCCCGCGGAGACCGAAGATTGGTAAATGTGCTGATCGACGCATACCGAAACGGATGCCGGTTTGATTCCTGGGCGGAGCATTTCAAGCCGGACGCATGGGCGGCTGCTTTTGCAAAGAACGGACTGACGATGGACGAGTTCGCGTATCGGGAACGCGAAGTCAACGAACCGCTTCCGTGGTCGGTTGTCGACGCCGTCGTCACGGAATCGTATCTGAAACGCGAGTGGCAGCGCGCACAGGAAGCAAAAACTACAAAGGACTGCCGCGAAGGTTGCAACGGTTGTTTTGGTGAACAGTGTGAGAATTATTGCAGCATTTCAAAAAGATAAGGGGATTTCCTATACTTCGCATCTGGATGTGCAGCGTACGCTGCAAAGAGCGTTCCGGAGAGCGGGTTTGCCGTTGGCCTATTCGAACGGCTACAATCCGCATCCGAAGCTTTCGTTTGCAACTGCGCTTGCCACCGGGTTTTCGAGCGAAGGAGAGTGGATCGAAGTTGAACTGGAAAAGGATTATCCGGTAGACAGGTTTATCCGTCAGGTCAACGGCGTACTTCCGAACGGGATGCGGATTTGTACGGCGTTTGTCGCGGAAGAGTCGATCGACACGCTTTCTAAAATGCTCTGCTGTGCACGTTACACCGTCACGCTTCTGTTCGAAGCACCTGTTATGCGGGAACAGGTGGCATCGGCTTTGAAGTCGATGCTCTGCAGCAACGAAGTGATTGTCGACAAGAAAACCAAGAGCGGGGTAAAACCCACAAACATTCGTCCCGAAATCATTGAGGCATTTGTTTTGGACGACCCGGAGGATACAATCCGGATCGAACTGTTGGGAACTCTGACCGTCGCGGGCGGCTTGCGCGTCGAAACGTTTTTGAACGCGTTGTATGACTGCCTCGGCGTTACAGCATTTGCAACGGTTCACCGGAATTCTTTGTACTTTACCGGCTCCGATCGTCTGCCTTGCCTCTCATAAAGAGAAAGGTTTTGATTCATGAACAAAGAAATACTTGTGGATGCCAATGCGTTCAACACGCGCGTCGCCGTCGTAGAGGACGGAACGCCGGTTGAACTGTATGTGGAACAAGAAGGAAGCGAACGGCTGGTCGGGAACATTTATCTCGGAAAAGTTCAGAATGTTCTGCCCGGCATGCAGGCCGCGTTCGTGGACATCGGTCTCGAACGGAACGCCTTCCTTTACGCCGGCGATGTTTTTACGCCGGGAGACGCTTATGATGAACTGGAGGACAAGATCCCCGAAACGCGCAAGATCGGCGACATGCTAAAACCCGGACAATCGGTGCTTGTACAGGTCGCCAAAGATCCGATCGGAACCAAGGGCGCGCGCGTCACGACGCATCTGACGCTTGCCGGAAGATCGCTTGTTTTGATGCCGACCGTCGATTACATCGGCGTTTCGCGACGCATTGAGCACGAAGAGGAACGAACGCGCCTTCGCAAGCTCGTAAAAGAGCTGAAGCCGAAGGACGTCGGCATCATCGTTCGTACCGCTTCGGCCGGAAGAACCAAGGAAGCTTTTCAGGAGGAGATTGAAAGCCTCCTAAAGCTGTATCAAGACATTCTGGATAAGTCCAAAAAAGTTCGTGCGCCGAAGCTTTTGCATGAGGAACAGAGCCTTTTGTTCCGGACCGTGCGGGATCTTCTGATGAAGGACGTCGACCGCGTATTTGTCAATGACATGAACGCTTATGACCGGATTCGCGAGATTGCAACGGTCATGGCACCGAAACTGAAACCGCGGATCCTTTTCAAGGACAGCGAAGCGCTGTTCGACCGGTACGAAACCGAGAGCAAGATCGATAAGGCGCTTGCGCGCAAGGTCTGGCTGAAGAGCGGCGGATATCTGATCATTGACCGCGCCGAAGCGCTGACGGTGATCGACGTCAACACCGGCCGGTTTGTCGGAAAGGATAATCTGGAAAAGACGATCACCTCGACGAATTGCGAAGCGGCAACCGAGATCGCACTGCAGCTGCGGCTGAGGGACATCGGCGGAATCGTGATCATCGACTTTATCGATATGGAGAAGGAATCGCACCGGCAGCTGGTTCTGCAGACCCTAAAAAATGCAATGCGCGCCGATCATACGCGCTCGCACGTCTTTGGGTTTACGCATCTCGGACTTGTGGAACTCACGCGAAAAAAAACCGGCCGCAGCATCGGCGACACCTTGAAAGTGACATGCCCGTGCTGTGATGGGGAAGCGAAAGTTCTTTCTCCGTATACGGTGTTCAATCGCCTGCGCAAACAGACGCTGCAGATTCTCAAGGGAAGCAAGATCCGCAGAATGTATATCGAAGTGCATCCGACGGTCAAGGAAGCCATGGAGCTACTGCAGAAGCGGAATGGCGTGCTGTTCCCGGAAGTCGAGGATGCTGCATTCTTTGTTCGCGGCAACGAGAGTCTGCATCCGGAAAAGTATATCGTTCGCCCGCTGCCGGATAAAAAGGTTGCGGAGTTCAAGAAGGCCTGCACGGTCATGCGATAATTCCAAAATGAGGAAAGGGCAAGCAGAATGGAGAGCACAGCACAGCAGGAAAACGTATCCGCTGAATTGCTGCAGCAGATTTTAGCGGCAGAGAAGAAACAATTGCGGTATGCCCGCTTTCGGTTCATCCTTTCGATCGTCGGCATTCTGCTCGCGCTTGCGGCCGTGATTACGCTTTTGATCGGAATGCGGTATATCAAAACGCAGGTAGAACAGGTCCAGAAAACGCTGGCTGCAACTGCGGAGAATATCAACGACGTTGTCGACGATCTGAATCTGATCGATTTCAAAGCGCTCGAAGAAACCTATGCAACGTTCGGGGAAGCCGGAACCAAAACGCTCCAGACGCTGGAGGATGGGATCGGCAACCTAAAAGATGTGATGGACAACGCAGAAACGGCTCTGGACAAGCTCAATTCGGTCGATATTGATTTGTTAAACGCCGGCATTGAAAAGCTCAATCGGGTGCTTGCACCTTTGGCGCAGTTCTTCGGCGGAACCGGCAATTGATCCGGAACAGTTTTTCTTCCGTTCGCGTATGATACAGTAACGGCGCTTGACGCCGGAATCTGACGGATGGAGGACGAAATCTGTATGAATTTCAGAGGATCGAACATGACTTGGATCCTGGTGCTGCTGCTGCTCCTTGGCGACAACGACAACGGCGGTACTTCGTGCGACACGCTGATCTGGTTGCTGCTGCTTTCCCGGTATTGCGGCGGTAACTGCGGCTGTGGCTGCAACGACAATCGGTTCGGCTGCGGCAACTGAATAGGAATTTCAAAAGATAGTATTTGAAATCTGCCTCCTTTGTGTTATACTGTTATAG
>CADAQS010000140.1 GCA_902790115.1 uncultured Eubacteriales bacterium | reverse complement strand
ATAGCGGATGTCATAACCGTAACTCTGCAGAGCGTGAATGGATTTATAGACTGCCTTGCGCTCGGCAGGGATGTTTCTGTCCTCAAGGAAAAGAACCAGATCATTCATTGAAATACAGTGATTCCGGTCAGTTTGTTCATTCAGAATACTTAAAATCGCAAACGTTCTGGCGATATGTCCTGCAACGGGATTCATTTCTTTTTTATTGTACCATTTTTGGGACAGTGAATCCGTATCTTCCGACTACGATAACAACGGAACAGGAGGAATGGAAGATGGAATACGGGAAACGATTTATGGTGAATGAGGCAATCCTGCTTCTTTCATACGCTTATGCGGTCAGCGGGTATTCCCACGCAGCGGCACTGTTCGGTATCTGCAGCGCATTTCTTGCCGTCTTATGGCATTCAGCCGGGCGGTTTCTTAACAACTTTCGCCGAATCATCTGCTTTACGCTGATCCAGATTCCATTCATTCTGGCTTCCGGTCTGTCCGGCGAGATCGAAACGATCGTACTGCTTGCCTTTGCAACGCTGTTTGCGGTCAACACGGGCATTCTGATCCATAAGTATGCCTTCCTGCGGGAAAGCGTACAGGCGCCCTACGTCTGCGCGCATCGGGGCGACAATGTGAACGCGCCGGAAAACACCATGCCGGCGTTTGAACTCGCGGTCAGCGAGAACCTGTCTTGGATTGAGCTGGATGTTCACCAGACTTCGGACGGCATCATCGTCTGCAACCATGATTCGTCCATCGGCCGCGTAACGGGAACCGATCTTGCCGTGCATGAACATACCTATGCGGAACTGACGAGCTGCGAGATGGGCGCCTGGATGCCCGGCAATTACGAGCACACGGTGGTTCCGACGCTGAAAGAGGTGCTCACAATGGCCAAGGAGAACGGCCTTCATGTTCAGGTCGAGCTGAAAGGACATCCCGATGACGTGAACTTTGAGGAGAACGTGCTGAAGGTCATCAACGAAACCGGTATGCATGACCAGGTGATGATCATCGGGCAGGATGCTTCCCGGATGCAGCGCGTTTATGCGTTGGACCCGACGGTGACCAAGGGATACTGCATGTTCATCGCCATCGGACATCTGGAGGACATCGAATACACGGACAACATCACGATTGAGGAGACCTATGTGACGCCGGAACTCGTGCACCGGATGCATGAAGCGGGCAAGAAGGTGTTCTGTTGGACGGTGGACCTTGAGGATACCGTACAGTATCTTGTCAGCTGCGGCGTCGACGTAATCGGAACGGACAACCCGACGATGATCGCCGCCGCCCTTGAAAAGGTCGATTATTCCGGCGGAATCAAGCGGGTATTCTACATTCTGATGCATACGATCGCGACTATGGAGCGGTGAGGACCCGAACCGGAACAAAACATAAAGAAAGAAGGACTGTCTTTTGATTACCGTATCGCACATTCAGATCCCGGCGCTGCCGACCGAGCGGCCGCGTCGCCTCTACGTGTATCTGCCGGAGGACTACGACGCGACGGAGCGGCGGTATCCGGTGCTGTACATGTTCGACGGACACAACGTGTTCTACGATTCCGACGCAACCTACGGCAAAAGCTGGGGAATGAAGGAATACCTCGAAGCGCATCATACGCCGCTGATCGTCGTGGCGGTCGAGTGTAATCCGGAGGGATTTCGGCGATTGAACGAATACAGCCCGTGGAGCTTTCATGCGCCGCGCCCGGTCGGCACCGTGGAGGGACTCGGCAAAGTCACGATGGATTGGATCGTGCATGAGCTCAAGCCGCAGATCGACCGGCAGTACCGAACGCTTTCGGAGCGGGAGCATACGATGATCGCAGGCAGCTCGATGGGCGGTTTGATGACGCTCTACGCCGTGACGGCGTATAACGAGACATTTTCGAAGGGCGCTGCGCTGTCACCGTGCTTCTGGGTGTCGCCGAAGAATATGGCGGAGCTGTTGAAAACGCCGCTTGCGGAGCCGACAATGGTCTATATGGACTACGGAGGAGCCGAGGATGACGGCGACATCCGCCCGCATGCCGCGATGTTCCGCGCCGCCGCCGCTCTGAGCAAGGCGGGCGCATCGGTCGCTGCGCGAACCGTGCCCGGCGCACAGCACAGCGAAGCATACTGGGAGCAGCGCATCCCGGTCTTTATGGACTATCTCCTGGGGTGATCGAAATGTTCGGACGTTCAAAGCCGAAGCCGCAGCGTTATGACGCCGCGGTGCAAAAGCCGATCCTGCACAAAAGCATCTGCACCGGCGAAACGACGGCAGGCTTTTTAGACCTTTGCGGCGGCAGGTATCACGAGGTCATGCTGATCCGATCCGACCGCGATCTCAAGGCGTTCATGGACGCCTACGGCATCGACGCCGTACCCGAAACCAAGTATTGACAAAACGCGGCCTACGGCGGGGGGAGCACCATGCAGACACAGTTTGAATCCTTTTTGGCAGAGCAGATCGAGCGGTACCGCGGCGTTACGGTGCCGGTCAAGGCGAGCGTGTTCGAGCGGATGTTCGTCAAAAAAGCGCCGTGCGGACGGCTGCATCCCAATCCGGACGACGAGTTCTGCGATCCCGCGGTCGGCCCGAATTACGGCATCGTTTCGCGGTATGAGGAGACCATCCGGCATGCCGTGCGGAACGCGCAGAAGGAGTATATCCAGGAGCCGCTGATTGTGGAAAAGATCCATCCGGACGGCTACCGGATCCTGAACGGGCATCACCGCTGGGCGGCCGCGATGCGCATGGGCGTCCGGCAGGTTCCGGTGGAGATCGTCAATCTGACGCAGGCGGCGGACATTCAGAAGATGCTGCAGAACGCGTCGCACGACCGGCGCGTCACGCTCGACCTCGATGAGGTCGTCTTCTGCACGGACGAAGCGGTCCCCGCGGAAAAGGCGCTTCCGTTCCCGATCGGAAAACGCTACCGCGAACGGCTTCGCCGCGGCATTCCGGCGCTGTTCCACTATCTGAAAACCAACGGCTACGACATCTGGGTCTATACCGCAAAGTATTATTCGACGGAGTATATCCGGCAGTATTTCCGCTGGTACCATGTGCAGATCGACGGCATCGTGACCGGAACCGTCCGCAAGTCGAAAGGCGCGGAGGCGGAACGGAAGAAACTCGAAGGTCTGTTTTCGAAAAAGTATCCGGTCACGCTGCATCTCGACGGACATTCCCTGCTGCAGACCGACCGCCGCACCAGACAGTTTACGGAGTATCCGCTCAGCGGCGACGCCAAGGCGTGGCCGCATGAGGTCACGGAACTGCTCCAGAAGATTCAGAGCCATGAAGCATAACGAACCGGTCGAGAGGATGCGCGTTTCGTTCGATCTGGATGAGGTGCTGTTTGTATCGCCCGCAACGCACCGGATCGAACGCCCGCTTCCGTTTCCGCTGTCCCGGTTCTTTCCGGAGCGTCTGCGATACGGAACGCCGGATCTGATCAGAAGCCTGCAAAAACTCGGCTATTCCGTCTGGGTCTATACGTCCTCGTTCCGGTCGGAGCGGTATATCAAACTGCTGTTTTTCCTGTACGGCGTGCGCTTTGACGGGATCGTCAACGGCGAACGGCATCTGCGCGAGGTGCAGCGCGGGCATCAGACGATCTTTCCGCAGAAGATGCCCCAAAAGTACCGGATCTCGCTTCACATCGACGACGAGTCGATCGTCGTGACGCAGGGGCGGGAATACGGCTTCAACGTCTATCAGCTCAACGCGCAGGACGACGACTGGAAAGAAAAGATCATCGCCCGCGCGGAACAGATCAAGCGCCTGCGGCAGATGGAACGCATGGAACATGCAGGAACGTAAAAACACCGTCCCTTTTTCGGAACGGTGTTTTTGTTTACTTGGCCAAAGCGACGGCGGTTTTTGTTATTCGCCGACCGAGAAGCTCGCGCTGCTGCTGTTCTCCTGCCGCGCGATGAGCATCTTCTGGAGCTGAATCACGATCGCGACCACGATCTGCTCATATTCCGGCTGATAGAGGTCGATGCTGTAACGGTTGTGGATCGACAGCATCTTCTGACCGATCGCCGCGATCGGCGCGCCGCTCTGATCGAATAGCATGAAATTGAGACCGATGACGTTGCCCGTCAGCTTCCAGTCAAGTCCCTCAATGTTGGTGATGTCCTTGAAGACGTGGAACAGCTCGTTGGACAGCGTAAACTTCTGCCCATCCGCCATCGTGATATAGTGTTTTTCGTGCAGGCTGATCGGCTTCTTTTCCAGATGCGCCACGAGCGCACCGGAGGCCCTGCTCGTCCTTGACTTCGACCTTCTGATGCAGATCTCCGAGAACCAGCTCGGTATAAATCGAGCGCTCCGGGGTGCCGTATTCTTCCGTGTTGATTGCATTCGGGGCTTCGCCCGCGCCGTGAAACTTCTGAATCTTTGAAAAGATACTCATGCGCTTTTTCCTTTCTTTTGTGTTCCGTCAAACATGCGTCTGATGGCTTTTCTCGTGCAGCTCCGCTTTGGACACCTCCGGAATCAGCAATCGGCATTTGTCCGCAGGCTCTGTTTTCTGTCCAAAACCATTATACCAGAACAGCGGCCTGTTTTCAAGCGCTGTGCACGGAACGGAAACGGAAAGCAGATCGCTTTTGTCGGCCTTGCATGTGCAAAGCAAGGCGGAAGCGAAAAAGAAGCACGGTCAAAAAACTCCGCCGCAGGTTGCTGCGGCGGAGAAAATGGTATTCGGTATTATGCGTTTTTCAGAATCGCGTCGATCTCGGCGGGATTCGGCATCGAGCGGATCGCGCCCTTTTTGGTCGTAACGAGGTATGCGGCGGCGTTTGCAAAGCGCAGCATGGCGGCAAGGCTTTCTTTGCTTCGGCTTGTGACGCCGTTGTTCAGCACATCGTGCAGCACGGATGCACAGAACGTGTCGCCCGCGCCGGTCGTTTCGATCGTGCCGCCCAACCGGAAAGCGGGGACGAACACGCGGTGTCCGCAGCAGAAGCTGATCGCGCCGTCCGCGCCGAGCGTGACGTTCAAAAGCCTGATGTTCGGATAGCGTTCCGAAAGGATTGCGGCGCCTTTGTCATAGTCCGTTTCACCGGCCATAAACACGATTTCGTTGTCCGCAATCTTAACGATATCGGCATGGGCAAGACCCCATTCGATGTTCTCTTTGGCAAGCGCTTCGCTGCTCCACAGCGGCGGGCGGAGGTTCGGGTCGAACGAGATCAGCGCGCCGGCATCCTTTGCGATCTTCACCGCGGCTTTGGTAGCGGCGCGGACGCCGTCGTGCGTCATGGACAGCGTGCCGAAATGGAAGATGCGGCAATCTTCGAGCATCGCACGGGGAAGTTCGTCCTCGCGCAGCATCATATCCGCGCCGGGGTTGCGGTAGAAGGAAAAGTCGCGGTCGCCGTTTTCAAACGTGTGCACGACTGCAAGCGTCGTATGCACCTCGGGATCGAACAGCAGTGCGCCGGTGTCGATGCCCGCGTCCGAAACAACGGCATGCAGCTGCCGCCCGTACACGTCGCTTCCGACCTTGCCGATAAATGCGGTTCTGCGATGCAGCTTGTTCAGCATCGCAAGCACGTTGCACGGGGCGCCGCCGGGATTCGCCTCCCACAACGGATTGCCCTGCGCGCTGGTACCGCTTTCGGTAAAGTCGATCAAAAGCTCGCCGAGCGCGACCACGTCATACCGTTTTTCCATGATTACACCTCAATATCATATTTTTCGACGTCGATGATCGCCATTCCGTCTGCGCTGAACGAGATCGAATCGGCGGTGATCGGCGTGTAAATGACGAACGAAGCAGCCTGCTCCCCGTCGTTGACGAAAAGCTCGAGACTATACCGGTCGAGCACGATGCGCAGCTTCAGCTCGTCTTTTGCCGCGATCGGGAAATCCCGGACGTTGACGATGTCATGCGGAAAGCCGGAACGGCTCCGGTCAACGCGGATCGTATTGTTTTCGGGCTTATGCCGGATCGAGGTCACGCGCTCGCCGTCCTTGGCGACGTTGATCTTGAAGTACCGGTACATCTGATTCTTGCTGCCGCGCCGGACCGTGACGGTCATATCGAGAAACCGCCCGGAAACACCCTGCAGGTTCGTTTCGTCCGTAATCATGACGTCGCGGTAACTGACCTTGACCGTGCGGCAGGCTTCAAGCTCGCACACCGGGTTCTGGATCAGCCGTCCGTCGCGGATAGACAGTTCGCGGGGAAGCGTCATCTGCCCGAAGAACGGGAGATTGCCGGGCTTGCAGCCGGAGGATTCCCAGCTTTGCATCCACGCGATCATGATGCGCCGTCCGTCCGGCGTTTCGAGCGTCTGCGTGGCATAAAAATCCGTGCCGTAATCGATCGCCTGCGTGTTGTCGCGCAGCAGATGCTTTTGCGCACGGTCATAGTCGCCGATGATGCAGAGCGTGCTGTTGCCCGGATGGAACTCGAGCCCCATCGAGGTCATATTCTGCGTGCTGACGAGCAGGACGTACTTGCCGCACAGCGGGAAGAAGTCGGGACATTCCCACATCTTGCCGTATTGATTGTGGCACGAGGTAAGGACGGAGGAGAACGACCAGTGCAGGGCGTCCTCACTCTCATACAGGAGGATCGAACCGCTGCCGTCGGCGGCACGGTTTCCGATGACCATTTGATACCGGCCGTCCGCAAAAAAGATCTTCGGATCGCGGAAATCGATCGCACTGCCGCCCGCGGGCAGATCCTTTTCGTCGAGAACCGGATTGCTTTCTACCTTATGATAGTCCAAACCGTCGCCGATTGCAAGACATTGCGTCTGAAACCCTTCGACGATACCGTTTTTGCTGCGGACATTCCGCACGCCGGTATACATCAGAAGATGCCTTCCGTCGGGCAATTCGATCGCGCCGCCCGAGAAGCAGCCGTCTTTATCACAGCTTTCGCCCGGCGCAAGTGCACACGGAAGCCGGTCCCAATGCAGAAAGTCGGTCGTTTTCACGTGTCCCCAGTGCATGGGACCCCATTTGGTATCATAGGGATTGTACTGATAAAAGAGATGGTATTCGCCCTGATAGACGGAAAAGCCGTTCGGGTCGTTGATCCAGCCGACGCCGCCGGTCACATGGAACATCGGCTGCTCGTCTTTGGAAAGATTCGGATGGTATTTTTGCTCGAATGCACGAGCTTTTTGCAATTTGTCCTTCATAAAACGGGACTCCTTGTGTTTGTCGCTTTACAGATCCTCCTGTAATGCAGCAGCCGCATCAGTAACGGTGCGGCTGCTGCATGGATAAAAGGAGGAGAAGGGTATTTATCTGCCAAGGTAACGGGTGTAAGCGTCCTGATAAACAGCGAGCAGGCGCTCCATGCCGCAGTGAAGCGAGATCACCTGAAAGCGCGCCTTTTCATCCGGCACGCCGGTGAAGCGGGACAGCATCGTGAACAGTTCCGATATAACCCAATAGATCAGGATGATCAGAGAAAACAGCGTCAATGCAAGATAGATATTCATATGCCCCTCCGGAACGCAAGAATAGTATACCGCGCAGATCGCATACCCGTCAATAACGCGGGCAGCTTTGCAGTTCCGCTTGCAGCAGATACGCTGTCAGCGCGTCCACCGTTTCAACCATGACGGCTGCGCCGGCGTTTTCCAGCTCTTCCCGCGTGCCGTAGCCGTACAGCACGGCGACGCAGGCTACGGACGACTGCCTTGCACCGATCACATCGTGCTCCTTGTCGCCGACCATGAGAACGCGCTCACGATGTTCGCTCTGCCCGAGCCGCAAAAGCGCTTCCTCGATCACGTCCGCCTTTGCGGTCCGCTTTTCATCCATCGTGCTGCCAACGACCTCGTCAAAGCAGTCCGCGATCCTGAAATGGTTGAGAATCGTGCGGACAAACGGTTCCGGCTTGGAGGATGCGACTGCGAGCACAAACCCCGCTTCTTTCAGCGTCCGAAGCATCTCTTCTATGCCCGGGTACAGCTTGTTTTCAAAGATGCCGATTGAACGGAAGCGTTCCCGGTAAAAGGCGACCGCGCGCTCGGTCTGCGCCTTCGGTAGACCGTAATAACGCATAAAGGAATCGGTCAGCGGCGGGCCGATGAACGCGCGAAGCTTGTCCGTATCGGATTCCTCGATACCGAGCGAAGCGAGCGCGTACTGCACCGACTTGACAATGCCTTCGCCGGATTCCGTCAGCGTGCCGTCCAGATCGAACAGTATAATGGGTTTTCGGTTCACGTTTTCTTCTCTCATGTCCGCAGCCTTTTCTCAATCGATAGTATAGCAGAAGCTGCACAAAAACACAACAGAGCAGCACATACAGACCTTGAAAACGGCTTTTTTCCCGGAGCAAACAGGACTCTGTTTCCGGACACATGGAAAGAAGGAAATTGTGTAAAAACAAAATAAAAAACGTATTGCATTTTAAAGACCGATCAGGTATAATACAACTTGCAAACGATTGCAAGAATAACGCGGAAAGAGACGCGAAACGCAACGGAGGAGAAAGGATGAAGATAGCGGTACTGGGCGCCGGCGCAATGGGGATGCTGTTCGGAGGGTATCTGAGCGAGCGAAATGAAGTATGGCTGGTCGAGGTCAATGAGAGCCGGGTGGAAAAGATCAACCGT
>CADAQS010000139.1:4431-6100 GCA_902790115.1 uncultured Eubacteriales bacterium | reverse complement strand
AAACAGTCGGTGTGCGGAAACGGACATGCAGACAAGAAGCAGGTGCAGCAGATGATCCGGGTGCTGCTCGGACTGAAGAGCGAGCCGAAACCCGACGATGCTGCCGATGCACTTGCGGTCGCGCTGTGCCTGTCGTTTCATGCCGGTCCGGCACAGGAAGAATACCGGATCCGATAGGAGGGGCAATGTACGCATATATCAAAGGACTGGTCGCCGACGTTTCGGTCGATCATGCGGTGATCGAAGCCGCAGGTGTCGGCTATGAGATCTTCTGCAGTTCGCTGACATTGAAAACGCTTCTGACCGGCAATCAGGCAAAACTCTATACGCACCTGCATCTTGCGGACGGGGTTCAGGCCCTGTACGGGTTTGCAGACCCGGAAGAGCGCGAAATGTTCCGGAAGCTGATCGGCGTGACGCGCGTCGGACCGAAACTTGCGATTGCGGTTCTGTCGGTATTGACACCTTCCGATATCCGGGCTGCGATCGTTACCGACAATCCGGCAGCGTTCGATCGTGTTTCCGGCATGGGAAAGAAGACCGCGCAGCGCGTCATTCTGGAGCTGCAGAGCCTTGTCAAGGGCGAAGCAGTTTCCCTGAAGCCTTCCGCAAATGCGCCTTCCGTGCAGGATATCCGTACCGAAGCGGTTGCCGCGTTGACATCGCTCGGCTATGACGGACTTTCCGCATCGCGCGCGGTTGCGGCGGTCAAGGAAGCGGACAGCGTCGAGGATCTGATCACGAAAGCGCTGCGCAGCATGGCAAAGGGGTAAGATATGCAGGACGACCGTCTGATCTCATCCTCCCTTCGGGAAGAGGATGTCAAAAATGAATACAGTCTCCGCCCGCATTTTCTTTCCGAATACATCGGGCAGGAAGCGGTCAAGGAGCACATGCAGATTTACATCGAAGCGGCGAAATCGCGCGGAGAATCGCTTGACCACGCGCTGCTGTACGGTCCGCCGGGACTCGGCAAAACCACGCTTGCGGGCATCATTGCCAACGAAATGGGCGTTTCGCTGCGTGTGACCAGCGGCCCGGCCATCACGCATGCCGGCGACCTTGCTGCGCTTCTGACCAATCTGTCGCCGGGCGACGTTCTGTTCATCGATGAGATTCATCGTCTGAATCCGAATGTCGAAGAGGTTCTGTATCCCGCGATGGAGGATTTTGCACTTGATATCATCATCGGCAAGGGCCCGGGCGCAAGGAGCATTCGGCTTGATCTTCCGAAGTTTACTTTGGTCGGTGCGACCACGCGGCTCGGTATGCTCTCGTCGCCGCTGCGCGACCGGTTTGGCATCAAGGAGCAGCTCGAACTGTACTCGCCCGAAAGCCTCAGGGAGATCATTGTCCGGAGCGCGGAGATCCTGAACATCGAAATCGATGAGGAAGGGGCATTGGAAATTGCCTCCCGTTCGCGCGGAACGCCACGCGTTGCAAACCGGCTGCTGCGCCGGGTGCGCGATTACTCACAGGTTCGCGGGGAAGGCGTGATCGATCTCGGAACGGCGCAGGAGGCGCTGTCCATGCTGAAGATCGACGAGCTCGGCCTCGATGCGGTCGACCGGAAAATGCTGGTCGCGATGATCGAGATTTTCAAGGGCGGCCCGGTCGGTCTCGATACGATCGCTGCCTATACCGGCGAGGACGCAGGTACGGTCGAGGA
>CADAQS010000139.1:0-4423 GCA_902790115.1 uncultured Eubacteriales bacterium | reverse complement strand
CATCGTCCTGCCGGCGGCTTATGAACACATGGACTATCCGGTGCCGCAGCAGTCGACACAGGCGCAGCAAATGAGGCTGGAGGTATAAAATGTTCGGAAAGAAACAGAAGCTGATCCGGGAGCTGGAAAGCCGGATCGCCGAGCTGGAGACGCTTATCGGGGATTTGAAACAGAAGAATTCGGACCTCAATGACAAGGTGCTTTCCTATGAAGCGCGCGAAAATGCGATCGGCAGAGCAATGACCGATGCATCCATACAGGCGGAGCGCGTCGTCGCCGAGGCACAGCGTGAAGCGGGGGAGATCCTCGAGCAGTCGCAGACGGATGCGGAGGCTGCCCGCCGCGACGCAGAGCTCATCGTGGACGGCGCCTATCAGAATGCGCGCGACATCGTGAAGGAAGCGGAAGCGGAGAGTCAGAAGCGGCTTGATGAAACGCAGGCGCAGATCGAAACGTATGCGTCGCTTTTGAGCGACTACGACCGTCTCGTACAGGACAACATCCGAAGCGCAGAGGAAAGCACACGGCGCTTTGCAGAGCTTGCTTCGCAGCTACATGCAGCGATCCCGCAGATCCTGTCTGCCGAGGGCAAACTGATTGAGAGCGCAGTGCAGACCGAGAAGATGCAGGAAGAACCGGAAACGCCAGAGCCGGAATCCGAGCCGGAAGCAGAGGCGGCGGAAGAACCCGCAGATCCTGCACCGGAACCTTTGGAACAGTCTTCGGAAGAAAAGCTCTGGACCGTATCTGAGCTTGCCGAAGAGACAGAGGAAGCCGCAGCCCATGTGGACGCCATCATCGATGAAATCCTCCATGCAGCCCGCGAACAGGAAACTGTTTAAGACGGCGGAACAGCCGTGTTGATAAATAGTATCTCACCAAGAAAGGAATAAACAAAATGGCAAAGAAAACGATTGAAGACATTCAGGTAGAAGGCAAGAAAGTCCTTGTCCGCGTCGACTTTAACGTCCCGCTGACCGAAGACGGCAAGGTTGCAGACGATAAGCGTATCGTTGCGGCACTGCCGACGATCAAATACCTACTTGCTCACAATGCAAAGGTCATCCTCTGCTCGCACCTCGGCCGTCCGAAGGGACAGGTCAACCCGAAGTATTCCCTTGCGCCGGTCGGCGAAAAGCTCGCAGAGCTTCTGCCTGATACGCAGATCTGGTTTGCCGAGGATACGATCGGCGAGAGCGCAAAGGCTGCGATCGCAGATATGAAGGAAGGCGAGATCGTCTTGCTCGAGAACACCCGCTTCTACAAGGAAGAGGAAAAGAACGATCCGGCGTTTGCAAAAGCGCTTGCGGATCTTGCGGACATCTACGTTTCCGACGCGTTCGGCACCGTGCATCGCGCACATGCTTCGACTGCAGGTGTTGCGGATTATATCCCCGCAGTCGCAGGCTTCTTGATCGGCAAAGAGCTCGGCATCATGGGCGAAGCGCTTGAAAATCCGGTTCGCCCGTTCGTGGCGATCCTCGGCGGCGCAAAGGTTGCGGATAAGATCGGCGTCATCAAGAATCTGCTGCAGAAGTGCGACAGCCTGATCATCGGCGGCGGCATGGCTTTCACGTTCTTCAAGGCGATGGGTTATGAGATCGGCGACTCTCTGCTTGACGCGGACAGCATTGACCTCGCGAAGGATCTGATGGCGGAAGCCAAAGAGCGCGGCGTCAATCTGCTCCTGCCGGTCGATACCGTTGTTGCAAAGGAATTCTCCGCAGATGCAGAGCACAAGACCGTTCCGTCGAACGAGATCCCGGCCGGCTGGCAGGGCCTTGACATCGGCGAAAAGACGATTGCTCTGTTCCGTGAGACCATTCTCGCTGCGAAGACCGTTATCTGGAACGGCCCGATGGGTGTTTTCGAGTTCCCGGCGTTTGCAGTCGGCACGAAGCAGATTGCACAGGCCTGCGCAGACTGCAAAGGCACGACGATCGTCGGCGGCGGCGACTCCGCATCCGCGGTCAAGAAGCTTGGCTATGCCGACAAGATCACGCACATTTCCACCGGCGGCGGCGCTTCTCTGGAGTTCCTGGAGGGCAAGGTTCTGCCCGGCGTTGCGGTGCTGAACGACAAATAAGAGAGAAAGAGAAGAGGTTATCATCATGAGAAAACCCATTATTGCAGGCAACTGGAAAATGAACATGACGCCCGATGAGGCGAAAGAACTTGTGACCGCGCTGATCCCGCTCGTCAAGGACGCGCAGTGCGACGTTGTTGTATGCCCGCCGTACGTGGACCTGTGCACGGTTGCGAAGCTGATCGAAGGCACCAATATCAAGCTCGGCGCACAGAACGTGCATTGGGCGGAGAAGGGCGCTTTCACCGGTGAAATCTCCGCAAAGATGCTGCTTGCCCGCGGCGTGCAGTATGTCATCATCGGTCACAGCGAGCGTCGTCAGTACTTCGGCGAAACCGACGAGACCGTCAATAAGCGCGTCAAAGCAGCTCTGGCGGCCGGCCTTACGCCGATCATCTGCGTCGGCGAATCACTCGAGCAGCGCGAAGGCGGCGTGACCGACGCGATTGTTTCCGGCCAGATCACGGCAGACCTCGATGGCCTGACCGAAGAGCAGGTGCAGTCCCTGGTCGTTGCCTACGAACCCATCTGGGCAATCGGCACCGGCAAGACCGCGACGAAGGAAGACGCAAACGCGACGATCGCCGTGATCCGCAATGCGATCGGCGAGAAGTTCGGCAAGGCGACCGCTGATGCCGTTCGCATCCAGTACGGCGGAAGCATGAACCCGAAGAACGCTTCGGAGCTGATGGCGATGCCCGAGATCGACGGCGGTCTGATCGGCGGCGCCAGCCTCAAGGCGGAAGACTTCTCGAAGGTGGTTCTCTATTGATGAAGCCGATCACCGCTTTGATTATCCTCGATGGCTTCGGCTATCGTACGGAAAAACAATATAATGCGATCCTGACCGACGGCGCGGAGCATTTCATGAAACTGTGGAACCGTTATCCGCATACGACGATCGGCGCAAGCGGCATGGATGTCGGTCTTCCGGACGGTCAGATGGGCAACTCCGAAGTTGGCCATCTGAACATTGGTGCAGGACGCATCGTGTATCAGGAACTGACGCGCATTACGAAGGCGATCAGCGACGGCGATTTCTTTGAAAATCCGGCTTTTTTGGGCGCGGTTGCAAATTGCAAGACACATGACTCCGCGCTGCATCTGATGGGACTTTGCTCGGACGGCGGCGTACACAGTACGCTCGGACATCTGTACGCGCTTGTCGAACTCGCAAAGCGCAATGGCCTTAAAAAGGTATATATCCATTGTTTCATGGACGGTCGTGACACGCCTCCGGCTTCGGGCAAGGGATACCTCGAACAGATCGATGCAAAGCTTCACGAGATCGGTGTCGGCAGGATCGCAACGGTCATGGGACGCTTCTATGCGATGGATCGCGACAATCGGTTTGAGCGCGTTGAAAAAGCCTATGCAGCTCTGACGTACGGCGAAGGTCTCACAGCAGCGAGCGGTCCCGAAGCGATGCAGCTCAGCTATGATCGCGGCGACACCGACGAATTCGTCAAGCCGACGGTCATTGTGGAAAACGGCGCGCCGGTTGCGAAGATCTCTGAAAACGACAGCGTGATCTTCTTCAACTTCCGTCCGGATCGTGCAAGAGAGATCACCCGCTCGTACATCTTCGAGGACTTTGCAGGTTTCGAGCGCAGAAACGGATGGTTTCCGCTTTATTACGTCTCGATGACGCAGTACGACAAGACGTTCGAGAACAATCTGCACGTCGCATTCAAGCCGCAGACGCTGCAGAACACGCTCGGCGAGTACCTTGCATCGCAGGGAAAGACGCAGCTCCGCATTGCGGAGACCGAGAAGTACGCGCATGTCACGTTCTTCTTCAACGGCGGTGTGGAAGCGCCGAATCCGAACGAAGATCGTTGCCTCGTCCCGTCGCCGAAGGTTGCAACGTACGACCTGAAGCCGGAAATGAGCGCCTACGAAGTGGCGGCGCAGGCAAAGGCGCGGATCGAGAGCGGCAAGTACGACATGATGATCCTGAACTTTGCCAACCCCGACATGGTCGGGCACACCGGCGTCATGGATGCTGCGGTCAAGGCTGTCCATGCGGTGGACGAGTGCCTGCAGACGGTCGTAGATGCGATCCTGGCAACGGGCGGACGCTGCCTGATTACCGCGGATCACGGCAACTGCGAACTGATGTGGGATGAGAAGCTCAATGCACCGTTTACGGCGCATACGACGCTGCCGGTTCCGTGCGTTTTGGTCGACGAGACACGAAAGGACGTCAAGCTTCGCGCAGGCGGACGGCTGTCCGACCTTGCGCCGACGTTGCTGGAACTGCTCGGCGTTCCGGTTCCTGCGGAAATGACGGGCACTTCTCTGATCGCGCACTGAACAGAATAATGATGATAAAAG
>CADAQS010000138.1 GCA_902790115.1 uncultured Eubacteriales bacterium | reverse complement strand
TCTCGGTGCGCGGCTGCAGGATCTTGACAAGCACTTCGGTATGATCGGTCGGAATGCCGGCCTTTTCATAATACGGAAGCGCATATTCGGTGAACTGCTCCGGCGTCAGGCGGCGGATGTATTCCGCGTTCATCCAGGTCAGCTTGTTAACATCAAAGATCGCCGGCGATTTGCTCATCCCCTCGATCGAAAACGCCTGAATCAGCTCGTCCATCGTGAAGAACTCGCGCTCGTCGCCCGGATTCCACCCAAGCAGCGCAACGTAGTTGACGATCGCTTCCTTGAGGTACCCTTTGCCGATGTAATCCTCGAAATACGCATCGCCGTCGCGCTTGGAAAGCTTATGTGTGGCGTCGCGCATGATCGGCGTCATGTGGATGTAGGTCGGCTTCTCCCAGCCGAACGCATCATACAGAAGATTGTACTTCGGCGTGCTCGACAGGTACTCGTTGCCGCGCATGACGTGCGTGATCCCCATCGTGTGATCATCGATGACGTTCGCAAAATTATAGGTCGGCATGCCGTCGGCCTTGATCAGGATCATATCGTCGAGATCGGAACAATCCACCGCGATATGGCCGTAGATCGCATCGTCGAACGACGCCTCGCCATGCTCCGGAACGTTCTGCCGGATGACGTACGGCATCCCGGCGTCCAGCCTGCGCTGAACTTCCTCTTCCGAAAGATGGAGGCAGTGCTTGTCATATTTGAACGTTTCGCCGCGCGCAGCCGCCGCCTCGCGGCGCTCGGTCAACTCCTCCTCCGTGCAGAAGCAGTAGTATGCTTTGCGCTTTTTGATCAGCTCCTTGGCATACGGCAGGTAGAGATCCTTGCGCTCGCTCTGCACATAGGGGCCGAAATCACCGCCGATGTCGGGGCCTTCGTCCCAGTTCATGCCGATGCTCTTAAGCGTGCGGTAGATCACGTCCACCGCGCCTTCCACATAGCGGCCGCGGTCGGTGTCCTCGATGCGGAGAATGAATCTTCCGCCGTTGGCGCGTGCGTACAGAAACGTATAGAGCGCGCTTCTGAGGTTGCCCAAATGCATATATCCCGTCGGGCTCGGGGCAAATCTGGTTCTGACCATACAATCTCCTTTATACAGCAGTCCGAAAACGAACTCAATTGATTTTGAACGAATCCTTCAGGCCGACGACGCGGTTGAACACCGGATGCTCCTTCGTGCCGTCCGGATCCGCGCAGTAATAGCCCATGCGGATGAACTGGAACTTGTCGCCCGGCTTTGCCTCGGCAAGCGCGGGTTCCACAAAACCTTCCTTGATCTCGAGCGAGTCGGGATTGAGCAGCTCGGTGAAATCCGAGACCTCCTCGCCCTCTTCCGCGTCACGCATCAACACATCGTAATGGCGCAGTTCCGCCTTGATCGCATCCGCTGCGTTGACCCAATGCAGTGTGCCCTTGACCTTGCGCTCGCACTCGCCGCTTCTGGTCTCGGGATCATAGGTGCAGTGTACGCAGGTCACCTCACCGTTTTCGTCGGTCTCCCACGAGACACACTTGACGATGTAGGCGCCCTTGAGACGGACTTCGCCGTCAGGCTTGAGGCGGAAGAACTTCTTGACCGGCTCGGCCATAAAGTCGCTCTTTTCAATGTACAGCTCCTTGCCGAACTGTACCGTATGCGTTCCGAACGACGGATCGTTTGGCATGTTCTCCATAACGACCGGTTCGGTTTTGCCGTCTTCCCAGTTGTCGATCACGAGGCGCAGCGGCTCAACGACCGCCATATAGCGCGGCGCATGCGCATTGAGATCGTCGCGTACACAGTGCTCGAGCATTGCAAAGTCCACGATCGAATCCGCTTTGGCAACGCCGATCCGTGTCAGAAAATCACGGATTGCAGCCGCCGAATATCCTCTGCGGCGCATGGCGCACAAGGTCGGCATTCGCGGATCGTCCCATCCGGAAACGAAATGTTCTTCCACGAGCCGACGCAGATAGCGCTTCGACATGATCGTGTTCGTCAGGTTCAGACGCGCAAATTCGATCTGGCGCGGCTTATGCTCAAATTCACAGGCATTGACAACCCAATCATACAGCGGACGGTGCGCCTCATATTCAAGCGAGCAGAGCGAATGCGTGACGCCTTCAAGCGCATCCTGAATCGGGTGTGCAAAGTCGTACATCGGATAGATACACCACTTGTCACCGGTCTGATGATGGCTGGCGTGCTTGATGCGATACATCGCCGGATCGCGCATGTTGATGTTCGGTGAAGCCATGTCGATCTTGGCACGCAGCGTCTTGGCGCCGTCCTCAAACTCGCCGTTTTTCATCCGCTCAAACAGATCAAGGTTCTCCTCGACGCTGCGATCCCGCCAAGGACTGTTCTTGCCCGGCTCGGTCAGCGTGCCGCGGTATTCGCGCATCTCGTCCTTGGAAAGGTCGTCGACGTAGGCCATACCTTTTTTGATCAGCTTGACCGCAAGCTCATAGCATTTGTCGAAGTAGGACGAGCCGAACAGAAGCTGATCCCAATGGAAACCGAGCCACTGGATATCTTCCTTGATCGCCTCAACGTACTCCACATCCTCCTTGGTCGGATTCGTGTCGTCGAAGCGCAGGTTGCAGGTGCCGCCGTACTGTTCAGCCATCCCGAAATCCACGGTCAACGCTTTGGCATGACCGATGTGCAGATAACCGTTCGGCTCGGGCGGAAAACGCGTCTTGACGCGCGGCTCCTTGGTCCGCATATCTTCCTCGATAAATTCCTCGATGAAATTCTTGCTTCTCTCGTCCATTGTTCTTCCTTTCCATCGGGCAGATCTGCCCATATTCCCAAATTAACTGTTATATTATACCGCACCGCGTTTTTTTACACAAGATGCGATTCCGTATTTTTCCGTTCTCTGCACAAGAACTTTACACAAATCACGCCGCCGCAAGTCCTCCCCCGCAGCAGAGCGCGATGCTGCGTCGTCGGATACGTTTCATCCCGCAGCGTCTGCTTTGCGTTTACGGAATCGTTCACTTGTGCGGCAGTCGTTTTTAGATCTTCAAGACAGACAGTTCCGCATAACGAACGAATCGCTGCACATACTAACCGCATCGGAGGCCGACACTTTTGCCGTGTCACCGAACAAACTATACCGGAGGATTCTATGAACGATAAGGACCGTAAACCCGATCAGGAGCGTAAGCCCCAGTCCGACCCGTCGCAGCGTCATCGCAGCGGCAAGGACGTCCCCGAAAACCGCAACAGCCGCACTGCCGAAGATCAGCCGTTCTACGTGCCGGAGCGGTACCGTTTCTGACCATTTCCCCTGTTTGTCCCTTCTGCGCCGGAAGCAATTCCGGCGCGGTTGGGTTTTGGGAAGGTATTAAGTGTCGTTTGTATCCTCCTTTTGAATGATGCTTCTTCTCAGTGCCCCGTATTTTGCATCATCGGTTTTTCCGCATCCTTTTTGTCTGTTCAGAACTGCATTGCAAAGGCTTGAAAACAAAAGGAGAATGGCATCGCTGCCATTCTCACCGGTTCGTTATGAAGTTGCCTTATTGAGCCGGGTTCCCGGCCGGCAGTTCCGCATTTTTTGCGATTCGATTTCGTCGGCATTTTTCGGTAAACGTGACCATGCAAACAACGACATTCCGTCCTGAAAAAAGCTCCGGACAGCTTGCATGCCATCCGGAGCTCTTGTGCGGGTTATCAGAACGCCGATCTGATGACGATGCGATCGTCATCCTTATACGACTCGGCCTTCGTAACCGGAGAGTACGTTTTGATCGTGATGGAACGATTATCGCGGTTGAACGTCACGATCTTCAGGAAGCCGAGACCGTCGTTTTCATCTTCTTGATAATTATACATGATTCCATCCACGGTACGGTTGCCATAGGTCTTGGTCCAATGTGCGGAACCGCTCGCGTTACCGCTCAGAACCAGCTCGACATTTTCATTCGCCGCGATTACGTTCTCTTCAACCAGCGAACCGAACGCCGTGAGCTTGCCGTCGGCATCGACGAAGTCGTTGAGGACCAGCACCACAACATAGTTGCGATGCGATTCGATCGCGTCGTTGACAAACGCAAGCCATGCATCCTGGCGCTCTTTCTCCTCGTCGGTCTCCGCAGGCTTCTGGTAACCGATACCGACGACCATAATCTGCTTGCTGTCGAAGGTTCTGTACCATACGCGCCCATCTTCGGACTTGTTCTGTGTCGCGCAGAGATCGCTCTCAACATACGCGTCATAGTTCATGTCGTCGCCGTTTACATCCGTCCGGCCTGCCGCATTGAGGAACGGCAGCGTGCTGGGCAGCGTGTTAACCGTATCCTTTGCGAACTGCCATGCTTTCGCATCGTCATGCTGTGCAACCAGATTGCCGGAGTTGAGCACTGCCAGCGCTTTGTATTCGTTCTTCGCAGATGCTGCCCATTCGAGCATTGTACGGAACGCATCGTTGTGTGCGCCTTCCTTTGCCAGCATCACATCC
>CADAQS010000137.1 GCA_902790115.1 uncultured Eubacteriales bacterium | reverse complement strand
GATCTTGACGATTTCTGGGCGCAGGCCAGGAGAGACAGCTGAGGGAAGCTGCACCGGCATCGGTCCTAACGTCGCATCACGTCCCTGGCGGACGTCGGGCCGGCCTGCTCGGGCGCTAGTTCTCAGACGCTTCGGGCTTGCCCGTGTAGACGTAGCGCAGGGCGGGTCCCCGGCCCTGGGTTTCCAGCAGGCCCTGGCGCACCAGGGTCTGGAGGTCGTACTGGGCCGTGCGCATGGAGACCCCGCCGGCAAGCTTCTGGTATTCCTTGCGGGTCAGAGAACCCCGGCGGGCGATTTCAGGCAGCAGGCTCTTCATGCGCCGCTCCTGCAGGGAGTCGCCGGCATTGTGAGGCGGCGTTTCGGACGCTGCGCTGCGCTGGCTAGCCTGGCCGTCTGGTCGCCTGCCTGTCTGGCCGTAGGCCTGATCGCGAGTCTGGCTTTCCGTTTGACGCTCTGCCTGCCCGTGGCCGTTCTCGGCATGGCTCCCCGCATGGCTTCCGGCATCCGTACCGGCCTTGGACGGAGCGGCTTGCAAGTCGCCTGCGATGGCCTGCGCCTGTGCTGAGCTGTCCTCCTCCGCCAAGGCGGACGCGCCCTTGGATGCTGCGCTGGATGCCGTGCTGAACGTCTCGCTGGACGTCTCGTTCTGGCTCGCGTCAGGCCAGACGCAGGCATCGGGGGCGTCCTGGCGTGCGCCCTCCGGCGAAAGCATGCCGTCAGCTTCCTTGCCTCGATTCCCCGCTCAAGCGCCGCATAGGCGATCGCGTTGCCGAAAAACGATTTCCCCGTCCCCGCATCGCCGACCAGCAGAAGATTGATCCGTTCGGGCTTCGGCAGCTGTGCGGCATACTGCTCGAAATAGGCTTTGTACTTTAAGGCGCGTTTTTTTTGCTCCTCGTTCGGATAGATGTCTGTCCGGAACGCAGCGAATGTCTCCCGCGGGTTGATCTGCGCGCCATCCGCCAGTTCTTTCTGCATCTGCTTAAGCGCACAGGAGCAGAGTGTTTTATGGATCTCGCCGACCTCGCCGGTATCCTTGCACTTGGGGCAGGTGTAGATCCGATCGAGATAATTGGTTGGATATCCCATGCCGGTCAGAAGGTTCTTTCGCTCCGCAGAAATCGCCGCGATGCGCGACTGCGCCTGCGCAGCCGTCAGCTTGCCCGATGCGAGCGCAATCAGAACACTCCCACGCTCTTCCCGCAGGGATTTCAGCCGTGGGTTCTTCGTCTCACATTCGATTTGGCGCTGTTCGGCAAGCGCAAGGTTCTGCGCCCGCACCGCGCTGTAATACCGCTGTAGTCCGGCTCTCATAAATCCTCGTTCAAGTCCACAATATAGTTATCCAGTTCGTCCATGTGGACAACCTTCTGCTGATAGTTGCCGAATCCGTAATCGTCCTTCTTCTTTCTCTGCTCCCTCTGCGCCGCAGCGTTTCGCTCCGTCAGCGCCTTCTCCGCCTCTTCCCTGGTCTTGATCCCCTTGGCCGCCCAGTCGATCAGAATCTTCTTGAGCAGACCGAACGGGCGCTCGGCGCTCTGACACTCGTCAGCGGCGTACAGGATCGCATCGCGCGAGATCTGCTTCTCGTTGCGGAACATTGCGATCTGCGCCACGTCGGTGCGGGACGGCACTTCAACTTTGCCGAGCCGTGCAAACACGAGCCGGCAGAACTCGCGATCGTCGAGATCGCGATCGGCCTTCTCCCCGATCTCCCGCACGCTCGTGCGGTTCTGATTCTTGAGCTGTTCGAGCCGGTCGTTCAGAATTGCGAACGTCGGCGAACCGACTTCCACAAGCTGCGGACACACCGCAAGGATCGCTTCCTCGTCAAAGCCCCACTCGTTCGTCCACTTGTCGTAGAGATCCATCTCGTCCTGCGTCGGCTTGCGGCGCTTGTTCCACCGCGCCAGCACCTCGGACGCGCCGTGCTTCTTGGCACGGTACTGTTCAAGGTACGCCTTGGCCTGCTCGGGCTGTACGATGCCCGCCTCGTTCCATGTCTGCGCCGCCGCCAATATATAATTGGTAGAAACGCGCTTTCCCTTCTGTTCGATGCAGTAGGCAACAAGCTCCAGCACGGTCGCTTCCTCGAGTCCGTACAGCTCGATGCAGTCGTACATGGCCTTCATCTCGCGCAGGTTCAGTGTGCGCGGCTCGAGCAGGGCGTTCAGCGCTTCGACGAACGCGCGGTACTTGACCGCGGTCGCGCCGGTCAGCGCGGGCTGCTCGGTCAAAAGATATTCGACCACCAGCGGCTCGTCGGACGCGATGCGTACCAGGCCCTTTGCCTGCCAGTAGACGAACGCGCAGCGCACCTCGGACTCGGTGATGCCGAGCTGTTCGGCGATCGAGTCGTCTGCAAGCGCGGTGTGATAGCACTGCATCAATCCGTATAGATATACCTTGACAAACATGCCGTCCGCATCGGGCATGTAGGCCGTAAAGAACAGGTTGTCAACGGGCGTCATCTCCCGCCGTGCCGCTTCGGGCGAAAATCTTACCATCATACGGGAATTATACCATACCGGATCCGTTTTTTCAACCGGCGTACCGGTCCGCCGGAAAAAAAGTGATCGCGGCGGACGGATATATATTGCTATTTTCCCGCCGTATCCCATATAATAAGAACATGAAACGAAAAACCTACCGTACCAACTGGAAATTGCTGCTGCCGCTTGCCGCAATCCTTTTGCTGCTTCTGGTTCTGCTGCTCGTCATGGTTCGCACCGTCATATCGATGCGCACGGCCAAAGCCGTTCCGACGCCGGAGCCGACGCCGGAACCGACGCCCGCGCCGACCCGCGTCGATCTTTACGCATACTACGATTTTGCCGAGACGCAGCAGATCCCGGTCTACGACCACCGGGAGGACAAGCTCGTTTTGATGGACTTTGAGGCGTACATCATCGGCGTCGTCGGCGCCGAGATGCCGGTCGCCTACCACCCCGAAGCGCTCAAGGCGCAGGCGGTCGCTGCGCGCACCTATGCGTTCCGGAAGATTCTGCGCGGCGGATGCGCGTCGCATCCGGGCGCGGCGTGCTGCACGAACAGCAAGTGCTGTCAGGCCTATATCAGCGACGCCCGCATGGAGGAACGCTGGGGCGACGCCGCCGGCATGAATTACAACACGATCGCCGAGGCGGTCATGGCCACGCGCGGACAGGTTCTCTGCTATCAGGGCGAAATTGCCGATGCGATGTTCCATGCCTGCTCGGGCGGGCAGACCGAAAACTCCGAGAACGTCTACGCAAACGCCGTTCCGTATCTTCGCGGCGTGGACAGCCCGTACGAGGAGCCGATGCGTACCCAGACCGTTGCGGTAGGCTTTTCGGATGCGGTCGAAAAGATCAACGCGCAGTACCCCGACGCGCATGTGACCAAGGACAACATCCAAACCGCGGTCGAAATTCAAAGCGTCTATCCGAGCGGGCGCGTAAAAACCGTGCGGCTCGGCGACATCGAGATTGTCGGCAAGAAACTGCGCACCGTATTTGACCTGCAGAGCGCGATGTACACGATGGAAACGACCGAAAGCGGATTTGTCTTCCACGTCAAAGGCTACGGCCACGGCGTCGGCATGAGCCAGAACGGCGCGAACGGCATGGCGCAGCACGGCTACACCTACGATCAGATTCTGAAGCACTACTACACCGGCGTCACGATCGAAGACGATCTGAACCGCATGGGCAATACGCCTGCCCCGACCCCTGCCGTATGAGCGTCTGGGAACCTTTGACCGACACGGTCGGCGTATACCGGACCGAGAGCTATCCGGTGCATGAAGATGCGCTCCGGCTTGCCGAATTTGCGCATATCCGCCCGTCAGACCGCGTGCTCGACCTCGGCACCGGCAACGGCATCCTTGCCGTGTACGCCTTAGCGCTCCACGGCGGAACGTATACCGGCATTGATCTCGACGAAGATGCGCTTTCGCTCGCAAAGCAGAGTGCCGAACGCAACGGGCAGGCGATCACGTTTTTGCAGAGTACGGTCGAGTCCGCTTCCGACCGGCTCGGACACGGCAGCTTTGACCGGATTTTGATGAACCCGCCGTATTACACGAGCGGAAACGTCGGACGAAATGCGCTCGCACGGCATGCGGATGGTACGCTGCTGGAAAAATGGTGCCGCGCCGCCTTTCAGCTTTTGAACAACGGCGGCACGCTGACGCTGTGCTATCCCGCAGAGCAGCTTGCCGTTCTGTTCCGCGTGCTGGACCGTAACCGTCTTTCTCCAAAGCGAATCGCGCTCCTTTTCTCCGATGAAACCGCCCGCCTTGCGCTGGTCGAAGCAAAAAAACTCGGCGGCGACGGCGTAAAGATTACGAAGGCATAATGATCTCCATAATAAGAAAATTCCCGGAAGGAACCGCGTTTCCGCTCCGGGATATATTTTCTTTTGCGCACGGTTATGCTATAATGGAGTATCTTTCTGTTCTACTATCTGCTGCAGCCCATCATGACCTACAACCTGATTCTGATCGTAGCCGCGGTGATCCCGGCGGTCTTTCTGATGCTCAAGGCATACCGGTCCGACCGGCTCGAGCCCGAAAGCCCCGCCCTGCTGTGGCGGCTGTTCAAGGCCGGCGTCTTTTCATCGCTGATCGCGCTCGTACTCGAACGCGTCGGAAGTCTTTTGCTCGGCGTGGTCGCCGATCAGGGCACGACGCGCTACAACGTCCTTTTGTACTTCGTGGTCGTCGCGCTCAGCGAGGAGGGCGCGAAGTACTTCCTGCTGCGCCGCAACACCTGGAATTCTCCGGAGTTCAACTGTCAGTATGACGGCGTCGTGTATGCGGTGTTCGTCTCGCTCGGCTTTGCGCTGTGGGAAAACATCAGCTATGTGCTGCAGTACGGCTTTTCGACCGCATTCGTCCGTGCGGTCACGGCGATCCCCGGACACGCCTGCTTCGGCGTGTTCATGGGTGTGTTCTACGGCCTTGCGCGGCGCGAGGCCAACTGGAAGCAGGACGGTCTGTCGCGTCTGTACCGCATCCTCGCGGTTCTGCTGCCGGTGCTGCTGCACGGCGCGTACGACTACATTGCCTCGATGGAATCTGCAGGCAGCGGCTGGTATTTTGTTGCATTCGTCGCCGTGCTGTTCGGCCTGTCGTTCCTGCTCGTTTCGCGCGCATCGAAGCGCGACCGCTACATCGCCTGACGGAGGGATTCCATGCAGCTTCGCAATATGACGCTCTACTGTATCTTTGTCCGGAACTTCGGCGGCAGCTTTGCCGCCGTGGAGCGTGATCTGCCGCGCCTGAAAGCGCTCGGCGCCGACGCGATCTGGCTGCTGCCGATCCATCCGATCGGCGCCGTCAAGCGCAAAGGCTCGCTCGGATCGCCGTACGCGATCTCGGACTACCGCGCAATCAATCCCGAGTTCGGCACGATGGACGATTTCGTGCGTTTGTGCGACGCCGTGCATGCGCAGAACATGCGCATCTTAATCGACGTCGTGTACAACCATACCTCGCCCGATTCGGTACTGCAAAGGGAGCACCCCGAATGGTTCTACCATACTCCCGGCGGAAACTTCGGCAACCGCATCGGCGACTGGACCGACATCAGCGACCTCGATTACAGCCAGCGCGCACTGTGGGACTATCAGATCGAAGTCGACGGGTTTCGCTGCGACGTCGCGCCGCTCGTCCCGCTCGCGTTCTGGGAGGAGGCCAAAAAGCGCGTCGCTGCCGTACGGCCGGACTGTATCTGGCTTGCCGAATCGGTCGATCCGGGCTTCATCCGCTTCAACCGCGACCGCGGCATGACCGCGCTGTCCGATTCCGAGCTGTACCGCGTGTTCGACATCTGCTACGACTACGACGTTTACGGCGACTTTATGGCCTACGTCGACGGGCGCATCCCGCTTGCCGCCTATGTCGAAGCGCTAAACCGGCAGGAGAGCATCTATCCTGCCGACTATGTGAAGCTGCGGTTTTTGGAAAACCACGACCGCGTCCGCGCGGCGTTTCTGTTCCCCGACCGAGCCGTGCGCGAGAACTGGCTCGCGTGGATGTTCTTCCAGAAGGGCATTGCGCTGCTCTATTCCGGGCAGGAATGGGCGCCGGCGCACCGTCCGACCCTGTTTGACGCCGACCCTGTTCGGTGCTGCGGCGAACCGGTCGATGCGCCGCTGATTCGGACGCTTGCCGCGATGAAAAAGGATCCATTGTTCTCGGACGGCATCTACACCGTCGAGGCGAAACCGAACGACGTGCTCGCTGCAACGTGGACGCTGGGCAAACGGAAAACCGTGGGCATCTTTTCGCTGAAAGGCAAGTCCTCCGTCCTTCCGGTCCCGCTTGCGGAGGGAACCTACCGAAACCTGCTCGGCGATCCGGTCGCCGTGGAATACGGCATGGTCAGCACCTGCGGCGCTCCGATGATCCTGATGACAGATTGAAAACCGAACGCAAAAAAGCACCAGCAAAGGCTGGTGCTTTTGTCATATCGGATCGTGTTATGCAGCCGGCGTATCGTCCGCCTTGTCGGGCGTTTGGGCCGCCAGCCTGCCGCCGAGGATTCCGGCGATCAGCGCTTTGATGTCGATGCCCATGCCGGCGGTGATGCCCTCGGTCACTTGATTGGTGCCGTTGACGATGTCGCCGAGCAGGCGTGCGCTGTTCCCTTCGCCGTACATCGTGATCTTGTCGACGCGGCTCAGAGGCTCTGCGACGTTCTTGGCGATCTCGGGCAGGGCCTGCATGACCATTTCGATCACGGCCGCCTCGCCGTACTTCTTCATCGCCTCGGCCTTGCGATCGATGCCCTCCGCTTCGGCGAGCGCCTTGGCCTGAATTGCTTCCGCCTCCGCGCGGCCTACCGCGGCGATGCCTTCGGCCTCCTGCTCCTTGGCGTACTTGCGAGCTTCCGCAGCCTTCTTGACCGCTTCGGCCTCCTGCTCCTGCTCATAGCGGCGCGCTTCGGCTTCCTTCTGCCGCTTGAACAGCTCGGCCTGCGCCTGCTGCTCCTGACGGTAGCGCTCGGCGTCCGCCTTGGCACGGATCTCCGCATCGAGGCGCTGCTTGACGACTGCAACCTCCTTCTGTTTCAGTTCAGCTTCACGGTCGGCGCGGGCAATCTGCGCGTTGACGGTCGCGGTACCGATGCTGCGCTCCTGTTCCTGCCGCTGGATCTCATAGGCGGCGTCCGCCGTCGCCTGCTTCGTATCCGCAGCGACCTTCAGTTCGGCCTGCTTGATCGCTAGTTCATTGCGGCGCTGCGCGATCTCGGTGTCCGCGGTGACGCGCGCCTCGTTCCCCTACGACCCCTCGGCCGTCGCGGAGTGGGCGCTCTCGTTCGACGCGCCGAGGGCGGTCTACGAGTCCGGCGTGACGGGATTCCACCTCTGCCGCGCCCTCAGGGCGCTCGGGCTCGACTGCGTCGTGGGCGCGGTGTCCAGGATGCAGAAGCCGGCCGCCGACCGCAGGCGGAAGACCGACCGGCGCGACGCCGAGTTCCTGGCGAGGCCGCTCGCCACCCGCAACGTGGTCGAGGTGGACGTCCCCGACGAGGAGTGCGAGGCCGCCCGCGACCTCTCCCGCGCGCTCGAGGACGCCCGCGAGGACCTGCAGCGCGCCAAGCAGCGGCTGCTCAAGTTCCTGCTGAGGCACGGGCTCGTCTTCGACGAGCGGACCCCGACCGGCGCGAGTGTTAGCGCCAATCACAATCTCACCGTCTACACCAATGCAACACAACCACTCGCGCCAATATAGTTTCACCAGTCCCACCAAGCAGAGGCGCCAGTTCC
>CADAQS010000136.1 GCA_902790115.1 uncultured Eubacteriales bacterium | reverse complement strand
GTCATATACACCGGCTACTTTATCCCAGAACACCCTTTTGCCTCCTGTTAGTTGCAGCTAACTATTGATCCGAAAGAAAAAACCTCCACGGGTTAGTCTATACTAACCATTATAGCGAGTCTGTCCCATTTTTTCAAGATGCCTCTGAAAAAAGTTGGAAACGATTCGTTTTTAATTGCGGGTTGCTCCTATTTATAATCCTGCTTTCCCGATTTGGTTATATTGGGCCGTAATTGTATGAAAGCATCATAAATCAGAATAAGCGGTTGGGCGCAAAGATCCGTAAGTTCTAAACAAAAAGGAGGCTATTTCGTCATTGGTGCGCTTATCGCATAAAAGCGTCATCTGTTTTCACTCTTTGAAATCCAGAAAAAGCCAGATACGATGGGCGTTTCCAGCTCCAATTTTTCTGTATTTTTACTGTCTTTTGGTTGTTTTGAGTGTTTTTCTTGGTTCAATTCGTCCAATCAGTATCGCCACATAAATGCCGAAAAGCGGTAAAATAGGGGCTTTTGGTATTCATCAGAATTTTGGGGCATGTCAGGATTTTGGACTTCGAAAACAGTTAACCGAAGGGTTGTAAGTTCGAGTCTTTCCTGGGGAGATAAAGAAAGAGCCATCCGTTCGGATGGCTCTTTATTATCTTTTTTGCTGTCTTGCACTCAGTTCTTGCTCGGCAGCATGCCGGCGATGGAACTGACGAATCCGCTCAGCGGCATCGTCTGCAGGGTCACTCTGCCGGGGCCGGCTACGATCGTGTTGAACAGGCCTTCGCCGCCGAACAGCACGTTCTTGACGCCCTTGACCGTAACGACATCCATCGTGCAAGTCGCATCCATCATCGCAACGTAGCCGGTATCGACGACGAGTTTCTGTCCTGCCTGCAGATTGTATTCAACCGCGCTGCCGTCGATCTCGATGAACGCCTTGCCGCGACCGCTCAGCTTTTGCATGATAAAGCCTTCGCCGCCGAAGAAACCCGCCATGCCCTTCTTCTGGAAGAATACGGAAAGCTGGACGCCCTCCTCTGCGGCCAAAAAGCCGCTCTTCTGCACGACGATCTCGCGTCCGGGCTCGATGTCCACCGCGCGGATCGCGCCCGGGAAGCTCGACGCAAACGCGATCATTCCGCTGCCGCCCTGCGCCGTATAACGGTTCAGAAACAGCGATTCGCCCGAGAACATCCGTCCGAACATCTTGCCGACGCCGCCTCCGGTCGTCTCCATCTTCATATTGGGGCTCATCCAGCTCATCGCGCCGGATTCGGTCATCATCGTCTCGCCGTTCTCCAAATGGCAGATGACGACGGGCATCGGTTCGCCTTTGATTTCGTATTGCATTTCTGATCTCCTTTTGATTTTCTCTTTGGATTCTATGGATTCCTTGCCGTTTTTATTTTAGGAATCAGATTCCTGCAAGCATTCATTTCCGATAAGAAAAGCCCGCAGGAAAGCATTCTCCCTGCGCCGTCCGGATTATTTGCGCACAATCCGGCTTCCGATCTGCATCGCTTCCATGATCTCGTAGCGATCCATCTGCAGCGTTTTCTTCATCTGCAGCGCTTCCTCGATCGGCAGCTCCACAATGCTGCCCTCCTGCGTTGCGATGATGCAGTTGCCTCGGCCCTCCGCAAAGGCGCGGACCGCATGGTAACCCATGCGCGTTGCGGTCTCCCGGTCGCGCGCGTTCGGCGCACCGCCGCGCTGAATATGTCCGAGCACCGTGACGCGCGGCTCCATGCCGACGGTCTCACGGATGCGGTTGCCGATCTCGACCGCGCTGCCGACGCCCTCGGCGACGACGATCATGAAGTGCGTGTTGCCGGCAAGGCGCGAGTCCTGAATGCGCTCGACAACGTCCTTCTGGAAGTCAAGTTCATGCTCCGGCACGAGTACCGCGGTCGCGCCGACCGAAATGCCGACGTACAGCGCCAGAAAACCCGCGTTTCTTCCCATGACCTCGACGACCGAGCAGCGCTCATGAGACTGCATCGTATCGCGCAGCTTGTCGATACAGTCGATCGCCGTGTTGCAGGCGGTGTCGAAGCCGATCGTGTAGTTCGTGCAGCCGACGTCGTTGTCGATCGTCGCCGGAATACCGACGACCGGGATGCCGAGCCGCGAAAGCTCCAGCGCGCCGCGGAACGTGCCGTCGCCGCCGATCGCCACGATGCCGTCCAGACCCAGCATCTTGCAGGTCGTCACGGCGCGCCGCCGGCCCTTATCGCTCATGAATTCCTCGCTGCGCGCGGTGTACAGGATCGTGCCGCCGCGCGACAGGATATGTCCCACATCCTCGCCGGACAGTTTGACAAAATCGCTGAGGATCAGTCCCTGCCAGCCGCGCCGGATGCCGACGCACTCGATGCCGTACGCGTCCGCGGTGCGAACGACCGCACGGACTGCCGCATTCATGCCGGGCGCGTCGCCTCCGCTTGTCAGAACGCCGATTCGTTTGATCTTCTGTTCCATAAAAAAGCCCTCCCCGTTAGTGGTTTATAGTATTTCCTTGGTCGCGACCACATCCACGCCGGTGGATGCGACGTTTTTGACGAGCGCTTGTCCGAGCCGGATGGGCGCAGACACGGTCACACCGGCCAACGCTTCCATGCAGCGGAAGATGTCCTTCTTGGGAATATCGCTCGCGGTCTTGCACGGAACGGTGACCGCGCCGGTCGTGCTGCCGGTCACGCGGACGGTCGAGGTCACGATGCGCGTCGGCGCCGTTACCTCCTTGCGGGCATAGATGTCGCCGCGGCGGCAGGTATTGCCGGAAACGCTCTGCACGACGCCGTTTTCCAGCGTCACGGTCATGGGACAGCCCATCGGGCAGCCGATACAGATCAGATTGACGGTTTCCATCTTATGCCTCCTCTACCTTGATCCGGATTTCCCTAAGATCCGGATGCCGGTCAAACATCTCTCTGGTGAGCCGAACTTCCTCCATCTCGCCCGGCGCCATGATCTGGCGGCGCTTCTTTACGGCCTGTTCGCCGTCCAGCAGCACCGAAACGATGCGGTTCTTCATCACGCCGCCGACGCGGAAGCGCACGGTCAGCGCATCCTTTACGAACGCCGGATCGATCGAACACGGCACCGTGTAGCGAACGCCGCCCTCGAACGAGACCGGAATCTCGCGCCGCGCCACATCGGCACAGCCCGCCTGCACATACGCCGCAGCCGCCGCTCCCGCCGCAGCCGCTTCCTCGGACACAAAGTCCACAAGGTCATGCACGTGCAGCACGTTGCCCGCGGCGAACACGCCGGGGATCGATGTCTCGAGCGATTCGTTGACGACCGGCCCGTTCGTGATCGGGTTGATCGAAACGCCCATCTCGCGCGAAAGCTCGTTTTCGGGAATCAGTCCGCACGACAGCAGCAGCGTGTCGCAATCGTAATCCTCCTCGGTTCCGGGGATCGGGCGGTTACGCTCGTCGACCGCGGCGATCGTCACGCCCTCAACGCGCTTGCGTCCGCGGATGTCGACGACCGTGTGGCTCAGCTTCAGCGGAATGCCGTAGTCGTCAAGGCACTGGACGATGTTGCGCTTGAGCCCGCCCGAATACGGCATCAGCTCGGCAACGACCTTGACCTTTGCGCCCTCGAGCGTAAGCCGCCGCGCCATGATCAGACCGATGTCGCCGCTGCCCAGGATCACGACCTCGCGACCGGGCATATAGCCTTCGATATTGACGAGCCGCTGCGCCGTACCGGCGGAATAGATGCCGGCGGGACGGTAGCCCGGAATGTTCAGCGCGCCGCGGCTGCGCTCCCGGCAGCCCATTGCAAGCACGATCGCTCCCGCCGCAACGGTCTGTACGCCGTCGGTGCGGTTCATCAGCGTCACCCGCTTGTCGGACGAGACGTGCAGCGCCATCGTATTCAGAACGTAGGGAATGTTCCGCGCCTTTACGCCGTCGATAAAGCGCGCGGCGTATTCGGGTCCGGTCAGCTCCTCCTTGAACGTGTGCAGGCCGAAGCCGTTGTGGATGCACTGGTTCAGAATGCCGCCGAGTTCCTTGTCGCGCTCGACGATCAGAATGTCGCGAAGTCCCGCATCGTAAGCCGCGATCGCCGCGGCAAGTCCGGCGGGTCCACCGCCTAAAATGATCAGATCATGCTTCATGCCGCACCTCCGCATATCGGTCTTTGACAACACCGACGATCAGTTCCGACCCGGCGCCGTTCTTGGTAATCGTCGAAAGCGGAACGTTCCGCTCGCGCGAAAGGATCTCCATGACGCGCGGCGAGCAGAATCCTGCCTGACAGCGTCCCATGCCCGCGCGGGTACGCCGCTTGACGCCGTCGAGACTTCTTGCGCCGAGCGGGCGGCGGATCGCGTCGAGGATCTCGCCCTCGGTCACGCTCTCGCAGCGGCAGATGATCTGTCCGTACGCCGGTTCGCGGCGGATCAGCTCGTTCCATTCCTCCTGCGAAAGCGTTTTGGGATCGAGGATCCCTTTGCGCGTTGCGATATAGTTCTCT
>CADAQS010000135.1 GCA_902790115.1 uncultured Eubacteriales bacterium | reverse complement strand
ATCACCAGTCGCTGTCCCAGTCGGTTCCGCCGGAATCCCACGTATCGTTGGAATCCCAGCTGCTGTCGCTGTCCCAGCTGTCGGAGCCCCAGTTCCAGCTGCTGCCGGAGTCGTACGAGCTGCCGGAATCGTAGGAGCCGCCGAGACCGCCCAAGACCCCGAGCCGCCCGATGCAGCTCATC
This sequence comes from uncultured Eubacteriales bacterium, assembly GCA_902790115.1. Classification (GTDB taxonomy): domain Bacteria; phylum Bacillota; class Clostridia; order Christensenellales; family CAG-138; genus UBA3792. The sequence goes on along the minus strand of CADAQS010000135.1, from coordinate 4,329 downwards.
AAGCGCGAGAGCGTCGAAAGGAGGAAGATGATCGCAAAGACCGTGAACAGGATTTTAGAGAGCGTCGAGCCGGACGACCGCTTTTTGCTGCCGCCTGACGGCGCGGACTGCGGCTGCCGGCTGCCGGCGCTGCGCGTGCCGCCGCGGCCTGCGTTGTAGGCTTCGTTCAGGCTGTGGTCGGGGTTGATGCCGCGGCTTCGGCATTCCTCCTGCAGCTTGGTCAGAATCTGTTTGACGCCGTACGCCTCGTCGGGACCGTAATAGCGGACCGCGCGGGAGCCGTCGGCCTTGTTTTTGTACACGACCGTGTTGCCGTTGTCGGCGCGGTAGATGCCGAACGCCTTCGGCTCGTGCACGTCCTCGCCGATGAAAAACCGCATCCTTAGCAGCGGCATGTCGCGCTCGGCGCAGTATTCCTTCAGTTCGTCGATCGTCTTCGGGTTCAGGATGACGCGAACCGTGTCCTCGACGTAGTTCGGGTTCTGCGAGCCGCAGCTTTGACAGAAGCGCTCGTTCGAGCGCACGGTCGAGCCGCAGTAGGGGCACTTGCCGGTCGAGGCGTTGCCGGCGCCGTGCATGCGGGTTCCGCCGGCGGACGCGCCGCTTTCGCTGCCGTGGACGACGAAGTTCGGGTTCGCCGCGCCGCAGTGCGGGCAGATCTTTTCGTCGGAATACAGCACGCTGTCACAGTAGGCGCATTTGCCCGGCGTCGCGTCGGGATGGTGCAGCGTTTCCGTGATGACGCTGCCTTCGGACGGCTCCTGCACCGCGTCGGGGTTATAGAACGGATTTACTCTGCCGCAGTTCGGGCAGACCGGCTGGCGCTCGGTCAGATTGATCAGACACGAAGGGCAGGGGTAGGTTTGCTTCATAAAAATCCTCCCAAAGAGTTGTCGGCGCTTTGGCGGTCAGTCCGCAAAAGCAGCGGGGAGACGCGGCCGTTTTCGGGACGGCGGATTCCGTTGCGGGCAGCGGTTTACTGTTCAAAGGCTTTGCAGGATTCGAGCAGTTCGATGATCGGCAGATGCTGCGGACAGGCGGCTTCGCACTGTCCGCACTGCAGGCAGTCGCTCGCCCTGCCTTTGCCCTGGGTCACGATGTTGTACTCGCGCACGGTGCGGAACGCGGGACTGCCGGCCTTCCGGTTCGAGACCGTGAAGATCTCCGGGATCGGGATCTGCATCGGGCAGCCGCCGGTGCAGTAATGGCAGCCGGTGCACGGGATTGCGCGGTCGGCGTCGAGCGCCTTCTGCGCCGCGCGGATCACGTCCTGTTCGTGTTCGGACAGCGGAACGAAGTGCCGCATAGAGCGGAGGTTGTCTTCCATCTGGGCAAGGCTGCTCATGCCGCTGAGCACCGAAAGGATCCCGTCCAGGCTTGCGGCAAAGCGGATCGCCCAGCTCGCGTAGGACAGGCCGTTCTGCTCGGCGTCCAGAATCGCCCGAACGGACGGGATCGGGTCGGCGAGGATGCCGCCTTTGACCGGCTCCATGACCACCACGGGCTTGTTGTGCGCGCGGCAGATCTCCCAGTTGCGCCGCGCGGCGACGCCGGGATTCTCCCAGTCGGCATAGTTGATCTGCAGCTGGACAAAGTCCGCCTCGGGATGCGCCGTCAAAAGCTGTTCTAAAAGCTCCGGATCGGCATGGAACGAGAAGCCGGCATGGCGGATCAGCCCTTTGGCCTTCTGCTCCTGCACGAAGTCCCAGAGCCGGTATTCGTCGTATTTTTGGTAGTTGTTGCGCTGCAGCGCGTGCAGCAGGTAGTAGTCGAAATACCCGGCGCCGGTGCGCGAAAGGCTCGTGGCAAACTGCTGCTTGGCGCTTGCCTCGTCGTGCGCCTGGATCCACGCGCAGAGCTTGGTCGCAAGCGTATAGCGCTCGCGCGGATAGCGGTCGACGAGCGCCTTGCGGATCGCCGCTTCCGATGCGCCGTTGTCGTACACATAGGCCGTGTCAAAGTACGTTCCGCCCGCGTCCAGAAACCGGTCGACCATTTCGCACACCTGCGGAATGTCGATCGCGCCGTCCGCCGCCTTCGGCAGCCGCATCAGCCCGAAGCCGAGCTTCCTGTTCGGAAAATCTGTCATGCCGGTTCCTCCTTGGGGATCAGGCTTTGCGCCAAACGGTACCCCGCTCTGTATTCATCTTACGAAGTTTTTCGGAACTTGTCAATGCGTCCGAAAGCATCGCATCGTTTCAAAAACCGTGCGTTACGGCTCCTTTTGGAACCGCGCCCGCATCAGCGGCTTGATGCCGCCGGCTTCCAGGATACCCATATTGTACGCGGATTTTCAACCGTTTTCAAGCCCTGCGCGGAAAATGCGGCGTCAAAACGGCGATTGACGGCGTCTGCAAACCCGCCTATAATGAAAAGACAGGAATCCGTTTATGAGAAAACGCCGGTTCGCCATCTGCATACTCGGGCTGCTTCTGCTGCTGCCGGGGCATACCTTTTCGGAACCGTCCGCGCCGCCGGACGGCGTGATTGCGTGCGCCGTTTCGGGACCGAAGGCGGTCGCTTCGTACCTCGATCATCTGACCGACGGCGACCCGTTTTCGACCGTCACGCTCGAAAAGCGCGAACGGCTGACCCTGACGCTGCCGGACGGCGCCGCGCCGTCGGGACTGTATCTGGATCTCTTTGCGCCGGGAAGCCTTTGCGTTACGCTGATATCCCCAAACGGGAAGGATGTTTTCACGCCGGAAGCCGCCGTCGGATTACGGCGGTACCCGCTCGATCCGTCGGTTACGGAGATCGTGCTCGAAGCGCAGGAAAAGACGGTGCTTTCGGAGCTGTACGCGGCCGAACGGGAGCTCCGTTTGCCGCTTGCCGACTGCGCACAGGCGGACGTGCTGATCCTTCTGAACGAACCGGGCGACGAGCTCGAACGGCTCGGCGGTCTGCCGGCGCGCTTTGCGGCGCAGGGGTATTCGGTGCAGATCGATTACTTCACCGCCGCGGACGGCGATACGGCGCACCGGTGCCTTGCCGTGCTCGAAGGGCTCGGCGTGACGAACCTGCCGTACTTTTACGGTGCGGCAAAGACCGGCGCCCAAACCGCGGAGGGCGTGCTCGCCGGGCTCGGACCCGGGAGCCTTCTGATCCGCGCGCTTGCTAAGCGGCTCGCGTCGGTGCGGCCGAAGCTGCTCCTTTTGCCGGATTCCGACGAACAGCGCGGCAGCGCGGCCGAAGCGGCGCTGTATCGATTGGCGTCCGGCGCGCTGCAAAACGCGGCGGAAAACGGATCTGCCGTGCCGAATGTCTATGCGCTTTGCGGCGCAAACGGGATCGAACTGTTCCTCGACGCGCCGCAGCCGAACGGCAGCGCGTATTCGCTTGCCCAATCGCTGTACCCGAACTATGCCGAGCGGCGTGTGTATCGAACCGCGCTTCCGGAGACGCTTTTTGTGACGCCGCTGACCGGGCCGGCGGCGGACGATCCGCTGTCCGCCGTGCTGGATGCGCCCGCGTTCGAGCCGTTCGGACCGCCTGCGCCGATCGCGGCGGCGCCGGTCGAACCGGAGCCGGAGGAGACGTTCTCGCTCGATTTCGACGCGGGGCACTGGACGTATGAGAGCGCGGCGCTGACCGTCACGGTGGATCGGGTTTCGATTCTGCGGAGCAAAAACAATCCGCTCGTGTACTACGCTGCGGACATTACGATGCGGTCTTACAGCAGTTACCGGTCGGGCGTTCGCGCGTTTACGGCGCCGTGGAAGTTTGCGCGCCTCGAGCGGGCGGTTCTCGCCATCACCGGCGACAATCTGACCGCGTCCGAAAAGGAGCGCAAGGGCTGCCTGATCCGGCAGCCCTGTTTTCTTTTTGGACTAAATGACCGGCACCATGTCCCGGTCTGCTTTCAGTCTTCCACTACTTCTTCTATCAGATCGATAAAATCATGCAGAAAAGGATTCTGATTGTTCCTGCACCAGACTACGGCTTCGTTTCTGTAGCCTATCTCCGGTACTTCAAGGAATTTTAAATACGGCGCGTTGCCAAGCGAATGCCATTTGTTCAGCACCGAAACTCCCGCTCCGCTTTCAAGCAGCATGGCCAGCGTGGCGAATGTGGGTACGACTCTTTTTTCCTTGGGTTCGAATCCGGTAGAGACGAAAAGGGACTTTATCTGAGTCGAAAGTGCGCTCGAATCGCTCTCGTCAAGCAGAAGGAAGGTGTCGTTTGTCGAAGTGTCTCCGTCAACGCTCACGCAATTGTAAGTCGCCGGAACAACTTGGCGCAAGGCGGCCTCAAGCATGTCGCCTGAGATGTCGCAGTCGGTCGTAACAAAAGAAAGCATCGTTCCCATGGAAGCAAATTTCGATTGCA
>CADAQS010000134.1 GCA_902790115.1 uncultured Eubacteriales bacterium | reverse complement strand
GTCAAGTGCGCCACGATCACGCCGAACGCGCAGCGCATGGACGAATACCATCTGCATAAGATGTGGAAGAGTCCCAACGGCACGATCCGTGCGATCCTCGACGGCACTGTGTTCCGCGCGCCGATCATCATCGACAGCATCAAGCCGGTCGTCAAAAACTGGGAAAAGCCGATCACAATCGCCCGTCACGCCTACGGCGATCTGTATAAAGGCACTGAGTACCGCGTCCCCGAGAAGGGCAAAGCCGAGCTCGTGTTCACCGGTGAGGACGGCGCCGAGTTCCGCGAGACCGTGTACGACTTCGAGTGTCCGGGCATCCTGCAGGGCATCTACAACAAAGATACCTCGATCACCTCGTTCGCACGCTCATGCTTCCAGTACGCGCTCGATACGAAGCAGGATCTGTGGTTCTCCGCAAAGGACACGATCTCGAAGAAGTACGACATGCGCTTCCGCGACGTCTTCCAAAGCGTCTACGAGAACGAATACAAGGAGAAGTTCGATCAGCTCGGTCTGACCTACTTCTATACGCTGATCGACGACGCCGTCGCGCGCGTCATCCGCAGCAAGGGCGGCTTCATCTGGGCGCTCAAGAACTACGACGGCGACGTCATGAGCGACATGGTCTCGACCGCGTTCGGCAGCCTTGCAATGATGACCTCCGTTCTTTGCAGCCCCGACGGCAACTTTGAATACGAAGCCGCGCACGGCACGGTTACGCGGCATTACTATCGCTACCTCAAGGGCGAGGAGACCTCGACCAACCCGATGGCGACGATCTTCGCCTGGAGCGGCGCCTTGAAAAAGCGCGGTGAGCTCGACGGTCTTGAGGATCTTGTCGCTTTCGGCAAGCGGCTCGAGGCAGCCTGCATTGAAACGCTCAACGACGGCATCATGACCAAGGATCTGGTCGGTCTGGTCGAGGGCAAAACCGTCACTGCTGTCAACACGCTTAACTTCATCCGCGCAGTCCGCAAACGTCTCGAGACCGCATAAGCAGCCTCCTTTCTTTCCGAAAAGGCCGGAACAAATGTTCCGGTCTTTTTGCATCCTTTTTGCAGTTCTCCGCGACGGACGCTTGACAGTCCGCAAACGATCCGCTATAATCGACATATAACGGAAACAAGGAGGGGAGCGGCATGGCAAGACCGCAGCGCAGCCGCAGGATCTGTTCGCTGCCCGCATGCAGCCGGTTTGTACCGGCGGACGCGGAGCACGCCCCGGCGGTCGTTTTGACGCTGGACGAATACGAAACGATCCGCCTGATGGACCGCGAAGGCAAAACGCACGAGCAGTGCGCGGCATTCATGCAGATTTCCCGCACGACCGTGACGGAGATCTACGCTGCAGCGCGCAAAAAGCTCGCCGATGCGCTCGTCGAAGGGTGCGAAATCGTGATCGACGGCGGCAGTGTCCGCGTCTGCGACGGCACTGAACCGTGCGGCAGCGGCGTTTGTCCCCGCCGGTTTTCCGAGACCACTGAAGCAAAAGGAGTGTAACGAAGATGCTCACCTTAAACCATATCCGCTACGAAGTGGAGGAAAACGATCAATGCATCGACATCATCCGTGACGTCGGCTTTACGGTCGGCGACCGGAAGTTTGTCGTCATCACCGGTCCGAACGGCGGCGGCAAATCAACGCTGGCGCGCCTGATCTCGGGCGTGATCCGGCCGACCGGCGGACAGATCCTGTTCGACGGCGCCGACATCACAAGCCTCGGCATCACCGAACGTGCGCGGCTCGGCATCGGCTACGGTCTGCAGCAGCCGGTGCGTTTCAAGGGCATCGACGTCAAGGATCTCCTGCGCATCGCGGCCGGCCGCAGTCTTTCCACCGACGAAGCCTGCGCCTACCTGTCCCGCGTCGGACTCTGCGCGCGCGACTATGTGAACCGCGAGGTCAATGCAAGTCTGTCGGGCGGCGAACTCAAGCGCATCGAGATCGCGACGATCCTTGCGCGAAAGCCGAAACTCGCTGTCTTTGACGAACCGGAGGCCGGCATCGACCTGTGGAGCTTCCAGAGCCTGATCCGCGTCTTTGAACAGATGCGCGAAGAGATTTCCGACGGATCGATCCTCGTGATCTCGCATCAGGAACGCATTTTGGAGATTGCGGACGAGATCATCGTCGTTGCGGGCGGTCGGATCGAACGGCAGGGGCCGCGCGAAGAGGTGCTGCCGCATTTGATCGGGACCGCATCCGCGGTCAACAGCTGCAGCAGACTGACGGAAAGGAGCTGACCGGATATGCTGGATGAGATTCAAAAGCGCATATTAGCCGAAGTCGCCGACCTGCACACCGTGCCGGAGGGCGCTTACAACTTCCGAGTCGACGGCAAGAGCGAAGGCCGGCGAAGCACCGCAAACATTGAGATCCATGAAGGAGACCGTGTACAACGACTTCTATCTCGGTGCCGGATGCGACGTCGTGATCGTTGCCGGATGCGGCATCTCCAACTGTGGGGGACAGGACTCACAGCACGACGGCATCCACCGTTTCTTCCTGGAAGAGGGCGCAAAAATGCGCTACGTCGAAAAGCACTACGGCGAGGGCGACGGGCGCGGCAAGCGCATCTTAAACCCCGTGACCGAACTGCATCTTCAGAAAGGCAGCTATGCAGAGCTTGAGATGGTGCAGATCCGCGGCGTCGATTCGACCGAACGCGTGACCACGGCGGAGCTTGCCGAAGGCGCCAAGCTGGTCGTTGCCGAGCGGCTGATGACCCACGGCAGCCAATCCGCCGTCAGCGTCTACAAGGTCGATCTGAACGGTGCGGATTCGAGCGCGGACGTCGTATCCCGCTCCGTTGCGCGTGACGAATCCTATCAGAAATTCGACGCTCTGATCACCGGAAACGCGCCTTGTCACGGCCATTCCGAATGCGATGCGATCATTATGGACCGCGCCCGCGTGCTCGCGGTGCCGCAGCTCGACGCCGCCGATGTGGACGCTGCGCTGATTCACGAAGCGGCCATCGGCAAGATCGCCGGCGAGCAGCTGATCAAGCTGATGACGCTCGGTCTGACCGAGGCCGAAGCCGAGGAGCAGATCATCAACGGTTTCCTGAAGTGAAATTGCCGATATGGCGTTCATGGCATTTGCAGCGAAGCAAATAAAGGATGACGTGCAAACAGCCGCCCTTTTCCGGGCGGCTGTTTTTCGATTCCGTCAGTTCAGTTTTCGCCAGATTCTTGCCTCGTAAGGCTGCATCTGCGCGCCGGCGGTAATCGGGTACACGAGCGTATAACCATTTTCGGTAAAGACCGGTTTGCGCGGCTTTTTGTGCAGGTTGCACTCGATCACGAACGTTTCCGACGCGTCACTGCGGCGGTAGACGAACACGTTCTTCTTGCCCGACAGCAGTTCGAATCTGCCGTAAATCAGCGCCGGATGCGCCTTGCGGAGCCGAATCAGCTTGCGGTAAAGATCGGTGATGACCGGATCGGGCGATTGCCGTAAGTGTTCCGGCAGCGCCTTTGCCCGCTCGTTCCACGGCAGCAGAACGCGGGAATGGTCGCGCGTACCGGACTTAATGATGCGGAACGCCTCGTCCGCCGGTCTGACTTCGAGCAGTTCCGCATAGCGGTTGACCGATTCGACGTCGGACAGCTCGTCGATCGAGCGGAAATCGTAATTGACCAGACCCATCTCGTCGCCCTGAAACACGAACGGCGTGCCCTTGAGCGTGAACTGCATGACCGCGAGCAGCTTTGCGATCGCCTGCGCGGCGGCCGGATCCTTGGAAACCTTGCTGACCATGCGCGGGTTGTCGTGGTTGTTATAGAACAGCGACATCCAGCAGTTGTTGCCGTAATGCTCCATCCAATCGGTAATATAGTCGCGGTAATAGTTCAGATCGTATTCGTAATCGTCGAACCGGATATGACCCGGCGTTTCGAGTTGATCGAACGAAAAGACCATGTCGAGCTCGCCGCGCTCCTCCCCGGTCAAAAGCTTTGCCATTTCGCGTCCGACGCCGGGCGTTTCCCCAACCGAGAACGCGCCGTGCGGCTTGAACGCCTTTTCGTGAATCTCGTGCAGATACTCGTGCAGGTGCGGGCCGTAGAAATAGTGTTCGATCCCGTAGAACAGCATCAGCTTTCCGATCGCGTCGTTGCCGTCCGGCAGACCGGGCGTTTTGGAGATGTAGTTGATCACGTCCATGCGGAATCCGTCCACGCCCTTGTCGAGCCACCAGTTGATCATGTCGATCACATCGGCGCGCACGTCGGGATTGTCCCAGTTCAGATCCATCTGTTTTTTCGAGAACAGATGCAGCGCCCAGAGCTTCTGCTCCGGATAATAGTTCCACGCCGTGCCGCCGAAAAACGCGCTCCAGTTGTTCGGCTCTTTGCCCGTATCCCCGCGGAAGAAATAATAGTCCCGGTACTTGGAATCCGGCTCGTTTAAGCCCTTTTGGAACCACTCGTGCTCGTCGGAAGTGTGATTGACGACAAGATCCATGATGATCCGAAGTCCGCGCGCATGCGCCTCCTTTAAAAGCTCGTCGAAGTCCTCCATCGTACCGAACTCGGTCATGATCTTCCGGTAGTCGCGAATGTCGTAACCGTTATCGTCGTTCGGTGAATCGTACACCGGCGAGAGCCACAGCGCGTCCACGCCGAGATCCTTTAAGTAATCGAGTTTCGAGCAGATGCCTTTCAGATCGCCGATGCCGTCGCCGTTTGCGTCGGCAAAGCTTCGCGGATAGATCTGATAGATCACAGCTTCCTTCCACCATGTCGGCCTTATGCCCCCGACCGCGCCCGCAATCCGGTCCGCAGGGATCGCCGTCTCCGCGTTGACGAGATCAATCAGCGCCTGCCAAAACGCCGCGTCGAACTGCTTTTGGGTCAGCTTCGCAAGCGTTTTGAGTTTTCTGCCGCCGATGATCGGATTCTGCAGCCACTTTTCGGCGATGCCCATCTGCAGCAGCACCTTCGCAAGCACGTCATGTCCGATCGGCGTTTCGTACAGCTCCCGGACCGTGCTTTCCATCGTCAGATCCTGTTTCATCGTATGCTCCCTTCGGGAAAAATCGGCCGCACTTTCCGCAGCCGTCAGCGCTCAGACTGTTTTGTTTTCCGATTTATTATAGCACAAAATGCACATTTGCACAACGCGTTCCGCGTCAGAATCCGCCGTCAGACAGGCGGTATTTTTTCCCGTCCATTATCATCCTATCGTCCCGGCAGCAAAAAATCGCCGCAAATCGGCGATTATAATGCGGTTTATACAAAGCGGATCGTCAATTTCACTTCTCCGGTCGTTTCTCCGACAACGTCCAGCGTGCCCTCCCCTGCGCTCTGCGGCGCGCGGATCACAGCTAGGGCGCGGCCCTTATAAGCGGTTATCGCGCCGGTCGTGTAGTTCTCCTCCGTGGTCGGACGCGCCGAGCCGAACGCCAGCAGCGTTCCGTCGCCGCTGTACGATGCGGTCAGCCGGTCCTCCGCATAGGCGATCGGGTTGCCCTGCGCGTCGGTGATCCCGACGTCGACATAGCAGAGCGCATCGCCGTCCGCCGGCAACACCGTACCGGACTCGGCCGTCAGATACAGCCGTTCGGGCGCGCCGAAGGTCTCGAGCGTATCCTCCGACAGCATCGTGCCGTCCGCACGATAGCTCACCGCGCGCAGCGTACCCGGTTCATAGCAAAGCTCGAACGCCGCCCGGAAGGCTTCCGTCTTCTTCCGACCGAGCGTCCTGCCGTTTACGAATAGCTCGACTTCATGCCCGCGCGAATAGACCTCCGCATGAACCGGCGCGCCGGGTTCAGCCGGCCAGGTCCAGCTGTGCGCACAATCCGGCCAGCCGTAACGTCCGAGCAGTTCAACCTTGCCATAATGTGCCGGATCGGTCACGGCAATGAACGTTTCCCCACTGCCCCAGACGATCCGCCGGAAAGACAGCTGCGGCTTTTCGAAGCCGCACAGGTCAAAGTCGCCCGCCTCCGCCGCACGCGCAGGATAGGTTCTGCGCTGCATCGTCTGCATCGTGGCAGCGACCTGATCGGGTTTCACATAAAAGCTATTGCCGATGCCCGCTTCTCCGAGATAGTCCATACTCGTCCACTCGAAGTCGCCGATCAGGTAGTCGAGGCGTTCCACGTCCGCCCAGTATTCGACGAGCTCGCGCGGTTTGGATTCGGTGCAGCAAATGACGCGATCCGGATGCTTTTCATGGGTCGGCTCATAGTGATAGCGCAGATAATTGTAGCCCACGACGTCCCAGGGTTCGACAAACGGCGCGGTGCGCTCGTCCCAGATCGCCTTGCCGTAGGGACAGTCCAGATTCACCATACCGTTCTTTTGGAGCTCTGCGGCGTTCTGCAGGATGGACTGCCAGTACTTCGCGTTCTCCGCATCGTCCAGTCCGCGGAAGAAAGAGCAGACCGAACCGCCTACCGGCCGACTGTCGTCCAGCTTGCGGACAAACGCCGTGAGCTTTCGCGAAGTCTCATAGCCGCCGGACAGACCGCCCTGCTCTGGGATCTCGTTTCCGATCGACCAAAGGAACACCGACGGATGGTTGCGGTCGCGCCGGATCATCGCGCCGAGCTCGCGCTCCCATTCCGCTTCGAAATACTGCGAAAAATCGTAGGGATTCTTCTCCATGTTCCAGACGTCAAACGCCTCGTCGATGACCAGAAGACCGAGTTCGTCGCAGGCGTCCAGCATCTCCCGCGATGGCGGATTGTGTGCAAACCGGATCGCGTTGAAGCCGTTCTGCTTGTGCAGGCGCGCCTTGCGGTACTCGCTGTCGCGGTGCGCGGCTGCGCCGAGGATGCCGTTGTCATGGTGCAGACAGCCGCCCTTGAGCTTGACTGTGCGTCCGTTGAGCCGAAGGCCGTTTTTCGCGTCCGTGGCAATCGTACGGATGCCGAAGGCCGCGCAGTCCGAATCCCCGCCGACCGATGCATGCAGTTCGTAAAGGTTCGGTGTATCGACGTCCCAAAGCTTTGCTTTTGGCACCGTCAGTA
>CADAQS010000133.1 GCA_902790115.1 uncultured Eubacteriales bacterium | reverse complement strand
ATCCTTTTTATCTATGCTTACCGACAATTCAAACGAAAGTTTGATAAAATAACTACAGAAACGGAGAAAACAATATGCAATACGGAACCATCGGAACAGAATACAAGTATGACCTGACGGAACAGAAGTTTCAGACTGCGTTTGCTTTTCTGAAGCGGAACGATCTTGCGGAGCTGCCCGAGGGATGGATCGAGCTCGGCAACGGCGTCCGCGCGAGCGTACAGCATTATACGACCATGAACCCTGCAACGCTCGATTTCGAAACGCACGAGAAGTTCTTTGACGTGCAGTATCTGATCGAGGGAGAGGAACTGCTTGGCGTCTGCACGCGCAAAGGCCTTGTCGAAAAGATCCCGTACAATACGGACAACGACGTGACGTTCTATCAGGAGCCGGCCTGCGCCGGGGAAGTGCTGCTGTACGGCGGCGACTATGTCATCTTCGCGCCGGAGGACGCGCATAAGCCGCGCTGCATCGCGCGTGAGGCGATGCCGGTCAAGAAGATCGTCGTCAAGGTGCCGGTCTGAGGCTCGATATGAACCGGACGGAGTTTTTGCAACAGTGTGCTGCGATCACCGAAGCGGAAAAGGCCGAAGAGGCCCGCAAGATGCGGGAACGGGCGGGGGAGAGAATCCCGCCTACGGTTGCGGCTTTTGCGCGTTCCCTGGATACTGTGACGACGGCCGAGCACCGTATCGCCGAGACGGCGGTCGGGAAACTCGAGTACGATGCTGTCCGCGCAAACGATGCGAAAGCGCCGATGCCGATTGTGATCAACGTGCACGGCGGCGGCTGGTGCCTGAAACACTCCGAGCGCGACGTGTATTTCTGCCGGCGGATGGCGGTGCGAACGGGCTGCCTGTTTCTGGATCTGGATTACGGCCTTTCGCCCGAGCACCCGTACCCGTATGCGATCGAGCAGATCGAAGGCTTTTTGAATCTGCTTCCGGAACTTGCCGAAACGCTCGGCGGCGATCCGCGGCGGGTGCAGTTTTGCGGACAGAGCTCCGGCGCAAATCTCCTCGCGGCGGTGTCGCAGCGGCGCCGGTATACGGATCGCGTCCGCGTGATCGGACAGGTATTGGGTTATCCGCCTGCGGACATTCTGCACGAGCATTTTGACGGACAGGAGCTGGATGAGCGCGGCAGGACGACCGAGCTGTACGGCGTCTTCTATTGCCCGAATTTCGAGGACCGGAAGAACAGCGACGTTTCGATCGCGCTTGCCAGACCGGAAGAGCTTCGGCACGTTCCGGCGACCGACATGATGCTGTGCGGGCATGACGTTCTGAACCGGGAGGGGCAGCGGTATTATGAAGCGCTTCTGGATGCGGGCGTACCGGTGACGCAGCATTTCTTTGCGCAGAGCCGGCATAGCTTCCTGGTCAATATGGTGGATGAATGGCAGGACGGCGATGCGTTCGTTGCGGCGAGCCTGAACCGGCACCTGCAGGAAGCAACGGAGGAAGAAAATGGAACGGAAGTATCCGAATCTTTGTAAACCCCTGACGGTCGGAAGGGTGACTTTCCAAAACCGCATGTTCTCCGCGCCGATGGGAGGCACGGATATTGCAAACGACGGCTGCATCGGGCCAAAATCGACCGCATTTTACGAGCTTCGCGCCAAGGGCGGCGCGGCGGCGGTCACGGTCAGCGAACTGATGGTGCATCCGAAAACCGACGGCAGCCATGCGTTTCATCTCGACGAGAGCATTCTGAACTCGCTTTCCTGCGCGACGTATACCGCAGATGCGATCCGCCGGCACGGCGCGATTCCAAGCATCGAACTGTCGCATTCCGGCATGTTTGCCGGAACGTACATGACCGACAAGACCCGGCAGCACGATCTTTGCCAGTGGAGCGCGTCGGCGTGTGTCCGCGCGGACGGCGTAAAGGTCAAAGAACTGACCGAAGACATGATCGCCGAGATCGTCGCGGCATACGGCCATGTGGCGGGTCTTTGCAAGCGCGCCGGATTTGAAATGATCATGGTGCACGGCGGGCACGGCTGGCTGATCAACCAGTTTCTCTCGCCGCTGTTCAATCACAGGACCGATCGGTACGGCGGAAGTCTTGAAAACCGCTGCCGTCTCGCAATCGAGGTGCTGCAGTCGATCCGTAAGGCCGTCGGACCGGGATTCCCGATCGAGTTCCGCATGAGCGGTGCGGAGTTCTGCGAGGGCGGATACGATCTCGACGAGGGCATTCGCATCGCAAAGCAGCTCGAGCCGTATGTTGACATCCTGCATGTCAGCGCGGGAACCTATCAGAAAACATTCGGCATCACGCATCCGTCGATGTTCCAGCCGCATGGCTGCAACGTGTTCCTTGCCGCGGAGATTAAAAAGCATGTTTCGGTTCCGGTCGCAACGATCGGCGGTCTGAACGATCCCGAACAAATGGAAAAGATTCTCAAGGAAGGCAAAGCGGACATCGTCTATATGGGGCGCGCGCTGCTGGCCGATCCGTTTTTGCCGCGTAAGGTGCTTGAGAACCGTGACGAGGAGATCGTGCATTGCATGCGCTGCTTCGTCTGCATGGCGGAACGAGCGGCAACCTCCACGCGCCGCTGCGCGGTCAATCCGCTGATCGGGCGCGAACTGGAAGGAGCGGAAGTGCTGCCTGCACCGCAAAAGAAGCGCGTGTTGATCGCAGGAGGCGGTCCTGCGGGTCTGTATGCGGCCTATACGGCGGCACGGCGCGGCCACGACGTGCTGCTCTGCGAAAAGGAGGATCAGGTCGGCGGCATTTTGAACGGAGAACAGGTTTTGCCGTTCAAGCGGGAGATGTATCGCCTGTCCGCTTCGTATCGGCTGCTTGCGGAACGCGCGGGCGCAAAGATTCAGACCGGAACCGAGGTTACGAAGGAATTTGCCGAATCGTATCATCCGGACGCGCTGCTGATCGCGGTCGGTTCTGCGCCGATCGTTCCGCCGATTCCGGGACTTGACGGGGAGAACGTGATCGTCGTCAACAACCTGCATCTGCAAAAGGATCAGGTACGGGACAAAGTTGCGGTGCTCGGCGGCGGCCTGTCCGGCGCGGAGTGCGCCGTGCTGCTCGGCATGGAAGGAAAGGATGTGCATCTGATCGAGATGCGCGATGAGATTGCGCCCGATGCGAATGTGCGCCACCGTCCGCTGCTGCTCGCGGAACTGAACCGGTATGCAAAGGTGCATACCGGACTGAAAGGCCTTCGCGTGGACCGCACCGGCGTGACCTGTCAGGATCGCGACGGGAATGAAGTGCTGATTCCGGCGGAGACCGTGATCGTTGCGCTCGGTCAGTGTTCGAGAAGCGCGGTCGTCGAGGAGCTGCGCGACTGTGCGCCGTTTGTCCGCGTGATCGGCGATGCGTCGCGCGTTGCCAACATCACAAACGCGACTTATCTCGGCTATCACGCCGCACTCGACATCTGAAACAATCAGACAGGGCGGGGAGGAAGGATCCTTCCCGCCTGATTTTTTCTATGAAAAAAGTCCTGCCGAATAGGAAGGACTTTTGCTTTGCGGCGATTATCTCTTGGAGAACTGAGGCGCTCTGCGGGCTGCATGCAGACCGTACTTTTTGCGCTCTTTCATTCTCGGATCGCGGGTCAGAAAACCCGCTTTCTTCAGGACCGGACGGAACTCCGGATCCACGGTGAGCAGTGCACGGGAAATGCCGTGACGGATGGCGCCTGCCTGACCGGTCGTGCCGCCGCCGAAGACGTTGACAGAAACGTCAAACTTCTCGAGGTTGTTGGTCAGAACGAGCGGAGAGCGGACGATCATCTTCAGCGTTTCGAGACCGAAGTAATCCTCGATGTCACGCTTGTTGATCGTGATCTTGCCGCTGCCGGGGAGGAGACGAACGCGCGCAACGGACTTTTTCCGTCTGCCGGTGCCGATATAAGCTGTCTTTGCCATATTCTTTCTCCTTCCTTATTTGAGTTCAAGCGCCTGAGGCTGCTGTGCCTCATGGTTGTGATCCGGACCTGCATAGACGCGGAGCTTCTTGAGCATCTGACGGCCGAGCGGGCCTTTCGGCATCATGCGGCGGATGGATTCGTAAACCGCGAATTCCGGCTTTTCCTTCAGGAGCGTACCGTAGGAGACTTCCTTGAGTCCGCCCGGATAACCGGTGTGGTGAACGTACTTTTTGTCGGTGAGTTTCTTGCCGGTCAGGCGAACCTTGTCGGCGTTGACGATGATCACGTGATCGCCGCAGTCAACATGCGGGGTGAACGTGGGCTTATGCTTACCGCGAAGGATAGCTGCTACCTGAGACGAAAGACGGCCGAGGACCATATCGGTCGCGTCTACGACATACCAGCTGCGCTCTACGGTTTCGCCCTTTGCCATATAGGATTTCATGGCGATTCCTCCATAAATATATTTTTCAAATTTGCTGTCTTGGGCTTCCGTGGTCGGGGCTGTGACGCAGTTCTACCCAATGGCACACCGAATATATTAACAAACCAACTTCCCGGTGTCAAGCGTTTTTTTCAGATTTGCAGGGATTTTTTCGCATTTTTTGCGCATACTGTTTTCATCCGAAGAAAAAGGAGGAGCCTATGCCGAAGCATACCAAAATTTATCCGATCCAGCTGCACGGCTGCGGCGGCGCAAA
>CADAQS010000132.1 GCA_902790115.1 uncultured Eubacteriales bacterium | reverse complement strand
GCGTCCGAGATCGTCTCCGCTGCGTTCCGCTTCAGCCATCTGGTCTTCGCCTCGACGACCTACAACGCCGAGATCTTCGTCCGCATGGACGAGGCGCTGTGCGACCTGATCGCGCACAACATCCAGAACCGCACGCTCGCGTTCCTCGAGAACGGCTCCTGGGCGCCGACCAGCGGCAAAAAAATGCAGGAGCTGTTCGCCTCCTGCAAGAACATGACCGTCGTTTCTCCGACCGTGACGCTGAAAAGCGCGCTCCGCCCCGATCAGGACGCGGAACTCGACACGCTCGCGGACGCGCTGATCGCAACGCTCCCGAAGACCGCGCCGGTTCCCGTCGCGACCGGCATCGCCGCCGCTGCGCCCGAACCCGGCGTCAATGATCCGACCGCGCTGTACAAGCTGAGCTACGGCCTGTTCGTCGTCACGACGCGCGAGGGCGAAAAGGACAACGGCTGCATCACCAATACCTGCATTCAGGTCGCCTCGAACCCGAACCGCCTCGCGATCGCGGTCAACAAGCAGAACTATACGCACGATCTGATCGCACGCACCGGCGTCTGCAACGTCTGCGTGCTGACCGAGGACGCGCCGTTCGACCTGTTCCAGCGCTTCGGCTTCGCAAGCGGACGCGATACCGATAAGTTCGCGGGCTTCTCCGCCTGCAAGCGCACCGCAAACGGGCTATTGGCCGTCACCGAGGCGGTCAATGCGGTCTTCTCGGGACGCGTCGCCGCGACCGTGGACTGCGGCTCGCACACGCTGTTCGTGCTCGACATCCTCGAGAGCGAGGTGCTCTCCAAGGCGCCGTCGGTCACCTACGCGTACTACTTCGCGCACATCAAGCCCAAGCCCCAGCCCAAGATCGAGGAAAAGACCAAGTGGGTCTGTAAGGTCTGCGGCTATGAGTATGAAGGCGAAGAGCTGCCCGACGACTATACCTGCCCGCTCTGCAAGCACGGCAAGGAGGACTTCGAAAAGGTCGAAGCAGAACCCGTCAAGAAGGTCACCAAGTGGGTCTGCAAGGTCTGCGGCTACGAGTACGAGGGCGAGGAGCTGCCCGACGACTACACCTGCCCGCTCTGCAAGCACGGCAAGGAGGACTTTGAAAAGGTCGAAGCATAACCCCGTAAAGCAAGCATCCCCTGCGCGGATCCGCAGGGGATGTTTTCATTTGCTTCTTCCGTTCTTTTGGGATCTCCGCTTTCTCACAGCGTTTTCATATACGCCGAGAACGCCGCGGTGACCTCGCGCGGGCCGCGGACGGCGCGGATCCCGAGTGCGCACAGTTTGGAAAACGGCACGGCCTCGGGCGGATAGGTCTGCTCGCGGCGGATGCGCATGACCTTTTTCATCGAAACGTTTTTGTCGCGGTACGGGTACGGCAGATCGACCTCGACGGCCGTACAGCGGTAGCGCACCGCAGAGACCGGCGCGGCAACGTACAGATACACCGTATCGCCGACGTGCACGTCGCTGCTCTGCTTCCAGAAAATCACATTCTCACGCAAAAAGGCCGCATCGACGTCGTAATAGCGCGGATTGGCCGGCACGATCCATTCGACCGGCGCGGTACGCGTTTTGTACTTTGCGCCGCGCATCGCAAAGACGCGGCTTGCCGCCAGCAGATCGAGCACAAGCTCATCCGGCACCGAGCCGTCGAGCACGATGCTGATCCAGTCCGGCCGCTTCATGTGATAGCCCGGGAAAATGCCGTTTTGCCGCAGCAGTTCGGGCTCGCGCACGGGGTCGATCTTGCAGTTCAGCACCTCGACTGTCGGGCTGTCCTCCGCCGGCTCCCCGGTGACCGTAGCGCGCGGCAGCGTCATGACGAGCCCGTACCACTTGCGCGTTTCGGGAAAGCGGAACACCGCCGCCGAGGGGAGCTTCAAAAACGGGTGATCCGGCCGCTCGCCGTAGCGCGCAAACAGCGCCTTTGCGATCCGGTTCGTCTGCGGAAACAGGAACGCCTCCGGCACGAAACACGCGTCCGCAATCCGCTTGAGCACCGCCGCATAGCCCTCGCGCACCGCGCCGACGTACGCGCCGACCTCGCGCTCGGTCCTGATCGGCAGAAACTCCTCGCCGAGATCGTTGTCGATCACGGTGCCGAACACCGCACCGTCGGGATCGATCCGGATCTTTGCCGAAAAAGCGCTGTCTAAAAACGGCTCGCAATAGTGCCAGCCATCCGCCGCCCGAACGAATCCAAACGGCTCCAGTCTGGAAAAGTCCGCCGTGCGGCGCAAAAAAGGTTCCGTCTCGCGCATCATCATACAATCGTTCTCCGAAAAGTTTATAATTGACACCTTATTTGCTATCTATTATACTGGATTTACGGGGGGATGCAAGCCCGTTCCCATCCTTTTTTCCCCTCGATGTCCCTTTGGAAAGGAGCTTTTCCATGAAAAAACACAGACCCTTGATCCGCATCCTCGTCCTCCTCGTGCTCGCGGCGCTTGTGCTGCTGATCGGCCGCCACACCGGGCTGATCGACGCGCTGCCGCAGTTTCAGTGGAACGCGCAGAAGATCCTGAACGGCGTGCTGACGCTGCTGCTTCTGCTGATCTGTGAGGCGGTCGTCAGCTATGTGCTTGGCCTCCTTTCGCCGAAACGCAACCGCTCGCGCACGCTGATCGCGCTGACCAAAAACATCATGCGCTACGCCGTCGTGCTGCTCGCGATCTGCGTGATTTTGACGATGTTCAACGTCGATATCGTCACGATCCTCGCAGGACTCGGGATCATCGCGCTGATCATCGGCTTCGGCGCGGAGAGTCTGATTGCCGACGTCGTCAGCGGCATGTTCATCCTGATCGACAACCAGTTCAACATCGGCGACATCATCGAGGTCAACGGCTTCCGCGGCACCGTCACCGACATCAGCGTCCGCACGACCGTTCTGACCGACGTCGGCGGCAACGTCAAGATCATCAACAACTCCGACCTCAAGAACATTCTGAACCGGTCGGACAACTCCTCGCGCGCGGTCGCGGTGTTCCCGATCCCGTATGAGACCGACCTCGAAGCGCTCGAACAGAAGATCCCGGCGCTGCTGGACGAGATCTACGCCGCGCATCCCGACATCATGAAGGCCGTCCCGTCGTACATCGGCGTCGATGAGCTTGCCGACAGCTCGGTCAATCTGAAGTTTGTCGTCGAGGTCGCCGAGCAGGACATCTTCTCCGGCGCAAGGCTTTTGAACCATGACCTGTTCCTCGGCATGCGCAAGCTCGGCGTCGAAGTGCCGTTCCCGCAGCTCGATTTGCATCAGAAATGAGCCGCAAGCTCCACAACCTGATGGGCGTTCCGCCCGAGTACCATGAGGACGGACCGCCCGAATACCCAGCGCCGCCGGACGAATTTTTGCAGAGCCCGCCGGCCGAACCCGCCGAAGAAAAGCAAAGCATGCTCGCGCGCCTTCGCCGCGTCATGCTGCTGTTCGCCGTGTCGGGTCTGACCGTGCTCGGCATGCTGTTTCCTGCGCGCAAAACCGCCGCGCCCTTGCAGAGCGCAGAGACCGCCGCGCCGACCGAAGCGCCCGCGATCGTGCCGGTCTGGGCCGAAGCCGAAACCCCGACCCCCGCGCCGCCCGCGACCGCAACGCCCGAACCCGCGTTCTATGTCGTGCCCGACGAAACGACCCAAAAGCCTTCCGAACCGCCCGCAAGCCCGACCGAAGCGCCCGCGTTCTATTTGACAACGCCGGAACCCACGCCTGAACCCACCGAAGAACCCACGCCCGAACCCACCGCAGCGCCGACCGCGACGTCCCAACCCACGCCCGAACCGACGCCGGGTGTGGAGGTTGTGTACTACCGCACCTCGGAGGTCTACCACGGCAGCGTTACGCTGACGCGCCCCGAAACCTTTAGCGCGGTCACGGTACGCATGCGTGATCCCGCGCTCGACGAGACGATCTGGGAGCATGCGCTGACGCCCGGCGAGCTGCAAAGCGGCGGCTACGCATTCGCGGACTACGATCTGTACGCCGAGGACTATGTGCAAAACCATCTGGAGCAGCTTCGAAACGGCTACGAGCCCGATCCGATCCTGGAAGTCGTGTACACCTTCGAAAGCGGAAATACAGCGGTCTCAGACGCTGTACAGGCCGAAGCCGCGTACGAACTCTGGGTCAGCGTGCGCTACGACCTCCCCGACGCGAGCGAGGACTTTCTCGCCTACTTCCTCGAGCAGACGACCTACCCCGACAGCTTCGTGCTCCGGATCGACGATACGCCTTACAGCGGCCTTCGCGTCCGTTACGGCGCGCCCGACCCGGACGAGCCGCCGCAGAAGGGCGACGTGTGGGTCACGCTGAGCTATGACGGGCAGATGCTTTCGGGCGACGGCGCAACGCTTGTCACCGATCCTTTTACCTACGACGGCCACACGTTCTGCGGCTACGCGCTCGTGATCCCGCGGCCTGAGAACCTGCCCGCGCACGGCACCGTGCAGTACCGGATCGTGCGGCAGCTGCTGCATTACGATTCCGCCGCCGTCAAGGAAGGCGAGATCGCGTATTGAGGGAGCTGACGGGCTATTAGTTATTATTCTTCTTTTCTTTCTTGTGAAAGAAAAGAAGTACCAAGAAAAGAAAGCATACAGAAAGTTTTTTTCGAAGGCACGGAACTTGCAAATGAAAGGCTTCCCCGGCTCAAAGGAAATCCATTTATTTGAGGAAACGCACAAGCCAAAGGGCTTCCCCTTCGAGGGGAAGCATGGTACGCGGTAGACGACGCACTGCGTCGTCGCGCGATCTGCCGCTGTAACGAAGTGAAGCGTAGCGAAACGAAGTGGAACAGCCGGAGTTGACTGATGAGGTGGAGAGTGACTTTTCCGCGCAACCACCTCATCCGTCTCGGCTGCGCCGATCCACCTGCCCCTCGAAGGGGAAGGCTTTTTATGTGACGCAAATGGTCTGGCCCCTTATGGGCAGCCGCGGCTGTTCAGAAGAGATGCAGAAGCCGCGTTCTTTGCCCCGACGCTGTACTTCGTACTGCGAGCGGGCAAAAACGCGGATAAATCGCGGCGAAAAGAAAAAAGAAAAGGCAAGACTGCCTTTTCTTCCTGTTGGTATTTCATAAACCGTTCGCCGCGATTGGTCTGCGCTCTTATGGGCAGCCGCAAGGCTGTTCAGATTGCCTTCAGAAGCCGTGTTCTTTGATCCGAAGCTGTACTCCGTACTGCGAGAGGTCAAAAACACGGCTAATTTGCGGCAAGAATCAA
>CADAQS010000131.1 GCA_902790115.1 uncultured Eubacteriales bacterium | reverse complement strand
CTCGGTCCCATGATCGCGAGATATTCGCCTTGTTCCAGCTGCAGGTTGACGTCATGCAGCACGGGAACCGGCATTGCCGCGGTGCCGTAATCCTTTTCAATATGTTCGAGTTCCAGGATCATAGGCCGTCTCCTTCGGAATTCTCACCGTCGGCCGGGAGTTCCTCCGGGCCGATCTCCGGCTCGCACGGTTCTGCGTAGTTCATCTCATCGGGAAATCCTTCTGCGGGCATCTCCGTGCCGCCGTCAAACGGCATCTCCGTGCCGCCGTCAAACGGCATCTCCGTGCCGCCGTCAAACGGCATTTCCATTCCCTGATCTGAACCGCCGGCGTAGTTCGTTTCGCTTGCGAGCATGCCCTCGTGCACCGTCTCGTCCGGGAACGCGATGCGGTCCGTAAACGCAAGACCGGAGACGATCTCATAGGAGTCGGTTTCTTCGTTGTAGGCGCCGAGCGAAACCTGCCGCTTTTCGATCCGGCCCTTGCTGTTTTCGGCGTAGACATAGCCGATGCCGCCCTCGGTATCGTTCGGCAGCAGATAGTAGGACGGGAGCCACATCGTACCGTCGTCCTCGCCCGGTTCGCCGGGTTCGATGTACACATGCTGACCCATCATCAGTCCTTCGATCGAATCGACCGAGACGTAGAAGGCGTACTTGCTCGACTTGTCGCCGCTGCCGCCGTCATAATAGTACATATTGTTGTTGTCGCTGACCGGCTCGGTCGTGTTGACCCGGTAGATCTCGCCGCGGCAGTATTTCGATTCGTCCGTGCGCGAACGGATCGTGACCGCCATGCCCTCATAGAGCGAGCGGACGGTCTGCTCGGACACCGTGCCCTTGACGCAGTAGTCGGAACCGGCAACAATGGTCATGTATGCGTTGGACTGCTCCTGCCCATAGCCGCCGAACGGATTGCTGCTGTCTTCGGTGCGCACCGAACGGACGCGGCCGTCCACGGGGGACTTGACCACGCTGTCGTCGATCGCTTTTTTGAGATCCTCGGCCTGCGCCTGCTTGCTCTTGAGCTCGTATTCGGCCTTCTTCAGCGTCAGCGAGACCTCCTGCAGCTCGAGCTTGAGCTCATACTGCTTGGATTCCTTGGCCTTGGCGATACGCTTTTCGAGCGACTCGATCTCCTCTGTCGAGGTGCGGATCGTGTTCTCCTGCCCGGAGATGTCGATCAGCAGCTGCTCATACGACAGCGTCAGGCTGTCCACGTCATAGCTGAACAGCGGCATGCCCTTCGTGACGGCGTCGCCTGCTTCGACAAAGCGCTCGGCGATCGTCAGACTGCTGTCGGGATTGATCTCGATGACTTCCTTGGCCTCGACGACGCCCGAATAGCGGTTGCTCTTTCCGGTATAGCCGACGCCGAGGATGCTTGCGACCGTCTGCACATACGCGGTGTCCTCGCCGCTGCCCGATCCGCCGAACGGCAGAGAGAACGGGAGGTCGATGTGCAGGACCTTCGTTGCCAAAAAATATCCGCCGATCAGAATTCCGAGGATCAGAACGATCACTAAAACCGCAATCCAGCCGTGTTTTTTCTGCTTCATATTGTTACCCTTCCTGCGGGCATACTTCTCCCGCGGTCATCATTTGGATATTCTATTATAATACTGTCCATGCGTCAAAAAGGTTGCGTAATTGTAAACATTTCCCATGTATTCCAATCACACAATGCCGGATCGCCCGTTGCAGGAGATTTCTTCATATGGTATAATGGCGTCACAGTACGGAAGGAGGGCAAAAAATGCTCTGGACGGTGGATCGGATCGAAGACGCGTATGCGGTTCTGATTTCGGAGAACCCGCAGCTGACGTTTTCGGTTCCGCTTATGGCGCTCTGCGGCGTCCGCGAAGGCGATGTGCTGGAGATTTCTGTCGATGCATTGGAAACCGAGCGGCGAAAAACGAAGAACCGGGACCTTTTGCGGTCACTGTTTGTTGACACGAGCGTGACAAAAAATCCGTAATCTGTTCATGTTCCGTTTACGGTTTTGTGACAATTTGCCGTTATAATATCCGTATCATTCCGGAAAAAAGGAGGTGGCCGAATGAAACGCTTGTCGGCATTCTCACTTTGCGCGCTGCTGCTTGCAGCGCTGTTCGGCTGCACCGAAGCACAAATCATCGATTCCCGCGCGGAGCAGGATCCGATCCGCATCATCGGAACGGTGCAGAGCGCCGCGCCGACCGCCGCGCCGGCAGAATCGCAACCCGAAACGCAGGTCGTGGACACGAGCGGCGGAAATGCGGACGGCAAAAAAACGGAGGAAGCCGCTTCGACGGCAACGCCTGCACCGCTCCATACCGCCGCGCCGACCGAAGCGCCGACGCCAAAGCCCACCGAAACACCGACGCCAAAGCCCACCGAAGAGCCGACGGCAACGCCTGCGCCGACCGCGACGCCGGAGCCGGATCTGGAAGGCGCTGACCGGTTCGTTGCGATCGCGGAATCGCTGATCGATATTCCGTACTTGCGCGGCGGCACGACGACCGACGGATTCGATCCGGGCGGGTTCGTATATTACTGCCTGAACAAGGCGGGCGTCAAGGTTTCGCACCGGTCGAGCAAGGGCTATTCCGAAACGGAAGCGTGGACGCGAATCGATTCGATGGACGATCTTCGTAAGGGCGACATCCTGTTTTTCATGACCGGCTCGAACGAGAGCGTCAACTGCGCCTGCATCTATCTCGGAAACGGCAGGATGATCTATCCGTCGAGCAGCAAGGGCGTCGTGATCACGACCAAACTGCACACGGATTACTGGGAAAGCGCGTTCGTCTTTGCGCGCAGGGTATTTTAGCAAGGAGCCGTTATGCAGAAGATCAATCGCAGCCAATGGAAGCGAAGCGCACACTGTGACTTTTTCGGCGGGATCGAGGTCCCGTTCTACAGCGTAACGTTCCGGCTGGACGTCACAAAGCTCCTGCACCGGTGCAAAGCAAGCGGCGTTTCCTTTTATGCGGCGATGATTTGGGTCACGATGCGTGCGGTTAACGGACTCGAGGAGTATCTCTACGAGATTCACGGCGAAGACGTGTATAAAATCGACGCGCGCGATCCATCTTATACCTATCTTTACGACGGCGACCTGTTCGGCATCAACACGATCCCTTGGATCGCAGACGAGCCGGTTGCGGACTTTGCGGCGCGCATGAAGGAAACCGAAAGGAAAGCGGTTTCTCCGCTTCCGACCTTTACGGAGGATGCTGAAGGGCACAACGTGTACCTGTCCTGCCTGCCGTGGTTCGACTATGCGCACGTCACACAGGAGTTCGGTATGGACCGCGACGACAGTACGCCGCGGATTCTGTGGGGCAAGTATACCGAGGCGCCGGACGGGCGGGTCACGCTCGCCTACACGGTGCAGGTCAATCACCGGCTGATCGACGGCGTGCATCTGCATTACCTCTATGATGCGCTGACCGCAGAGCTGGAAGCGTTCTAAAACACCGCGAAAGGAATTTATGGAACAAAAACAAACCATCCGCAAACGCAAAAAGGGAGCGTGGATCGTGCTGTTTCTCTTCGGCGCGATCGCTTTGCTGCTGCTCGCGATGTTCGCGACGATGATGATTCAGGGCAGGATCCTGCAGAACAGCCGTCCGACCGTCCGGCCGACCGAAGAGCCGACCGCGACGCCGGAGCCGACGCCGCTGCCCGATCGAAACTATGCCGCCGAGAACAAGCCGGCCTTTGAACCGGAGCTCGACAAACTCGGCATGACCGAATACGAGATCGAGGACTACGGTCCGGAAAATCTGGTTTCGGAATACTGGCTTGACATCACGCCGGACGATCTGCGCGCGGCGACCGGCTGCGCGGTGATTCGACACATCGGACTCGGCTATTCCTACATTGTCTGGAACGGCACTTACTATCGGCTCGGCGAGGGCGACGACGGCAAGGGTGTGCTCGACGTCATCCTGAGCGATCTGAACAATGACAGTGTGCCCGACGTGCTGTATACCTACCATTTCGGGACGAGCGAGGATGCGCAGACCAAGATTGGCTGGTTCGACTTTGCGACCGGACAGAGCAAGCTGTCCCCGTTCTCGATGCGCGGCGATTTTCTTGCGCTGAATCAGGAGGACGGACACTATATGGTCTATCGGTGCGAGCGGTTCGTCGATGAAGAATACGGCTTCTCGCTGCGGTTCATCGAACGGCTCGGCGAGCTGATCGAGAACCTTGACGAGCTGTATCTGGTTATGGAATAATCGCCCGCGCGGAGGAAACGATTGCAGGAACGGTCGAACGGCCGTTCTTTTTTGTCGCATTGCGGCAATTTGTGCTTTTCGTTTGCACCGGAGTGTGTTATACTGAACGGTATGAAACCGAAATACCGCAAATTCTGCATCTTTCTGGCGCTGTTGCTGTGCACGCTGCCGATATACAGCTTCGCCGAGGAAAAGACCGCCGAAAACCTGATCAAAAAATGCACGCTGGAGACAGGCCCGTACCGCAGCGCGGCGACACGCATGCTCGACAAGTCGTTTGACCGCTATCAGATCTTCGATCCCGGCACGGGGCTGACCGTGTCGTGGGAGGCGTCCGTTCCGGCTAAAAAGCTTTGCATCCAGTGGCTCGATCTGCCGGAGGGCGTCACGGTTGCGCAGCGCGCAGAGGA
>CADAQS010000130.1 GCA_902790115.1 uncultured Eubacteriales bacterium | reverse complement strand
TGCCGCGTGTCGAGGAACTGTTCGAAGCGCGTAAGCCCAAAGGTCTTGCCACGATCACCGAGATCTCCGGCGAAGTTCGCATCGACGAGGGCAAGCGCCGCGCGATCATCACGAACGCGGACGGCGAAGCCGAGAACTATCTGATCCCGTTCGGCTCCAAGCTGAAGGTCAAGGACGGCGACCATGTCGAGGCCGGCGACGAGCTGACCGAAGGTTCCGTCAACCCGAACGATATCCTCAAGATCAAGGGTATCAAGGGCGTGCAGGCCTACCTGCTCAAGGAAGTGCAGAGCGTTTACCGTCTGCAGGGCGTTGAGATCTCCGATAAGCACATCGAGGTCATCATCCGCCAGATGCTGCGCAAGGTCCAGATCGAGGACGCGGGCGATACGAACCTGCTGCCCGGCGAACTGTGCGACATCTTCCGCTTCGAGGAGGAGAACGAGAAGCTGATCAAGGCGTACGAGGAAGCGCTCGAAAAGGCGCAGGAGCAGGGCACCGAGGAACCCGAGGAGCCGCGTCTCGCCAAGGCAAAGCGCAAACTGCTCGGCATCACGAAGGCTGCTCTGGCGACCGATTCGTGGCTGTCGGCGGCATCGTTCCAGGAGACCACGCGCGTGCTGACCGAAGCTGCCATCAAGGGCAAGATCGATCCGCTCGTCGGCCTCAAGGAGAACGTCATCATCGGCAAGCAGATTCCGGCGGGCATCGGCCTGCGCCGCTATCGCAACGTCGAAGTCACTGAGGCGGACACGACCGCCGCACTGATCCAGTAACATGGAAACGTGTTCCGCAAAAAGCGATATCGCGTGCGCCCTGTATGCAACCAGGGCGTGCGCGATCCTGAATATGCGCGCCTGTGAGGATTGCCCGGTTCACCGCGCCAAAAAAGGCGAGGAGGGCGATCGTGCCAACACCGTCGCAGATTATCTCGACCGGTTTGAAGCGCTGCTGCCCGAGGAGGGCATTGCGCAGCTGTTCGAAAGCGAGACCTGCACGCTGTGCAAGACAGAGCCGAAAGGAAAGGCGAGCGCGTTTGCGATCATCGATTTCGGTCACAGCGAGCCGAAAGAGCTGCATTATCGGCGCTTGTTCACCAAGGGCGACGTCGGATTCATGGTTCCGCTGCAGTTTGCCTGCTGTCGGAACTGCCGCAGCCGCCTGCTGCTGGCGTCGTATCTGCCGCTGCTTATGCCGATCCTTCTGACCGCGCTGGTCGTGCCGTTCGTTGCGGATCCGCATCTTTGCGAAGCGCTTCGCAGGGTGGCGTCCTACCTTCCGGCGCTTCTGGTCGGGTTCGGGCTGATCGGCGGCTATGCGCTCGGCAAGGTGCTGCAGGCCGCTGCAAGAAAGCCGTTCAGCCGCGCGATGTACTTCGACCTTCTGACGCATCCGGTCGCGCAGCGCATGATCGCGCTCGGTTGGTTTCCGCTGTTCGGTGAGAAGCATCCGCAGCCGGTGTTCTCGAAAAAGCGGCTGTATTACGGACTCGGCAATGCGCCGTCTGAAGTTTATTCGGGTAAAAAGCCCGAAAATGGGGAAAATCCCGATTGACAAGATTGAAAAATCCTGTTACACTATTTCTTTGGCAGTGCATGGGTCTCCATGCGCAGTTTTCTGCGTTCTGACGCAGCAATAACGGACAATATCCTCTGAATATGGGTTGCAGAGGGATTGATTTATACAAACTATATTTTTATAAATTTTTTCTGAGGAGGAACATTCCAAAATGCCGACCATTAACCAGTTGGTTCGCAAAGGCAGAGAGCAGGTGGAATACAAGTCCACGGCTCCTATTCTGAAGCAGTGCCCGCAGCGTCGCGGCGTCTGCACCGCAGTCCGTACGATGACGCCCAAAAAGCCGAACTCCGCTCTGCGTAAAATCGCTCGTGTCCGTCTGACCGACGGTCTCGAAGGTACCGCTTATATTCCCGGCATCGGCCACAACCTGCAGGAGCACTCCGTGGTCCTGATTCGCGGCGGCCGTGTCAAGGACCTGCCCGGTGTGCGTTATCACATCATCCGCGGCGCACTCGATACCGCAGGCGTCGCAAACCGCAAGCAGGGCCGTTCGCTCTACGGTGCGAAGCGTCCGAAGGGAGGAAAATAAGCTATGCCGAGAAGAGGATTCATTCCCAAGAGAGAAGTTCTTGCAGATCCGATCTACAAGAGCACCGTTGTAACCAAGCTCATCAACCAGGTCATGCTGGACGGTAAGCGCGGTGTTGCACAGAAGGCTGTTTACGACGCGTTCGACATGATCGCCGAGAAGAGCGGCAAGGACGCGCTGGAAGCATTCGAGCAGGCGATGAACAACATCATGCCGGTGCTCGAGGTCAAGGCACGCAGAGTCGGCGGCTCGACCTATCAGGTCCCGATCGAGATCCGTGCAGACCGCCGTCAGACCCTCGGTCTCCGCTGGCTCGTCAGCTTCGCACGTTCGCGCAGCGAGCGTACGATGGCGGAACGCCTTGCGGGCGAGATTCTGGATGCCTGCAACGAGCAGGGCAACGCCGTCAAGAAGAAGGAAGACACCCATCGTATGGCAGAGGCCAATAAGGCGTTTGCTCATTATCGCTGGTAATGCGGGATACAGCGCTTGCATTGACACGCAATATCGGCATCATGGCGCACATCGATGCCGGCAAGACCACCACGACCGAGCGGATTCTGTTCTATACGGGTAAGATCCACAAGGTCGGCGAGGTTCACGAGGGCGCGGCCACCATGGACTTTATGGTGCAGGAGCAGGAGCGTGGCATCACGATCTGCTCCGCCGCTACCACGGCCTATTGGAGAGGTCATCGCATCAACATCATCGACACGCCGGGTCACGTCGACTTTACTGTGGAAGTCGAGCGCAGCCTCCGCGTGCTGGATGGTGCTGTTGCTGTATTCTGCGCCAAGGGCGGTGTTGAGCCGCAGTCGGAGACCGTATGGCGTCAGGCCATGAAGTACGGCGTCCCCTGCATTGCGTACGTCAATAAAATGGATATCACCGGAGCCGATTTCTTCCGCGTGATGGACATGATGCGCGACCGCCTCCATGCGAATCCCGTTCCGGTTCAGCTCCCGATCGGGGCTGAAGCGGGTTTTCGCGGCATCGTCGATCTTGTGACGATGCGCGCGGAGGTGTACTACAACGACGACGGTACCGACATCCGCGAGGAGGACATTCCCGCAGATCTCGTCGAAGCAGCCGAAGCGCGGCGCGCCGAGCTGATCGAAGCGGTCATTGACCAAGACGAGGATCTGATGGAAAAGTACCTCGACGGCGAGGAGCCGGACAAGGACGGTCTGATCGCCTGCATTCGCAAGGCGACGATCGCCGGAACGGCCGTTCCGGTGTGCTGCGGCACTTCGTACCGCAACAAGGGCGTCCAGCCGCTTCTGAACGCGATCGTCGATTTTCTGCCTTCTCCGCTCGACGTTCCGCCCGCAAAGGGCACGGACCGCTACGGCGAAGGTGAGATCGAGGCGAAGCCCGATGACAGCGCGCCGTTTGCGGCGCTGGCGTTCAAGATCGTGGCGGACCCGTACGGCAAGCTCGCATTTATCCGTATCTACAGCGGCACGCTCAAGACCGGTACCTACGTTTACAACGTCAACAAGCAAAAGCGGGAACGCGTCAGCAAGATTCTTCTGATGCACGCCAATTCGCGCACTGAGGTCGAGGAAGCGCATGCGGGCGATATCTGTGCACTTGTCGGACTTCGCGAGACGACGACCGGTGAAACACTGACCGTCGAGAACCATCAGATGCTGCTCGAAAGCATGGTGTTCCCGACGCCGGTCATTCAGGTCGCAATCGAGCCGAAGACCAAGGCCGGACAGGAAAAGATGATGGCCGCGCTCCAGAAGATGGGCGAGGAAGACCCGACGTTCCGCACCTATACGGATCAGGAAACGGGTCAGACGATCATCGCCGGCATGGGTGAGCTGCACCTCGAAATCATCGTGGATCGCTTGATCCGTGAATTCCGCGTCGAAGCGACCGTCGGCAAGCCGCAGGTCAGCTATAAGGAAACGATCGCCGCGCCGGTGCGTCACGAAACGCGCTACGTCCGGCAGACCGGCGGACACGGCCAGTACGGTCATGTCGTCGTCGAGTTCGAGCCGATGGAGCCCGGCAGCGGGTACGAGTTCGTCAACAAGATCGTCGGCGGCGTGATTCCGAAGGAGTTTATCCCGGCGGTCGACAACGGCATCCGCGACGCGCTGCAGTCCGGTCCGCTCGGCGGCTATGAACTGATCGACATCCGCGCGACGCTCGTCGACGGATCGTACCATGAGGTCGATTCGAGCGATATCGCGTTCCGGATTGCGGGTTCGTTGGCCGTCAAGGAAGGTCTGACCAAGGACAACGGCGTCCTGCTCGAACCGATGATGCAGGTGGAGCTGTTCCTTCCGGACGAGTACCTTGGCGACATCGTGGGCAATCTGAACGCAAAACGCGGCAAGATCCTCGGCATGGAGACCGGTCAGGGCGGCACGACCGTCAAGGCGATCTGCCCGCTGTCCGAGATGTTCGGCTATGCGACCGACCTTCGCTCGCGCACGCAGGGGCGCGGAACGTTTTCGATGCAGTTCTCGCGCTATGAGAGGGTTCCCGACAGTATCCAGGAAAAGATACTGGGAAGATATAATTACCGATTCTGAACAACAAAACACAATTCAATACTTTGAAGGAGAAACAAAATGGCAAAGCAAAAATTCGAACGCACGAAGCCGCATGTAAACATCGGCACGATCGGACACGTAGACCACGGCAAGACGACG
>CADAQS010000129.1 GCA_902790115.1 uncultured Eubacteriales bacterium | reverse complement strand
GATTGACGTCGAGTGCCTGTTTCCCGAGACAAAAGAATACTGCAAAGCGTATCTCTGCGAAGGACAGGGCGTGATTCGTGCATCCGTGAATCGGGAAGATATCAAGTTTGAGCGCGAAAAATCGGCGCGCGAAGCAGCGTTTGAAGGTGTTCCCGAAATGGACTGGTCGGACGCCTACTTGGAAGCGCTTGCTTTGTATCGCAAGATCGCGGAACAGCTTCCGCGTTTCGGCACGATCCTGTTTCACGGCTCGGTGATTGCGGTCGATGACGAAGCCTACCTGTTCACGGCAAAGAGCGGGACCGGAAAATCGACGCATACGCGCTTGTGGCGGAAGCACTTCGGCGACCGTGCGGTGATGATCAACGATGACAAACCGCTGCTGCACGTTTCGGAGAAATGCGTGACGGCATTCGGAACGCCCTGGGACGGCAAGCATCATCTCAGCACCAACCGCTCAGCGCCGCTGAAAGGGATCTGTGTCCTGGAACGCGATACGGTCAATCACATCGAGCAGGTCGATCCGTATGCGGTGTATCCGCTTCTTGTGCAGCAGACCTATCGGCCTGCGGATCCGGAAGCACTTGGACTGACGCTGCAGCTGCTGGACCGGATGATGCAGACGGTTCGGGTTTATCGGCTCGGATGCAATATGGACCCGGAGGCGGCGGTGGTCGCTTACCGCGGAATGCAGAAATAACGGAGGAACTTATGAAACTGAAAAAAGGCTTTATTACGCACGAAACCGGCGATACGCAGGTCATGGTTGCCGTCGGCGGCGCGAAGTTTTCCGGCTTGATTCGCAGCAACCGCACGGCTGCTTTTATTGTGGACCAGCTCAAGAAGGAGACGACACGGGATGCGATCCTTGAAAAGATGAAGGAACGCTATGACGGCGTGACCGATGAAGTGATCGGCCGCGACGTGGACAAAGTGCTGAATACGCTGCGCGAGGTCGGAGCGCTCGATGAGTGAGCAGACCTTCGAACAGGTGCTCGAAGAACAGGGGACGCTGGTCTATACCAACGTCGGCAACAGCATGCTCCCGCTGATCCGCGAGGGCAGGGATCTGATCATCCTCAAAAAGCCGGAGGGCCGGCTGAAAAAGTACGACGTTCCGCTGTACAAGCGGGATTCGGGACAGTATGTGCTGCATCGGGTTCTGAAAGTGCGGGAATCGGACTATGTGATCTGCGGTGATAACCGCGGACGCAGGGAATACGGCATTACCGACCGGAACATCATCGGCGTTCTGACCGAGATCGTGCGCAACGGAAAGACGGTGCGCGTGACCGATCCGGGATACCGGCTGTATGTCCATCTGTGGTGCGATCTGTTCCCACTTCGCGCCGCAATCCTGTTTTTTGTCCATCTGCCCGTCACGCTGCGCAGAAAATGGAAACAATGGACCAGGTAAAACACACCAAAGCAATTAAACCGCTACCATGGCTCTGGAAGGTCTCCGCACGGCATAAGTGGGAGATTTTCTGGCTGCTTTTGGTACAGGTTGCTTTGGCGGTGTTCGGCGTTATGCAGGCGTGGATCCTGCGGGATCTGATCGATCAGGCGGTCGGGAAGGATCTTCCGGGATTTATCCGCTATGCCGTATACCTGGTCGGCGTGATCGCGCTGCAGCTGATCCTGCGCGCAATGGTTCGCTTCCTGAAAGAATATGCCAAGTCGTCGTTTGAAAACTGCTTTAAGCGCCGGCTGTTTGAATCGCTTCTGTATCGCGACTATGCCGAGGTGACAGCCGTCCATTCCGAGGAGTGGATGAACCGCCTGACTTCGGATACGGTCGTTGTCGCGGCGGGGCTGACCGAGATCGTGCCGGAAGTGACCGGCATGGTCGTCAGACTGTTCGGCGCATTGTTTGCCGTA
Source organism: uncultured Eubacteriales bacterium (assembly GCA_902790115.1). Lineage (GTDB taxonomy): Bacteria > Bacillota > Clostridia > Christensenellales > CAG-138 > UBA3792. Next base: position 5,335 of record CADAQS010000129.1, on the reverse strand, counting down.
CTGTATCTGGTGCATGGCTTTTCGTGGCTGCTGATCCCTGCGGGACTGCTGCTTGCCGGATTGACGTATCTGTTCCGCAAGAAGCTCAAGGAACTGCATAAGCGGATTCAGGAGGCGGACGGGAAGCTTCGTGTGTTCCTGTCGGAGCGGCTGTCGAACCTGTTGATCGTGCGAACGTTTGCGCGTGAGGATTCCGTGCTTGAACAGGCGGAGCAGGCGATGTCGGCGCATCAGAAGGCGCGCATGCGGCGGAATCACTTTGCGAACTTCTGCAACGTCGGCATCGGCGTCATGATCCGCGGCGCGTTTGCGATCGCAGCGATCTATTGCGGCTACGGGATTCTGACCGGTACCATGACCTACGGCACGTTTACGGCGGTTCTGCAGCTGATCGGGCAGATCCAGTCGCCGTTTGCAAACCTTTCCTCGTACTTCCCGCAGTACTATGCGATGATTGCGAGTGCAGAGCGCTTGATGGAAGCCGAAACGTTTGCGCCGGACACCGCAGCATCCAGCAGGGCGAAAGCGCGCAGCCGCGTTCGGTCGTGCTGTCGGATGTCAACGCCATGATCCGCAAAGGCGATACCGTTGCCGTGACCGGGCCTTCCGGATGCGGCAAGAGCACGCTGTTAAAGCTCTTGATGTGCCTTTATCCGCTTGACGCGGGAGAACGGCTGCTGTATCATAAAAACGGGGATTCTGCCCCGCTGACGGCGTCGTGGCGCGGATTGTTCGCCTATGTCCCGCAGGGCAATCAGCTTATGAGCGGCACAATCCGTTCGGTCGTTACGTTCGGAGAACGGAACGTTCCGGATGAGCGGATCCATGCAGCGCTGAAGATTGCCTGCGCCGATGGGTTTCTTGCAGAGTTGCCGGACGGATTGGATACGGTGCTCGGCGAACGCGGAACCGGCCTTTCGGAGGGCCAGATGCAGCGGCTTGCGATCGCGCGGGCAATTCTGTCGGAGCATCCGATCCTGCTGCTGGACGAAGCCACCAGCTCGCTGGACGAAGCAACGGAAACGGAACTGCTGCACAATCTGCAGAAGATGACGGATCGGACGGTTCTGATCGTAACGCATCGAATGAAAGTGCTTTCGATCTGCACCCGCGAAGTGCAGATGACCGGAGAAGGGATCCGAGTGGAGGAATTGCATCATGCGACAGACAACGCTTGATCTGTTATATTTGTCCGGGTGCGCGCTGAACAGCGTCGCGCCGGATGCTGCGCGCGTATCGGCGATGGATTCGGAAGCGCTGCTCAAGGAAGCGGAGCGGCATAAGGTCGCCGCCGTGCTGGCAGTTGCCTTCGAACAGTTGGAAGATCCGGCCGCCGTTCTCGGCAAGGAAGCGTGGAAGCAGTGGCATATGGTGCGAAACCGTGCGCTGCGCCGTGCGCTTTTGTTCGACACCGAGCGGGAGGAGATCCTTTCGGAGATGGAGAAGCAGGGCATCTGGTACCTGCCTTTGAAGGGAATTCTCGTACAGCATTACTATCCGCAGTACGGCATGCGGGAGATGGCGGACAATGATATCCTGATCGATGAATCGAAGCGCAAGGAAATGGACGCGATCATGCTGGGCCGCGGCTATACCGTAGAGCGCGGGCTTGTGCACGATGAGTATCTGAAGGAGCCGTTGTTTAACTTTGAGATGCATCGGCGCTTCTTTCCGAAGAGCTCCAAGCTGAATCAGCATTTCAATGTCAAACAGCGCGGCTTGCTTTTAAAAGACGAAGATAGAGAATTCGGACGGCACATGCGTGTCGAGGATCTCTACTCCTATGTGATAGCGCATGCTTATAAGCACTACATCCACGGCGGCGTCGGACTTAAGATCCTGATGGACAGCTATGTGATCCGGCAGAAGGAAAAGATGGATGAAGCGTATCTGGCCGCGGCGCTGGACCGGATGCATATCCGGGAGTTTGACGCCGGCATCCGAACGCTCGGCGATCATCTGTTTGCCCATCCGGAGACATTCTCGGAGGAGGTCCTTTCGGAAAGCGACCGGAAAATGGCGGATTATCTCGCGGAATCCGGCGCATACGGAACCGAGGAGAACAGCGTGCTGCACTCGATCCAGGAACTTGTGGATCCGGATCTGGAAAACGTTACGACGAGCGTCAAGCAGAAGTATGTTTTCCGCCGACTGTTCCCGAGCTTTGAGCGGATGCGCATCGCCTATCCGGTCTTGGAAAAATGGCCGGTCCTGCTTCCTGCCATGTATGTGGTCCGTTGGGGCAAGGCAATGACCAAGCGGGCGACCGAAGTCCGCAGGGAAATCAAAGCGATGCGAAAACTGTAAAGGAAAAGCAAAAGCACCCGGAAGGGTGCTTTTTTTCGCATCATCAAGGAACCCGGATCCTTCCGGCTTCTTCGCGTCATTCCGGATCAAACAGCTTGCCGACTTGTGCCAGCTCGCGCTGCTCCCGTGCGCGTCGGGCAAGCATCGTGAGATATTCATCGAGCGACAGCGTTTCGCAGACGGTCGCGGAAGAGAACAGGAACACGCGGTCAAATGCAAAACTGTAGGTGACGTTGTCGCCGACGATCAGCTGATCGTTGACCTGAATACTCAGTTCCCGCGCAAGTTTTGTAATCTTGTCCGCCGTCTCAATATCATCCTGCGAAGGGATCACCGTCCCGGTCGGGTGATTATGCATCAACAAAATACTGTAAGCCTTATAGAACAGGGCGGTCTCTATGACGCGGCGCGGCTCGACCGTGACCGCGTTCAAGGAACCGACGGAGAGCGTCGTGACGTTGATAATCTGCATTGCCATGTCCAGACAGACCACGCGCACGGTTTCGTACCGGTCCTGCCGGAACAGCGACAGGGCGTAGCGCGACGCCAGATCAGAGTTGTTCAGTACAATCCGCTTCTTCGGGGATGAGAGGGACTGCAGCATGCGCTGGTGCAGGTCGAATATCAAATGCAGAAAGGAGGCCGTGCTTTCGCCAATTCCGTTGATGCTGTTCAGCTCTTCCTGCGGAGCGGAAAGGACGTCCGATAAACTGTTGAATCGTTCCAACAGTTCATGCGCAAGCGGATTGACGTCCCGCCGCGGAATTGCATAGGAGAGCAAAAGTTCCAGAAGAACGTGATCGGGCAGTCCATCCGCGCCTGATTTGCGGTACAGTTCCCGAAGACGCTGCCGGTGTCCGTTGTGCAAATGCGTCATTGTCTTTCTCCTTGCTCTGCAATTATATAAAGTATATCGTAAGTCAATTGCCAAATCCAGTATTTTGTAAAATTTTTTGGGGAAAATATCCGTTTTGTTGTGTGAAAATGCTTTCCTTGAAATCTTCATAAAAAGTTCATGATATTCGGAAACTCGTACATGCTTTGTTCATTGTATTTCCCTCTGCTTCGGATAAAATATAATTATAGGGAAATCGGAGGGGAAATATGTGGTATTATGTTTCGGAAAAGCCGGATGCTGAACTGGAATGGATCGCAAAACAGTATGGGGAACCTCTGACCTTTTGCGAATCGATCCCGCAATCCGGCGAATTGCTTTTCCTGCATTCGGAACAGAGACCGACCGGATCGTTTCCTATCCGGATCGGGATCGACTGCGGCATAAACGAACCGCTCTGCAATTTCTCGGTCCATGAGCCGTATGACCGGGAACAACTGATCCGGATCGCAAAATGCCTCTGCAAAAGACCCTATCGCAAATCGGGAGGTTCGCTGACGGAAGCCTGCCTGGATGCGCTGTCTGTCCCGATACATCTGCTGGGTTATCGCTACCTTCGGATAGCGATCGATACGATCCGATCAAATCCCTTCCCGCAGCAGCAGTCAATGATGCACGATATTTATCCGCATGTTGCAAAGCAGTACGGCTCTTCGCCAATCATGGTGAATCGGGCGATGCGCCATGCGATCGATTATGCATGGCGGCACGGCGACCCGCAGGCGCAGCGCTCCTATTTCGGCTATGGCGTGCCGGATAAAAAAGGCGTTCCGACGAATGTGGAATTCCTGTTTGCGGTCTGCGAGCGACTTCGGCTTTTGGAAGGACAGAATCATCGCCCAGGGAAATGAAATCGCTTTATCACAGAGGATCCGGGGAATCGTTCCACGTTCCAAACAGAAAGAATTCGGTTTTTCTGAAACAATTTGCCGGTTCGCTTATTTTTTGCTTGAAAATCCGGACGAATTACATTATAATTAATTTGTATTTGTATGGAATAATCTTTTTAATCGCTTCATCAAGGGGGATTTATGATCAGTTTTAATGTTCCGCCGTATGTGGGGACGGAGGAAGCGTACATGCACGAGGCGATCTTGTCCAGGAAGATCTGCGGTGACGGAAAGTTCACAAAGCTTTGCAACCGATGGATGGAGGAACGCTTCCACGCACAGATGGCGTTGCTGACCACGAGCGGCACGACGGCACTGGATATGGCCGCGCTGCTCTGCGGCATCCAGCCGGGCGACGAAGTCATTCTTCCGAGTTTCACTTTTTCGAGCACGGCAACGGCGTTTGCAATCTTCGGCGCAAAGCTGGTTTTTGTCGATGTCCGTCCGGACACGATGAACATCGATGAGACCAAGATCGAAGCCGCCATTACGGACAAGACCAAGGTGATCGTTCCGATGCATTATGCAGGCGTAGCCTGCGAGATGGACACGATCATGGACATCGCAAAACGCCACAATCTGATGGTCGTGGAGGATGCCGCACAGGGCGTCATGAGCACCTATAAGGGCAGGGCGCTCGGCACGATCGGCGATTTCGGCTGCTATTCGTTCCATGAGACGAAGAACTATTCGATGGGCGAAGGCGGCGCGATCATCATCAACAATCCCGCCTACAACGAGCGTGCGGAGATCCTTCGCGAGAAAGGAACGGATCGCTCCAAGTTCTTCCGCGGCCAGGTCGACAAGTATACCTGGGTCGACATCGGCGACAGCTATTTGCCGAGCGAACTCAACGCGGCCTATCTCTGGGCGCAGCTCGAGAAAGCGGACGAGATCAACAACGCCCGTCTGCATGTTTGGAACATGTACCGCAAAGCGTTTACGGAACTTGCCGAAAAGGGCGTTATCGAGCTGCAGACGATTCCGGAAGGCTGCGTCCATAATGCGCACATGTTCTATCTCAAGTGCAGGGATCTGGAAGAGCGCACGGCGTTGATCCGCTATCTGAAAGAAAACGAGATCGGCGCGATGTTCCACTACATCCCGCTGCACAGCGCACCTGCAGGCTTGAAGTACGGCCGCTTTGCGGGTGAAGACGTCTACACCACGAAGGAGAGCGAGCGTCTGGTTCGTCTTCCGATGTATTACGGACTTACGGACGCGGAAGTCGAACGCGTCATCG
>CADAQS010000128.1:3460-8350 GCA_902790115.1 uncultured Eubacteriales bacterium | reverse complement strand
AAGCTGAGAAGGCTGAGAAATCAGAGAAGGCGGAGAAAGCCGGGAAATCAGAGAAAGCCGGAGAAGCCGAAAAGCAGGCTGATGTAGCAGAGAAATCTGAGGTGAAAGCTGAACATCAGGTGGATGAGACAACCTCCAGCGGCACCTGACATATGCAATTGATTCAAAATGACATTTCATATGTCAAAAATCGGTAAGTTAAAGCAAAATGGTCGCATCGGTGAGTGTTTTTGACATACGCAACAGATAATAAAAAGAGTTTCGTATGTCAGATCATAGAAATGCGGTGAAAGAATATTGGCGCAGGAAAGAAACATGTGTGTAAATGTCATTTTGTGCAGCAGGAACGGAGAGAAGTACCTGCGGGCCCAGATCGAATCGATCTTAAAGCAGACGGAACAGAGCGTCCGTCTGCTTATTTCTGATGATGTCTCCTCCGACAGAACGCAGGAGATCGAGCGAGAATATGCGGAGCAGTACCCGGAGCGCGTCAAGGTGCGCTTCCGGACCGTGCCCTCCGGCGGCGCTGCCCGCCATTTCTTCCTGGCCCTGCAATACTTTGCAGAGGAGACAGGGGACGGTTCTCTGTCTCCTTCCGGTCAGTCTCCTTCCGGCCAGTATTATATGTTTGCGGATCAGGACGACGTATGGAAACCGGAAAAACTGTCCGCTGCGTCGCAAAAGCTTGCCGAACTGCCCGCAAATAACCGGGGAAAGCTGTATTATTCCAACAAGAGCTTTGTAGATCAGAATCTAAATCTGATACGAGAGGAAAACATTGTTTTCTACGACGATTTCTTCGAGGTGCTTTGGAAAAACCTTGCAAGCGGATGTACGATGGTGTTTGACCGTGCACTTGCCGGTTACGCCCTGAAGCATCGCCCTCAAACGGACTGCATTCACGACAACTGGATCTATCGGATTGCAAAAGCAATCGGCAGTACAGTGATCTTTGATTCGGATTCCTATATTCTCTACCGTCAGCACGGCAACAACGAAGTCGGAATCGAAGGCGCAAAGCTGTATCACAGCAGCGTTTCCTATATGCTCAAGCGCGCCGTCCCGCTGCTGTTTCAAAAGCGAGATCACAAGCGAATCCTGTATCTAAAGGAGATCTATGATCTCTATCGATCGGACATGGTCGAGGAGAACGCGAAGCTGATCGACACGTTTTTGCACTATCGCTTCAGCCCGGTCAACAAGTGGAAGCTGATTCATCATCCGGACATGAAAAAGCGGGATCGGAAAAGCCGCGTTGTCTGGTGGTACAGCATCGTGTTCAACCGTCTGTAAGATCGAAACCGAGAAGAAAAAAGAGTTTCTGAAAAGATCGGAAAAGGATCGTACATGTTATACGGAATCTGGTTCATCCTCGGCATCTTTTCGATGCTGAAAAAACGCAGTAAACTTGCAACAGCGCTGATGCTGCTGTTCTTGGTCTGCGTTTTTTGCCTGAACACAGGGAATCCGGATTACGATCACTATGAAATGCAGTATAACGGCATCCGGATCTTCGGATCCGAACCGATCTTTGCCGCAATGAACCGCTGGTTCTTTGCGGCAGGAATCAGTTACGGCGTTTTTCGCGCGGTACTCTCGCTGATCGGGCTTGCGCTCGTTGCCTGCATCGTACTCAAATACTCGCCGTATCCTGCGTTGTCGCTGTTCGTCTATTCGATCTATCCGATGACAATGGACGTCACGCAGCTGCGATTCTTCGTCGCCTATGCAATCGTGGTATTCGGAATCCGGTTCATCATTCATTATCAGCTGCATCGCACTAAGCGCGATATCCTGTTTTTCCTGATCTGCATCGCATTGGCAACAGGGTTCCATTATTCCTCGGTTATGTATCTTTCGCTTGCGCTGCTGCTTCTGAACATCGACCGGCACAAGCTTTTGTACATGGTGATCGTGCCGGTTGCCATTGTTGTATTTACGTTCTGTATCGATCGGTTTGCACCGGTGATTGAACAGGTGATCGGAGCGCGAAAAACCCGGCTTTGGATTGTCGGCGAACGCGACAACTCCGTAATCCGGGTCGTCCGCATCCTGTTCAATCGCGCAATGCCGCTTTTATATTTCGGCATCTTGCAGCTGGTTTCCGGAAAACGCCCGACCAGAAGAGTTCCCGATCTGGATGCACATTTTTCACCGCGGAATCCTTCCGTGTCTCTTGCTAAAACCGAGAATGCGGCCGAACAGAAGACCGATCGAGTTCTCTTTGTCAGCATGCTGTATTCGCTGATGTTCGTCGGCCTCGAGATTTCGATCTCCGGCGAATATGAGCGCATTTCCCGTGTCGGGCTTTTGGCGGGACTGCTGCTGTTTACCAGAAAACTTTCGCATCTGAATGACCGGAACCGACGTTTCATGATCGCTCTTTTGGTGCTGTTCCAGATTGTTTACCTTGGGATCATTCTGTACTTCATGATGTTCAAGTACGAGATACGGTACTTCGATTATGTATTCCGCAGCGTTATGGAGAATAACTGGCTGCTGGAACTGCTGCACTGACCATGGAGGCGCATATGGAGCACAGACAATTGAAAAGAAATGCGTTTCTGAATATGGTTCGGCGCGGTGCGGCGATCGTATTTCCGCTGATTACGTTTTCTTACGCGTCCCATGTACTGGGCACGGACAATGTCGGCATCTATTCCTACAGTTTGACGTTTGTCAATTATTTCCTGCTGATTGCCGCGCTCGGCGTTTCCACGTATGCGATCCGGGAAGGGCAGACCTATCGGGATCAAAAGGATCAGCTGACAGGCTTTGCCTGCGAGGTGTATTCCATCAATCTGGTGATGACCGGAATCGCCTATGTGCTTTTGGCGATCGTTCTGTTTCTTTGGCCGAAGATGGCTCCATATCGGTCGGCGGTCATGATTCTGAGTATCTCGATCCTTTTGACGACGCTCGGCGCGGATTGGATCAATGTGCTGATGGAGGATTATCTGTTCATCACGATCCGGTATATCGTCGTGCAGGTGATCTGCCTCGTTTCGCTGCTGGTTTTCGTCCGGACGCCGGAGGATCTTTCCAAGTATATCGTGATCGGGATGTTTGCCAATGCAGGAGGCAATCTTTTGAATGTCTTCCATGTCCGGAAGCTGATTCCGATCCGGTTTACGCGGCAGCTGAATCTAAAGAAGCATATCAAGCCGCTTCTGACACTGTTCTCGAACAGTGTCGCGATCAGGATCTACCTGCTCGCGGACATTACGATCCTCGGCCTTCTGATGAGCGACCATTTCGTCGGCGTCTATTATATGGCAAGCAGGATCTATACGACGCTGAAAGAACTGATCAATGCACTGATTCTTGTTACGATCCCGCGGTTTTCCTACTATCTTTCTCACGACCGGCTTCCGCAGTTCAAAGAGTCCTGCACGGAAACCGTTTCCAGCGTTCTGACGCTGATCTTTCCGGTAATCACCGGCCTGTTTTTCGAGGCGGACAACATCGTGTATATCATGGGCGGTTCCGGTTATCTCGGAGGAACTCCTGCGCTGCAGATCCTTGCCTGCGCCATGTTCTTTGCCGTGGGAGGGTGTTTCTTCTCCAACTCGATTCTGCTCCCTTTTAAAAAGGAGCGGTGGTTCTTGATCTCGACGGTAACGGCCGCGCTGGTCAACGTCGGACTGAATTTCGTGTTGATTCCGAAATTCGGCATCGATGCGGCTGCGATAACCACATTGATTGCGGAAATTATCGTTTTCGTTATGGTAGCAAGCGTCAGCCTGAAAACCGTTAGCTTCTCGGTGCGATGGAGGGATCTGCTTTCGTCGGTGGTTGGAAGTGCGGTCATTGCGGCAATCTGCATCCTGTTTGCGAACGTTTTCGGAGACAGCCGGAGAGTGCTCGAGTTTTTGCTGTCGGTTGGGTGCTCGGTTGCGGCCTACGCAGCGATTCTGATCATCCTGAAGAACAGCTTCGCGCTTGGGATGCTGCGCTCGTTCGGACACAGGCTGCATAAAGATGAAAACAAATCGTAATTCGACGAATCGGATCGGAATATGATTGACATAACGTCTGTTTGCAAGTAAAATTATATGGGAATTAATACGAGTATTTGAAATAAGAATATATCAATTATTGGAGGGCAATATGACGATTCTCGTAACAGGCGGCGCAGGTTTTATCGGTTCCAATTTCATTTTTCACATGCTCAAAACGTATCCGGAGGATCGGATTATCTGCATGGACAAGCTGACCTATGCCGGCAATCTGTCTACGCTGAAAGATATCATGGATGATCCGCGCTTTCGGTTTGTCAAGGTGGATATCTGCGACCGGGAAGCTGTCTATCAGGTGTTTGAAGAAGAGCATCCGGATATCGTTGTGAATTTTGCGGCGGAGAGTCACGTGGATCGTTCGATCGAGAATCCTTCGATCTTCCTGGAAACGAACATCATTGGTACCTCTGTTTTGATGGATGCCTGCCGGAAATTCGGCATTACGCGCTACCATCAGGTCAGCACGGACGAGGTATACGGTGATCTTCCGCTGGATCGTCCGGATCTGTTCTTTACGGAAACGACCCCGATCCATACGAGCAGTCCGTACAGTTCCTCCAAAGCAGGAGCGGATCTGCTTGTGCTCGCTTACCATCGCACGTTCGGCCTTCCGGTCACGATCTCGCGTTGCTCGAACAACTACGGGCCGTATCATTTCCCGGAAAAACTGATCCCGTTGATGATCATCAATGCGCTTCATGACAAACCGCTGCCGGTCTACGGCGAGGGCTTGAATGTACGTGACTGGCTGTATGTCGAGGATCATTGCCGGGCGATCGATCTGATCATCCATAAGGGTACCGTTGGAGAAGTCTATAATGTCGGCGGGCACAACGAGATGCGGAATATCGATATCGTCAAGCTGATCTGC
>CADAQS010000128.1:0-3438 GCA_902790115.1 uncultured Eubacteriales bacterium | reverse complement strand
CTGCAAAGAACTCGGTAAACCGGAGTCGCTGATCACTCATGTGACCGATCGGAAAGGGCATGACATGCGGTATGCGATCGATCCGACCAAGATCCATAGGGAACTCGGATGGCTGCCGGAAACCAAGTTCAAAGATGGCATAAAAAAGACGATCCGCTGGTATCTTGATCATGAGGATTGGTGGCAGCCGATCATCAGCGGAGAGTATCAGAACTATTACGAACAAATGTACGGAAACAGGGAGAAAATTTGATGAAAGTCTTTGTGACCGGCGTCAAGGGACAACTTGGATACGATGTGATGGATCAGGTTCTGCAGCGCGGGTATTCCTGTGTCGGCAGCGATCTTGCTTCCGATATCGACAATGCGCCGGAAAACGCACGGCTGACATACGTTCCTTTGGATATTTCCGATGCAGAAAAAGTGCATGAAACGATCGAACGGGAGCATCCCGATGTGATCGTGCATTGTGCTGCGTGGACCGCAGTCGATGCCGCCGAAAAGGCGGAAAACATGGATAAGGTTTATGCGGTCAACGTCGAAGGAACACGGTATGTTGCGGAAGCAGCAAAGACGGTGGATGCAAAGCTTGTGTTTATCAGCACGGATTATGTGTTCGACGGGGAAGGCACATCACCCTGGGATCCGGATGAAGAAGACTATGCGCCGCTGAACCGATACGGGGCTTCGAAACGCGAAGGCGAGCGGATCGTTGAGCAGACATTGGAAAAGTACTTTCTGGTTCGGGCAGCCTGGCTGTTCGGAAAGAACGGAAACAATTTTGTCCGGACGATGCTCCGGATTGCGCAAGGCCGTGAATTTGTGACGGTTGTGGACGATCAGATCGGAACGCCGACCTATACGAAGGATCTTGCCCGCTTGTTGGTAGACATGATCGAGACGGACAAATACGGACGTTATCATGCGACCAACAGCGAGGAATATCCGGGCGCATTCATTTCTTGGGCCGACTTTACGGAAGAGACTTATCGGATCGCGCATGTCACAACCGCCGTCCGGCGCGTCACGACGGAGGAGTACGGGCTGAATCTCGCAAAACGTCCCTTCAACTCCCGACTGGATAAATCCAAGCTGGAACGCGCAGGCTTCAAACCCTTGCCAGACTGGAAGGACGCGTTAAGACGCTATCTAAAGGAAATCGGATACTGATAACGAACAGGAGCTTTTCATGGGACAGATCCAAGTGGAACATCATGTCGGAGGCATCGAAGGCCTCTGCATCATTACGCCGAAGGTACACGGCGACAGCCGCGGATACTTTATGGAGACCTATAATGCGCTCGACTTCGAAGAGGCAGGCTTAAGGATTCCTTTCGTGCAGGACAATCAGTCCATGAGCACAAAAGGCGTCCTGCGCGGCATGCATTACCAGATCCGTTATCCGCAGGCGAAGCTCGTCCGTGTGATTCGCGGCGCGGTATATGATGTTGCGGTGGATCTGAGAAAGAATTCTCCAACTTGCGGAAAGTACTTCGGCGTTCTGCTTTCGGAAGAGAACAAAAAACAGTTTTTCATTCCGCATGGATTTGCGCACGGCTTTTTGACGCTGACCGATACGGCGGAACTGTGCTATAAATGTGATGACTACTATCATCCGAACGATGAAGGCGGCATCGCGTGGAACGATCCTGCAATCGGAATCGAATGGCCGGGATTAATCGGGGAATACAAAGGAACGGCGTCCGGCAAAGGATATGCGCTGGAGGATGGGACAACACTGATCCTTTCCGAAAAGGATCAGAACTGGGAAGCTTTGGAGAAAACATTTTAAGAATTCAGAAAGGGAACTATCATGAAGGGAATCGTACTTGCCGGCGGGTCCGGAACGCGCCTTTATCCGTTGACGAAAGTTACATCCAAACAGCTTTTGCCAATCTATGACAAGCCGATGATCTACTATCCGCTGAGCACACTGATGCTGGCGGGCATTCAGGATATTCTGATCATTTCGACCCCGAGCGATACGCCGCGCTTTGAAGCGCTCCTCGGCGACGGCAGTCAATTCGGCATCCGGCTTTCCTACAAAGTTCAGCCGAGTCCAGACGGCCTTGCGCAGGCTTTCATTCTCGGCGAGGAGTTCTTAAACGGCGAACCCGGAGCGATGGTTCTCGGCGACAATATCTTCTACGGAAACGGCTTCGGAAAGATCCTGCGGGCAGCAGTTGAAGACGCGGAGGAGAACGGCCGCGCAACGGTATTCGGGTATTATGTGCCGGATCCCGAGCGCTTCGGCGTGGTTGCTTTCGACGAAGAGGGAAGAGCAACGAGCATCGAAGAAAAGCCAAAAGTTCCGAAAAGCAACTATGCGGTTACCGGTCTTTATTTTTATCCGAAAGATGTCTGCAAGCGCGCCAATCAGGTCAAGCCGTCTGCGCGTGGCGAGCTCGAGATCACGACGCTGAACGAGATGTATCTCAAGGATGATCTGCTGGATGTGCAGCTGCTCGGACGCGGATTTGCGTGGCTGGATACCGGAACAATGTCTGCACTGCTCGATGCGGCCAACTTTGTGGAGACGATCGAATCCCGACAGGGGATTAAGATCTCGGCTTTGGAGGAGATTGCATTCATCAACGGCTGGATCGATCGCCTGCAGCTTCTGACCTTTGCGGAACAGTACGGAAAGAGCCCGTACGGCCAGCATCTGAAGGCCGTTGCGCAGGGAAAGATCAAGTATTAATTCCGTATGATACCATTTTCGGCTGCTCCCTTCGGAGCAGTCTTTTCTTGCGCTTTTTCGGGGTTCGCGGTATACTGATCCCGATGGGATTCGGAGGCAAGACTATGCGATGTGCAATTTACGGCGCGGGATCGTTGGGAACGGTGCTCGGCGCATACCTATCGAAAAACGGCGAGGCCGTTGAACTGATCAACCGGAATCGGGAGCATGTGCAGGCGCTGACGGAACGGGGAGCGCACGTCGGCGGAACGGTTAATTTCACGGTCCCGGTGCATGCGCTTTTGCCGGAGAACATGCATGGAACGTACGATGTGATCCTGTTGATGACCAAGCAGTTGCACAATCCGGAAGTTGTGACCAAGCTGAAACCGTTTCTTTCGGACGACGGCGTGATCGTTACGCTGCAGAACGGCATTCCGGAACCGGAAATTGCGTCGATCGTCGGAAAGGAACACACGATCGGATGTACCGTCGAGTGGGGTGCAACCATGTCCGGACCGGGGGAGTGCATCCTGACAAGCGATCCGGACAGTCTATCGTTCCACATGGGCAGAATGGCAGGAATCACGGATGCACAGCTCCAGCGGGTAAAGGCATTGCTGGAAAAGATGTGTCCGGTGTATGTGGAAGAGAACTTTATGGGCGTACGCTGGTCCAAACTGCTGATTAACGCAACTTTCTCGGGCATCGGAACAATGATCGGCGGAACCTTCGGAACCGTTGCGCTGATGCCGAAA